>JANNRQ010000120.1:0-77679 GCA_031401495.1 Gemmatimonadota bacterium
TGACGGTTTCGATGTCAACGACAACGCCGCCTTTGACGGCGTGACGTTCTCATATGCCGGAAAAATCTTGGACAACCTCGGCGCCACGGCTCGCGTCAGCTACAACGGGATCAGACAGACTTGGGCCTGGGGCGGCCTTGATATCCGCTACGCCCAGGACGACAGATGAAACCGCACTTCCGGGCGTGTCGTAGGTCGCACATGAACTTCTTCCGCGACCTGCGCTACGGCGTCCGCTCCCTGCTCAAGGCACCGGGGCTGATGTTCGTCGCCACACTGGCCTTGGCCTTCGGCATCGGTCTCACGGCCACCATGTGGTCGATCATCTATGGCGCGATGATGAAGGGCCTTCCGTTCGACCAGCCTGACCAGATCGTGGCTCTGTTCCGCACCAACACCACGCAGCCGGAAGGTCGCAACCGCCAAGGCGTGACGCTGCACGATTTTGTGCAGTGGTCCGCGGAGCAGAAGACCTACCAGGCGATCGCGGCACACACGTGCGGTACGATCAACATCACGGGCACCGACAAGGCCGAACGGTACGACGGGTGTTGGGTGACGAAGGGCGCGCTCGAGATCACCCGCGTCGCGCCAATTCTCGGACGCAACTTCACGACTGAGGAGACGAGCCCAAATACTCCTCGCAGCGCGATGATCGGGTATCAGGTCTGGCAGGACCGGTTCGGCGGAGACCCGCAGGTGATTGGCAGGTCCATTCGCGTGAACGGGCAGCCGCACACCGTGGTGGGCGTGATGCCGCAGGGTTACGTATATCCGCAGGAAACCAAAGTCTGGGTCGCGTATCAGACGGATGTGATGGCGACGAAGCGCGACGTGAGCCCGCAGCTGGAGGTCGTTGGGCGACTCAAGGACGGTGTGACCCTGACCGCCGCGCGCGCCGACCTCAACGTCATCGCCAAACGCATCGAGGCGGAACACAAAGCGACGAACGAGAACCTGCGCGCAGAGGCCCTGCCCTATACGGAAGCGTTCATCGGACCCGAGCCCAAGGCGCTGCTGTACACGATGCTCGGCGCCGTGGGCTTCGTTCTGCTGATCGCCTGCGCCAATGTCGCGAACCTGCTGCTCGACCGTGCCGCACACCGAACGAAAGAGGTCGGCATCCGCACGGCGCTGGGCGCCGCCCGATTTGACGTCGTCCGACAGTTCATGGCCGAAGCGGTCGTGTTGGCCACGGCCGGCGCGTTGATCGGGACCGGGATCGCGTATTTCGGAACCGCTGCGTTCAATCGGGCCATCGCGAACACGCAGCCCCCATTCTTCATCGACATCCGGCTGCACCCTCCGGTGCTGTTGTTCATCGTCGGCGTGACGGTGCTGACCAGCTTGTTGGCCGGCCTGCTTCCCGCATGGCAATCCGCCCGCGCGGACATCAACGAGATCCTCAAGGACGAATCCCGCGGTGCGTCGAGCCTGCACATCGGCAAGATGAGCCGCGCACTGGTCGTGTTCGAGATCGCCCTGTCGTGCGGCCTGTTGGTTGCCGCCGGCTTGATGACGAAGAGTGTGACGAAGCTGCGCGACCTCGATCCGGGGTTTGATACGAAGGAGATGTTCACGGCGCGCATCGGGTTTCCGGCCACGTACACGGATACCACGGCCCAGAAACTGTTTTTCGAGCAGCTGGAGCAGAAGCTGGCGGCCATTCCCGGCGCGCGCGGTGCGTCAATCGCGTCCGGCATTCCGGGCGTGAACATGAACGGCCGCGGGGTCATTCCTGAGGGCAAGACGTACGAACGCCGTCAGGACATCCCGAACATGCGGACCCTGAGCGTTACCCCGAGCTTCTTTGCCACCTATGGAATGAAGGTGCGGCAAGGCCGCGAGTTCAGTTCGGGTGACCGTTTGGAGGGACTGCCGGTCGCGATCGTGAACCAGAAGTTTGCTGAGACGCACTTCAAGGGTCAGGACGTCATTGGCCGGCGGTTCCGGTTCCCGGGCGGGGCCGACTCACTGGTCTGGCGTACAATTGTTGGCGTCACCGGCGACGTGTACTCCGGCGATACAGAAGAACCGTGGCAGCCAGTGGCCTTCCTGCCGTTCTCGCAGAACTACCAGAATTTCGCGAGCATGACGGTGAAGATGACGTCGACGCCGATGGCAATCACGCCGCAGGTACGCGCCGCCATCGCGTCACTGAATCCGGACCTGCCGATCTACTGGGTGTACTCGATGGAGGAAGCGCTGGCGAGACCGTCGTGGTTTGTCCGCGTGTTCGGCACGATGTTCATGATCTTCGGCTTCATCGCGCTGTTCCTGGCCGGCATCGGTCTGTACGCGGTGATGGCATTCTCGGTCAGCCGCCGCACGCGCGAGGTGGGTATCCGCATGGCGCTGGGCGCCAACGGCGGTGACGTCGTGAAGCTGATCTTCCGGCAGGGCCTGATCCAGATCGGCGTCGGCCTGTTCGTCGGACTCGGCCTCGCGGCGGGCGTGTCCAGACTGTTGAGCCTGGTGCTGTTCGACGTGCAGCCACGCGACCCCGTAGTGTTCGGCGGCGTCATTGGCGTGTTGGCCGTGGCGGGCATGCTGGCGTGTCTGATCCCGGCGATGCGCGCGGTGGGGGTCAGTCCGATGGTCGCGCTCAGGGATTAGTCGATGTCATTCCGAGCGTAGCGAGGAATCTGCAGCCATCGAAATCACTGCAGATTCCTCGCTACGCTCGGAATGACGTCACCTGCAGATTCCTCGCTGCGCTCGGAATGACAGCAAAAGCAAAAGCCCCGTGGCGACTGCCGCGGGGCTTTTGTACTACCGTGACTTGATCCTATGGACAGCCTGGTCCGCGCAACGCCGGGGTCAGCTGATTGATCCGGATCAGGCACTCGCCCTGCGGAATCGGCATGACCTTGGCACGCGTGTGCGCCGGAATATCGAGCGGCAGCGTGTTCAGGAGGTTGAAGCGACGAACGTCCGTCCAACGGAATCCCATGAGCAGCAGCGAATAGCGCCGCTGCAAAAGCAACTCGGTCACGAATGCGGCGTCCGAGCTGGCGATCGTCAACGCGGAGTTCGCCAAACCACCTGAGTTCACACGGATGAAGTCGATATCGGCGATCGCGAGAGCCTTGTCTCCCGCAACGCCGCTGAACCACCGCGCTTCGGCGCGCAGCAGGATCAGCTCTTCGTTGTTGATGATCTTGATGCTGGCGTTGCGGTCCGCGTACATCTTGAAGCGCACCGTGCTCGGAATCCCGGACGCGGCGTTTGGAGACGCTTGGTGAATGGCCGTCGCACTATCGACCTTCGCGATCAGGCGGTTGTCACGCGCTCCACCGACCTTGAGCGGAGCGTCCGTCACAATGGACGGATGCGCCATGATGTCGCTCGTGGGGTTGAAGAACAGGCCATTCGCGGCGTCGCCCGTGGAGGTGCTGTATGTGTGGGACGGGCCGTTTGGCAGCGCAGCCGCACTGGCCGTGCTGATGAAGGAGCTGGCCAGCGCCGTGAGCGCCTGTCCGTAGCATGCCGCAGCGCTGGCGCCGCATGTGACGCCGGTACCCGTGCGGTTTTGCACGATGCTGGCACGGTACGCCAAAACGCGCGCCGCGATACCACGGTTGATCTGACGGAATGTCGCTGGCGTGTTGTAACCGACGAATCCCGACGTGAGCACAAACGGGAACTCCGTCGTACCAGCCGCCACGAGATGCGCGTCCGCCTCGGCCAGTCGCGCCGAGATCCACTTGTACGCCGAGTCCAGAGAAACGAACGGCGCCAGAACCGCGGGATCGGCCATCACTTCGACGACGGAGCCGATGGTGTCGCGCGTGACAACGACGGTCAGTTGCTCCAAGGCTTCTATCGTCTTTGCGAAGCCGTTGGCGGCATCCTTCTGCGCTGCGGTCAGCGGCGCGGGCAGAACGACCGCCAGGAAGTTGTAGATGTTGCGCTTGTTGTTGTACGTACCGCCGAAGTTGCCGACCGCGAAGCCTGAATAATCGATTATGCCACCCGGCGCCGCGAGGTAGTGAGTGGTGTTGCGTCCGTCGGTCGGCGTGTAGTTGAACGCCTCGCGTCCGAAAATGCCGAGGCTGAGCGCCATGCCGGTTCCCTGGGTGCTGCCACGGAGTTGGGACAGAATTCCTGTCGCCAGCAACTGCAGTGACGACGGATCCGCGCCAGCGGCGGCCACGGTCGGCGTGTTGTAATTGGGAACAATAGGCTCCGTGCAGGACGACACTGCGATCAGCAGTCCCGCTGCGGCCGCCAGTGAATGAATACGCATTGAGAAGATCCTCTTGGTCGTAGTCTGGGGGTATTTGCGGGAGCGCATCAGAAGCCCATCGTGACGCTGAAGAAGAAGCTCTTCGTCGTCGGGAACGGCGCCAAGTCCACCTGCCGCGCCACGTTGGCGTTTCCGAAGTTGTTCACCTCCGGATCCACACCCCAGTAATCGGACCACATTTTCAAGTTCCTGCCGCTCAGCGTGAGCTTCACGTCGGACGCCCGGGCGATGTACTTCCGCACGACCGTCGTCGGCACCTGATAGGTGAGGCTCACTTCGCGCAGTTTCACGAACGAGCCATCCTGGATGTACGAGCTGGCCTGACGACCGCCGTTCCATCTGTCGTAGCGGTACTGGCCCAGACTCGGCGTCGCCGCGCCGCTCGGATTGAACGTCGGATACGGCGACGCCTTGTCGTAGTCCCACGAGTTGTAGCCTTCGTCAAACAGCGTCTGCGTCATGTTCGACACATCGCCACCCTGTCTCATTTCCACCAGGACTGACAGGTTGAAGTTCTTGTACCTCACATCGTTCGAGAACGTCATCTCGAAGTCCGGCGTGGCGTCGCCAATAATCGTATCGACGGCCGCCGCGTCCAACGTGCAGCCCTTCTCGATCACGTCAATCGCGTCACAGCGGGTCCGGTTGCCCCAGATCGCGGTGATTGAACCCGGTTCGATTCCGGGCGCACCGCACTTGCCCCCCGTCGCCAGCGTTGGCGCTCCGGCCGCGGTCAGCCCCGGGCAGTACGCGCGGGCCCTGCCAAACGCCGAGCCGAATCCCGAGCTTGTGAGGAACGCAGGGACGGGGAGCTCGGTGATGCGACCGTCGAACGTGAAGAAGGTTGCGCGCGACGTCCAATCCACGTCGCGTCGCCGAATCGGCGATGCTGTCAGGCCCAGCTCCCATCCCTTGGTTTCCATCGTACCGGCATTGTCGATCTTCGAACCCGTGCCCGACGTCGGCGGCAACGGCACGAAGAGGAACATGTCGGTGATCGTGCGGGTGAAGCGTGTGCCTTCGAACCCGATACGGCTGTCCCAGAACGCCGCGTCCATGCCGAACTCGAGCTCGGTCAGCTTCTCCGGCTCGAGGTTCGGGTTGCCGAGCACCGAGGGCGCTGCCAGGCTGGAGCGACCGTCGATCAGGCCGCCATTACCCAGCGTCAAGTCACGACGACCGTAGTCAGGCTGGTTGCCCGTCTTGCCGATCGACGCGCGCAGCTTGACGCTGTTGACCATCGGCAGCGGTTCCTCGAAGCGATACGCCGCCGCCGCCTTCGGGTACGTGAAGTACTGCGCACGATCGCCGTTGTTGCTGCTGCGCTCGGCGCGCATGCCAAAGGTCGCGCTCGCGCGCTCCTGCAGGAACAAGAACTCCTCCTGCGCGAAGAAGAACTGGTCCTCGACCTGCGTGATGGTGTTCTGGAGCGCGTTGGTGCCCTGGGCCGCGGTGCGGACGCCCGGGAGCAGTCCATCGCCCCGAATCCGCAGGATATTCAGATACCGGTGCTCGACGCCCATGCCGGCGCTGGAAGTCGCTTTGAACCAGTTGTTCGTCGGCGTGTAGCTCCAGACGCCGTTCAGCGAGCCGTTCCACTGTCGGCTCAGCGAGCTGCTCTGAGCGGAAACGCCGAGGAGCGCGTCCTTCGGCTCGTACTGGAGGAAGTTTGGCGAATACACTTCGTCTGCCTGGGTGAAACGGTCCACACCCATGATCCCGCGCAGCTGGATGCGGTGCTGCGCGGAGTTCCACGCGTCATAGCTTACGCTCGCGTTGGCCATTTCGCGGTACACGTTTTCATCGTTCAGGATGTACGTGTGCGTCTCGAACGGGTTCGATGACGACGAACCGCCACCGGCGAAGGGGTTCTGGACGAAGGCGCCGCTCGCCTGGCGCTGATTCAGGTTGAGAACAGCCGGCGTGTAGGCCAACACATAGAATGGGCTGGTGTTGGTGTTGTCGTTGTTCGACAGACCGCGAGCCGCGTATGTACGTGTGACGGAAGCGCCCATGTTGACCGACCACTTGTTGCCGAACAGCTGGTCGATCGATGTCCGCATAGACTGCAGTCGCGATCCGGTGTTCAGGAGCGTCCCGTCGTCGTATCTGTTCGTACCAGACGCGAAGTAGCGCGTCCCGCCGTTCTCGGTCCCGCCGCTCACCGTGGCCGTCGTTTCGAACGTCGGCGCGCCACCGCTGTACAGATCGCCCTGCAAGTCGAAGTGCGGGATGTTATTGCCCGTGATGTTGCTGCGGATGTACGATGCACCCGGGTTGCCGGCGCAGGCCGTACCGGCGGTGCAGCCGGCGGCCTCCAACAACGTGACGGTGTCCTTGAACCTGCGCGAATCCAGGAGTTTCAGCGACGAGTAGGCGCCCACTCGCTGGGAGAGCGTGAAGCGCGGTGCGCCGGCGCGTCCCCGCTTGGTGGTGATGATCACAACGCCGTTCGACGCCCTCGATCCGTACATCGACGAGGCGGCCGCGCTCTTGAGGATTTCTATCGACTCGATGTCGGCCGGATTCACGTCCGCCAGGCGGTTGACCATGTTGTCCTGCGTGCCCGAGATGCCGCCGCCCGCGCGCGTGATGGAGTTCGCGCCACTTGGAATCGAGGCGTTGCTGATGAGGACGCCGTCGACCACGAAGAGCGGCTCACCGCTGCCGTTGAGCGAGGTGACGCCGCGGATCTGAATCTGACCACCACCGCCGGGCGCACCGCTGTTCATGTTGATGCGGGCTCCGATCACCTTTCCCTGCAGCGCATTGGTAAGGTCCACTGCCGGAACACGGGCCACCTCTTCGGCGCTGAGCGACTGTGTCGCGGTGGCGGCGTTTCGGCGGTCCATGGTCGTCGCGGTACCTGTCACCACGACTTCCTCGAGCTTCATGATGTCCTTGTCCAGAGACGCATTCACTTCAGTCTGCGACTCGGGGACGCTCACGACGACGCGCTTGTATCCGATCTGGCGCACAGAAAGTTGGATCGCCGCAGACGGAACGTTCAGGGTAAACCTGCCGTCCTCAGTCGCCGTTGTTCCGACCAGGGAACCAACGACGTTGATAGTGGCACCGGCGAGCGGATTGCCGGATGCTTTATCGGTGACTCGACCCGTGATGCGCCGTTGGGCTGATGCGCCCGTAGCGATGAGGGTGAGTAACACGAGCGCCTGAACGAAGACTCGGGGAATGCGCACGCCGCCTCCAATTGTTGAGAATTGCATGGGGTAAACAAGAAGTAAACCGGGTCGGACGCACTTTCGTCACAACTTCCGGCTCGGGCGATGTTAGGCCCTCGTCCCGTAATGTCAACGTCACTCACTCACGGTGCGAGGCAGCGACAGCGCCAAGCCGCACCGGACCCCCGCTCAGGGCCGCACCGAGCGGACGGTGGTCACTTCGATGACGCCGCCGCCGTGGCGTGTACCGTACTTCGTGGTCGCATCGGCGGCACGGTGCAGTCGAATCTCCACGACTTCCCCCGCTGGGATGCGCGGCAAGGCCTCTGGCGCCGGGCCAGACTCCACGCCGTCGACAAAGACCGTGGCGGAGGGGAGCTCAGTGGCGCGCCCGCGTGATGCGCTGACCGGCCCGCGCGCTCGCAGGAACTCCGGACGCAGCTTCGCAACGAGGTCATACGCGTTGACGGATGCTGGCTTGATCAACGCAAGTTCGGGCGCGCGGATCACCTGCCGGTCGCCGACGCCCGTACGCGGCGCCCGACTGCAAGCGACCAATGTCACAGCGAGAACAATTCCGAGAGCGCGCATATTTGCTCAAGGCGGCGGGGGATGGCGTTAGTGTAGCCCAGTGGCATCGGTAACGCCATCTTCCCTGTCCGCGAGCAACAGCTTCAACATCAAACCACCAGTCATATGCATGGCCGATTCACCTGGTATGAACTCTATGCGACCGACATGGCGGCAGCCAAGCGGTTCTATCCGCCGGTAACGGGCTGGGGTGTCCAGAAGTGGGACCATGCGAGCGCCGACAATCCTTATGAGATGTGGACCGCCAACGGCGAGCCGTTCGCCGGCTTGATGCCCCTGACGCCGGAAATGAAGGCAATGGGCGCGCCGCCACACTGGCTGTCCTATATCGAAGTCACGAACTCCGCCGACACGCTGGCCAAGGCCAAGGGCCTCGGCGCCACGATCGTGTTTGGCCCCGAAACGGTTCCCACCGTCGGCACGCTTGCCGTAATCAAGGATCCACAGGGCGCTGTCTTTGCGACGCTCCAGTCCGAGAATCACAGCGACGGCTTCGACGGCACGGCCAAGCTGGGCCGCATGTCGTGGCACGAACTGTCGACGTCGGACTGGAAGGCCGCGCTCAGCTTCTACGGTGCCCTGTTCGGCTGGCAGAAGCTTGAGGAGATGGACATGGGCGGTGGGAACATGTACGCCCTTGTCGGTCACGGCAGCAAGCAGTACGCCGGAATGTTCAACACGAACAAGGAGTGGGGCGACATGCCCCCGAACTGGCTGCCTTATGTCAACGTGCGCGACATCAAGGCCGCCGAGGCGGCGATCAAGCGTGGCGGCGGCAAGGTCCTGAACGGGCCGATGGAAGTTCCCGACGGTTCGTGGATCATCACGGGCGCAGATCCGCAGGGCGTGATGTTCGCCGTGCATGTGGTGTCCGCCAAGGCGGCGTCGAAGGCAGCGTCAAACGTCGGCAAAAAGAAGAAGGCGGTTGCGAAAAAGAAAGCGAAGCCGAAAAAGCTGAAGAAGAAGGAAAAGAAGAAAGCGAAAAAGGCCGCCAAGAAGGCCGCGAAAAAGGCGAAAAAGGCGAAGAAGAAAGCCAAAAAGAAGAAGCGCTAGAAACGGTTCTCGGCGGCGTGCTTCGCACGCCGATGCTTCGCTGTGCTCGGCGGCCCGCTCCGCGGGCCGATTTGTCGTGGCTTCTCATCGGCCGAGCACTGCTGTATCCTCACCCATGCCCAAGAAGAAAACCGCTCCTGGGTCGTATCCACGCCTGATGCACCCGATGGTCCGGGAAAACGGCGCGCTCCGCAAAGCCACGTGGGACGAAGCACTCGACGCGGCCGTCGCGGGGTTCCGCCGCAACATGACCAAGGGTGACAACTCGCTCGGCATCTTCAGTTGTTCGAAGGCGACGAACGAGGTGAACTATCTGGCGGCGAAACTGGCCCGGGTGGCGTTCCGCAACAACAACATCGATAGCTGCAACCGGACGTGACACGCCCCTAGCGTCGTCGGTCTGGCGACGGTCTTTGGTGCGGGTGGCGGCACGAGCTCATACGAGGAGGCGGAGAACACCGACCTGATCTTCCTCTGGGGCTCGAACGCGCGCGCCGCTCATCCCATCTTCTTCCATCACGTCCTCAAGGGCGTGCGCAACGGCGCCAAGCTCCATGTGATGGACCCGCGCCGCACCGAGACCGCGCAGTGGGCCGATGTGTGGCTGGGCCTCAAGGTCGGCAGCGACATCGCGCTCGCCAACGCCATGGCCCGCGTGATCATCCACGCCGGCCTGGCACACAAGGAATTCATCGGTCGGGCCACCAGCGGCTTTGACGCGTACAAGACATGCGTTGAGAAGTACACGCTGGAGTTCGCCGAGCAGGAGACGGGCGTCCCCGGCAAGGTGATCGAGGAGTCAGCGCTCGCCTATGCCAACGCACCGCGCGCAATGATTTGTTGGACGCTCGGCATCACCGAGCACCACAACGCGGTGGACAACGTCCTCTCGTTGATCAATCTGTCGCTGCTCACCGGCAAGGTCGGCCGCTACGGCTGCGGCTGCAATCCGCTGCGCGGGCAGAACAACGTGCAGGGCGGCGGCGACATGGGCGCCATTCCGAATCGCCTCACCGGCTTTCAGGACAACACGGTCCCGGCAATTCGCGAGGCATTTGAGGAGGCGTGGGGCACGAAGATCCAGCCGACGCCCGGCCTCAACCTGACGCAGATGTTTCACGCGATGGGCGAAGGCACACTCACGTCGCTCTATGTCATCGGCGAAAACCCGGCGCAGTCGGACGCGGACATGCATCGCATCGAGAAACTGCTGACCGACCTGGATCACCTCGTGGTGCAGGACATCTTCCTGACGAAGACCGCCGAGTTCGCGAGCGTTGTGTTCCCCGCTTCTTCCAGCTGGTGCGAAGCCGAAGGCACGGTGACCAACAGCGAGCGCCGCGTGCAGCGGTGCCGCAAGGCGGTCGACGCGCCCGGTGACGCGCGCGACGACATCTGGATCATCAACGAGATCGCGAAGCGCATGGGCCACGACTTCGGTAATCCGTCCGCGGAAGCGGTGTGGGACGACGTGCGTCGCGTGGCACCGCACATGTTCGGCGGCATGTCCTACGCGCGCCTCGAGAAAGAGGACGGCTTGCAATGGCCCTGTCCGGATGTGAACGCGCCGGGGTCGCAGTTCCTGCACGGCCGCCTGTGGGAGAATCCGGTCGGCGGAACGCCGGCGCCGTTCAGTGTCGTTGAGCACGATCCGCCAGTGGAACGTCCCGACGCCGAGTATCCGTTTGTGCTCACGACGGGCCGTCGGCTCGAGAGCTACAACACGGGCGTGCAGACGAGCGGCTACAACTCCCCGCTCCACCGCGGCGAGTCCGTGGACATCTCGCCGGAGGACGCGACACAGATGGGCGTATTCGACGGCGAGCCGCTGCGGGTGACGTCGCGCCGCGGCAGCGTCGTGGCGCCGGCGCGCATCGATGACTCGCTCAAGCCGGGTCTCGTGTTCATGACGCTGCACTTCCCGGATCAAGTCGCGACCAATGTGTTGACGATCGACGAGTTTGATCCCAAGTCGGGCACGGCGGAGTTCAAGGCCTGTGCGGTGAAGGTCGAGAAAGCATTCGCCCGGCACGCTCAAATGCGATCAACGACTGCGGTGCTCAAGGTAGGTCACTAATTGTTCTCGGCCGGCGGCCTATGGCCGCCGGATCTCGGCCGGCTTCGCCGGCCTCACGTGCTCGGCGGGCGGCTGCGCCGCCCGATCGCAGTCAATCGAGTAATAGACCACCACAAATCGGCACGCGAAGCGTGCCGCCGAGAACGTGAATCGGAGCCGCGCAGCGGCTCCGCCGAGAACGTAGTTTTCCCGCCAATGGACCTTCGGATATCAGACGCCGAACCAAGCGACGACGAGCGCGCAGCCATCGATGCGCTTCTCGGTGCGCCCACCTCCGGCTGGGACGGCGGTGAGCGCGACCCGGTGTACGACACGCACACGTCACGCGGCGGTCATGAGGCCCGGGCCAAGCGACATTTGTTGCTCCCCGCCCTGCAAGCGGCGCAGTCGCGCGTAGGTTGGCTAAGCGAAGGCGCGCTGAACTATGTCTGCATCCGGCTGTCCGTGCCGCCGGCCGACGCATGGGGCGTCGCAACTTTCTACGCGCTGTTCTCGACGACGCCGCGGCCCAGACGCGTGCTGCACGTGTGCGACGACATCGCCTGTAAATGCGCCGGCGCGGACAAACTCATCGCGGATTTCGAGAAGGCCGTTGGACCCGCGTACCACGCGCCGGAAGGCAGTCACGTGGAAGTCGGCGAATTCACGTGGCTGCGGTCGCCATGCCTCGGATTGTGCGATCGCGGGCCTGCCGCGCTTTTGCAGGTCGCCGGCCCAGAACCCTACGAGTCTCTGATCGGCAACGCGACGGCGAACGAGTTGGCCCGCGTCGCTGGCGCCGTTCTCGGCGGCGGCTCCGCCGCCGATCGTGTGCTCGGCGGCACCTCCGGTGCCGATTTGTCGTCGTCTCCGGCGCGGGTCCTCACCAAGCGAATCGGCGTCGTCGACGCGACGAGCCTCGACGCCTACCGAGAGTCCGGCGGATACGACGCGCTGAAAAAAGCCCTCGACAAGGGCGCCGAGTGGGTGATAGCAGAAGTGACGGCATCGAAGCTGCTGGGCCGCGGCGGGGCCGCGTTCCCGACCGGGCGCAAATGGGACGCGGTCGCAAAGCAGCCCGCCAAGCCGCACTACCTCGTGTGCAACGCGGACGAGTCCGAACCGGGCACGTTCAAGGATCGCGTCCTTATGGAAGAGGATCCGTTCGCGCTCGTGGAGTCGATGACGATCGCGGGGTTCGCCACCGGCTGCGAGCTCGGCTACCTCTACGTGCGCGGCGAGTACCCGCTCGCCAACGAGCGTGTGCGCAACGCGATCGCGGAAGCGCGCAGGGCGGGCCTGCTCGGCGATAACGTGATGGGCAAGGGCGTGAAGTTCGACATCGAGATCCGCCGCGGCGCGGGCGCCTACATCTGCGGCGAAGAGACCGCGCTCTTCAACTCGATCGAAGGCCTGCGCGGCGAGCCGCGCAACAAGCCGCCCTTCCCCGTGCAGGCCGGGCTCTTCGGAAAGCCGACGGTCGTGAACAACGTCGAGACCCTGATGAACGTGCCCCACATCCTTACGATGGGCGGTGCGGAGTTCGCCAAGATCGGCACAGAGCAGTCCACGGGCACGCGCCTGTTCTGCGTCAGCGGGTCGGTCGAGAAGCCGGGATTGTACGAAGCAGCATTCGGATTGACGGCGAAGCAACTGTTGGAGATGGCTGGCGGCGTCTCCAAGGGCCGCAAGATTCAAACGGTGCTGCTCGGCGGCGCGGCCGGTGTGTTTATCCGACCCGACGAACTGGACATGGTGCTGACGTTCGAGGGCACGCGCGCGGCCAAAGCCACGCTGGGCTCGGGCGTTTTCATGGTCGTTGACGACAAGACCGAACTAAAGCCCCTGCTCCTCCGCATCGCCGCGTTTTTCCGCGACGAGTCGTGCGGCCACTGCGTGCCGTGCCGCGTCGGCACGGTTCGCCAGGAAGAGTCGCTGCACCGCATCGAGGCCAGGAAGACGATCGGCGGCGTGGAGGGTGAGATCGCGTTGCTGGACGAAGTGGGCATGGCCATGAAGGACGCGTCGATCTGTGGGCTCGGCCAAACGGCGTACAGCGCCGTCGAGTCAGCCATCCATCGGCTCAAGGTCTATCAATGAGCGCCGCCCAGAAACTGATGGAAGCGGCCCCGCGACTCTACGCGATCGACCGCAAGAACGCGAAGAAGCCGCAGGTTGAACTCACCATCGACGGCAAGAACGTGAGCGTGCCCGAAGGCACGACGATCCTCGGCGCGTGCGCCACGATCGGCATCGAGATCCCGACGCTGTGCTTTCTGGAGACGCTGCACCCGGTGAACGTGTGCCGCATTTGCGTCGTAGAGCTGGAGGGCGCGCGCGTACTGGTGCCGTCGTGCTCGCGTCAGGTGGAGCCGGGCATGGTGGTGAAGACGCGCAGCGAGCGCGTGGACGTCTCGCGCAAGCTCGTGCTCGAAATGTTGGCGTCGTCCGTGGATCTCTCGACGACGGAGAAAGTCGCGGAATGGATGGACGAGTACGACGCCAAGCCGGAGCGGTTCGGACCGCCTGCACCGCCGGCCAAGGCCGGTAAGCGTGACGCGCTCACGCCGGGCCACCACGAACCGCCGAATCCCGGCTTCGCCGCGACCGTCGCACAACCGACCAAGATCGACAATGACCTGTATGTGCGCGATTACGCCAAGTGCATTCTCTGCTACAAGTGCGTTGAGGCGTGCGGGCCGGACCATCAGAACACCTTTGCCATCGCAGTCGCGGGACGCGGGTTCGACGCGCGCATCTCGACGGAGTTCGCCGTGCCCCTGCCGGAGAGCGCGTGCGTCTACTGCGGCAACTGCATTGCGGTGTGTCCTACAGGCGCCCTCATGGCCAGCCGCGAGTACGACGGCCGCAAGGCGGGCACGTGGGACGAGACGAAACAGTCCGCAGTCGACACGATCTGCCCCTACTGCGGCGTGGGGTGCACGCTGACGCTGCATGTGCAAGAGGGCGAGATCGTGAAGGCCACGTCACCGCTCGAGAATCCGGTCACGCTCGGCAACCTGTGCATCAAGGGCCGCTTCGGGTGGCGGTATGTGCATGGCGGGACTGATCGTGCCTAGCGCCTTGTGCTTCGTGCCTCGTGCTTCGTAGTCCGTGACGCGTGACTCGGCGAAGGCACTCGGCTACTCGGCGCCAACGATTGCGCATGATTTCGCACGGCTGAGCGAAGGGTCCGCGGAGGACGCAAGCGCAGCGATCGCCACCGAAGTGCCGGTGGCGCTGGTGTACAACGCCAAGCCGCACCTGGTGATGATGTGCACGCCGTCGGACCTTGAGGATTTCGCGGTGGGCTTCTCGCTCAGCGAAGGCATCGTACTCAATCCGGCCGAAATCACCCGCAACGCGGTCGTGAAGTACGCGCGCGGCATCGAGGTGCAGGTCGAGATTCCTGCGGACGCGGCCGATCGGTTGGCGGAGCGCGGACGGATGCTGGCTGGGCGCACCGGGTGCGGGCTGTGCGGCGTGGAAGTCATCGAGGAGGCGATTCGTGAGCCGCTCCCGGTGCGCTCCACACTGTCGGTGAAGCGCGAGGCGCTGTACAGGGCAGGCGAAGCGCTCGGCGCGCTTCAGCCACTCAATCGCGAAACGAACACGATTCACGCCGCCGCGTGGGCCACGTCCGACGGCACGCTGCACACGGTGCGCGAGGACGTCGGCCGACACAACGCGCTGGACAAGGTGATCGGCGCGCTGGCGCGCGGGGGCACGGATGCCGCCGAGGGATTCTTCGTCGTGACCAGCCGCGCCAGTTATGAGTTGGTGCAGAAGACGGCTGCGGCCAACGTCGGTATCCTCGCCGCTGTCTCCCGCCCGACTGCGCTCGCGGTGCAGTTCGCGGATGACGCGGGAATCGCGCTCCTGGGATTGTTGCGCGGCAGGACGGCCAACGTCTACACGCACCGGGCGCGTATTCTTAGCTGACGCAATTCCCACATAAACGAGAGCAATGTCCTTCCCTACCGATATCGAAATCGCGCAGGCCGCGAAGCCGCGGCCCATTACAGACGTTGCCGCTGAAGTCGGGCTGACGGCGGACGACCTCGACCTGTACGGGAAGTACAAGGCCAAGATCCCGCTCGAGATTTCGGAGCGGCCTGTAAAGGGCAAGCTGGTGCTGGTCACCGCCGTGAACCCCACGCCCGCAGGCGAAGGCAAGAGCACCGTGACCGTGGGTCTCACGCAGGCGCTGCGGCGCATGGGCAGCAAGGCAATCCTCTGCATGCGGGAGCCGAGTTTGGGGCCGGTGTTTGGCGTGAAGGGCGGCGCGGCCGGCGGCGGCTACGCGCAGCTGCTTCCGATGCAGGACATCAACCTGCACTTCACCGGCGACTTCCACGCGATCACAAGCGCGCACTCCCTGCTCTCGGCGCTGATGGACAATCACCTGACGCAAGGCAACTCGCTCAATCTCGACCCGCGTCGCATCACGTGGCCACGCACGATCGACATGAATGACCGCGCGCTGCGCCAGACCGTGATCGGGCTGGGCGGTGTGGGCAACGGCATCGTGCGCGAGGAAAAGTGGGTCATCGTGCCGGCGAGTGAGATCATGGCGGTGCTGGCGCTTTCCACGAGCTACGCGGATCTCGAAGAGCGCTTGGCGCGCATCATCGTCGGCGCGACGGCGGGCGCGAACAAGAAGCCCGTCCGCGCGGGTGAGTTGAAAGCGGCGGGCGCAATGGCGCTGCTGCTCGCCGACGCGATCCGCCCGAACATCGTGCAGACGCTGGAGGGCGGGCCCGCGCTGGTGCACTGCGGCCCGTTCGGCAACATCGCGCACGGCTGCAATTCGATCCTGGCTACGCGCAGCGCGCTGGCCTTGGCCGACGTCGTGGTCACCGAAGCCGGATTCGGCTCAGATCTGGGTGCCGAGAAATTCTTTGACATCAAGTGCCGGTTCGGCGGCCTGAAGCCGGAAGCGGCGGTACTGGTTGCCACAGTCCGATCGGCGAAGATGCAGGGCGGCGCCGACAAGAAGTCGCTCACCAAGGAAGATCTGGGTGCGCTGGAGCGCGGTCTACCGAACATCAAGATGCACATCGACAACGTGAAGCAGTTCGGCGTGCCGGTGATCGTGGCGATCAACCGCCATCATGCGGACACGGACGCCGAGCTCAAGATGGTGCAGGACTTTGTAGCCAAGCAGGGCGTGCCGGTTGCGCTCACGGAAGTGTTCTCGAAGGGCGGCGCCGGCGGTGAACTTCTCGCCAAAGAAGTGCTGGCGGCGCTCGACAAAAAGACGGCGAAGTTCGAGCCGCTGTACTCCACCGACCTGCCGATCAAGGCGAAGATCGAGACGATCGTGAAGAAGGTCTACGGCGGCGACGGCGTGGACTACTCGTCGGCGGCGGACCGAGGGATCGAGTATCTGGAGTCGATTGGTCTGGGGAAGACTCCCGTCTGCATCGCCAAGACGCAGTACTCTGTGACCGACGATCCGACCCGCCTCGGGCGCCCCACGGGATTCCGCATTGCGATCAACGACGTGTGGCCGGTGGCAGGCGCGGGGTTTGTCGTCGCCAAGGCGGGTGAGATCATGACGATGCCGGGATTGTCCAAGGAGCCGAGCGCCGAGAAGATCGCGAAACTGCCGTCCGGCGAAGTGGTCGGACTGTTCTAGGCGTTCAGGGTTCCGGCGTTCAGCTCGGCCGGACGCGACCGCTGACGACAGTCACGTTGTCCGTCCCGCCGCGCTCCAGCGCCAAGTCCAGCAAGGCGCGGCACATCGCCTCGGAGGAGAGGTCGCGCTTGAGGTAGTCCTCGATCTCGCCGTCTGTGACGTGCTTGGTGAGTCCGTCTGAGCACAGCAGCATGCGATCGCGCTGGTCGAGGTCAGTGACAACAACTTCGGGCACTGCTTCCTGCGCACCCACCGCGCTCCACAGAACGTGCTTGAGGTGCGAAGCCTCCGCCTCCTTGGGCGTCATCACGCCCGCCTCAAGCATCATCTGGGCCATCGTCTGGTCGTTGGTGAGGCGCTCGAACTTGTCGCCGCGGACGCGATACAAACGACTGTCACCCACCTGGACGATGAAACCGAGCGGCCAGAATGCCGCGTACATGGTGAGGGTTGTGGCGGCGCGTCCTTTCCCCTGCTCCGCGTCGTTCAGGAGCGCCTCGTGTGCGCGGCTCACTGCAGTCTTGAGCTCGGCAACCGCAGCTTGGCGATCCGACAGCGCCATGTTCGAGCAGATCTCGCTGGCGTGCAGCAGATGGTTGGTGACCACGGCCAGGGCATGCGCGCTTCCCTCGGCGGACGCGCTGAGGCTTCCGACGCCGTCCGCCACGAGCATGAGGAATCCGCGTGATTCAGTTTCCTGTGGGCCGATGTCGTCCGCAGGAAACGATGTGGCGTGGATCTTCAGCGTGCGATGAAAACTGCCGATGAAGAAGTGATCGGCGTTTTCCTTGCGCACCCGTCCTTGGTTGGTGATCCCAAAGACGTCGATGCGCGACATCGCCGGTCGCGGCTGCCCGGCGGGTTGCCCGATCTCTGTCGCCATAGTGCAGCGGGTTATTTCGGTTTGGTGCGTCCCAGCGAGCGGTAATACTCCTCGACGTACTTACGATACTCCACGGGGATTTCTCCCGTGCGATCCACCAGCACGCGCTCGTTGGAGCGCAAGCCGAATTTCTCGCCGAGCTTGAACTCGAACGCGCGCAGTCCCTCAACGACCTGCGTGCGGAGTTCCTTCTCCGCGCGGGGATCGCTGAGCGTGACCGGGCTGCCAAGGCGCTCCAGGTTGTTGATGGCACGATCCAGCTGGGACACGTCAACACCGCGATTGGCGAGGTCGCGACGCAACTCACGTGCCTCGTTCAGGCGCTCGCGTATTTCACGATTCCAGTTGCCGCCACCGCCGGCCATGTTCGCGCCGCCCATGCCACCGCCCTGCTGTTGGCTCTCGGGCTGGCCACCCTGGCCTCGCTGCTGACCTCCCTGCTGCTGCCCCTGTTGTCCCTGTTGTCCCTGTTGTCCCTGCTGCCCCTGCTGCCCCTGCTGTCCCTGCTGTCCCTGCTGTCCCTGCTGTCCCTGCTGTCCCTGCTGTCCCTGCTGGCCCTGTTGGCCCTGTTGGCCCTGTTGGCCCTGTTGGCCCTGCTGGCCGTTGCGTTGTTCCTGTTGCTGACGCGCGCGCTCATCCATCGACTCCATGCCGCGGACCAAGTCGCGCGCCTTGTCCATCGCCTCGGCGTTGCGCCGCTCATTGGCGTTTGCCGAGCTGCCTGACTGCGCCGCCGCGCGCGCTTCCTCGAGGGCCTTGTTCAGCTGCTCGATGCCGTTGCTGATCACGCCTTCGTTGCCCGTCCAGTTGTTCTGCGGGAAGCGCCCGAGGTTGGACGTCACGCGCAGGTTGTTCTCGATGTGACGGTTGCGGAGGGTGTCGCTGGCTTCTTCAAGTTCCTTGGCGGCCTGCGGCTGATCCTTGCGGGATTCGCGCGCCAGATTGTCGAGACGACTTGCCAGCGCCTTGGCCGTGTCGGCCATGGCGTTCTTGCGGCGACCAACATCGTCGACAAGGGTCTGGCGCTCTCCGCCCTGCGCATTGGCTGCCTTCGCGACATCGTCGGCCACGCGCTTCTGCTCCTGCGCCAATCGTCGGCCAGTGTTGACGGCGTCGTCGAACGACTGCTTGGCACGCGCGTCCTTGTCCTGATCCATGAGCCGACGCGCGTCGCGCAGCTTGTCCATCGCTGCCTGCGACTGTGCCGCGCCCTGTGAGCCGGAGTTCGCCGCTGCCTGACGCATGGCGGTCGCCGCTTCGTTCAGCTTGCGCGCCGCTTCAGCCAAACTCTGCGACTCACGCTCGCGTGCGAGGCGCTCCAACTGCCGCGCGGCCTGCTCGGCCTCCTGTGCCATCTGACGCTGTGCGTCACCGTTGCTCGCGCCCGATGCCGCGCCGCGTGAGAGACTGTCCGCCTTGCGGCGGACGCGCTCGTTCTCCTGCTGCGCGCGGGCCGCCAACTGCTTGAGGCGCTCCGCGGTCTGGTCGATCTGCTGGCTCTGCGCCATGGCGCTGTCGGATTCGCCGCGTTGCACCGACTCGTACTGGTTGCGCATGCGGTCCTGACGCAGCTCGAAGAGATCGGCGAGGTCCTCCGGTTCCTGACCACCACCCCCGCCGCCGCCTCCACCACCCTGCTGCTCGCCACCCATGCTCACGCGCACGTTGCGGAACTCGGCCTCGGCGCGCGCCAACTGTTGCAAGGCGCGCTGTTCGGGCTGCATCGCGTCCTTCACGCGATTCTTGCCGAGCAACGCTTCAGCCGTGTCCATCGCGGCTGCTGCGAGTGGCAGGATCTTGGCAATGTTGGCAAGCGCCGAGTCCGACTCGGTGACGCCGCGTTCCATGAGGTTGTTCTGCAGTTCGATGACGTCCTCGCGGAGCTTCTGCTGCGCGAGTCGGAGTGTCGCAACGTCTTCGGTGAACGCCGTGACGAGCTGCGTCGAGCTGTCGCGGTTGGTCTTGAACGTGCCGGCGATGATGTCGCGCTGGCGCTTGGACAGCGTGCCCGGATTCTCACCGCCGCCGCCACCACCACCGCCCCCGCCGCCGGCCTGCTGCTCCTGGCGGTAGTCCTGCGCGTACGGGCGCACCTGCATGAAGTAGATGTCGGTCGTGGCAGACTTGGCGCCCGCGACCGCGTCGTTGTCGGTGGCCTTGGCGTAGTACGACACGACGTCGCCCGGCTGGAGCTGGTGTTCTTCCAGCATGAACGTATGGCCGGCGGCGATGTCACGAATCACGCGCGACGTGGCTTGCGAGAGCGGCACGGACTTCTCGGGCGAGCCGTTCACCGAGTACACGAGTTCGAGCTTGGCGACGCCGTAGTCGTCCTGAGCGCGCGCTTCGGTGTAGACCTCGTCGACCGCGAGCACTTTCTGGTCGCGCCCGGGCTTGATGAACTGGACGGTGGGCGCGCGATCGGGAATCACGTCAACGGCGTAGCTGAGCGATGCGGTGAGCAAGTCGCCGCGCGGTCCGGCAAGCTCAACGCGATAGAAGCCCGGCTTGGCGACGCGCATCATGGCGATGAGTGTGCCGTCGGACATCGGTGAGAGCGACAGCGTATCTCCGCCATCAACGACGATCCGTCCGCCCTGCGTGGGCAGCGTTGGCGTGACGCGAATGCGCACAATGGTGCCGGCTGGCGCAGCGATGTCGCCGGTGCTGTCCACGTTCTGCACGGGCAGCCCGGTGTACGACGGGTAGCGGTACTGCAGATCGAGACGCTTTGCGTACGGCAGGTCGGCCACGCTCAGCTTGAACACGCGCGACCGCAGGCCACTGGTTTCAACGAGGTATTCGGTCGGGACGCTGATGTCGAGCACGCGTGCCGTGAAGTTCGACGACGAGTCGGCCGTCATCAGGACCTGCGTCCACTGCGCGGTGTCGCTCGTGCGCATGAAGAGTTCCGCGCCGTCGGACGAGAATCCGATCGCGCGCGCCGTCACGAGCACGCTGGCGCCCTTGGCGACGGTCGCGTCACCCGGCTGGATGTCGATGCGGAACGGATTCACCGCCTCAGCGCTTTCCCACGGAACCAACAGCGCGCGAATGCCATGGCGCAGACGGTCAGCGCTCAGCACGGCGACGAGCAGGACAATGGCAGCCGCGCCGATCATGGCGGCCGCGCGCCGCAGGTTGCCGGCATCCACGCGACGACCGCCGTCCACGGCGCGCGCGCGATCCACGGCTATGCGCTGCACGAGCGCGATGATCGAACGCGGACCTGCCGGCGCGCCCTTGGACACTTCAACCGCAGAAACCACGGCGCCTTCTATAGAAGGCTCGTTCTCCTCGAGATACAGGGCGACCTGCTGGTCGCCGGGTCGCCGGCGCAGCGGCCGGACCACGAAGCGAACCACCAGCGCCACGGCGACCACGATCGCGACGATGCGCAATGTGATGACGGCCGTCGGCGAGTAGTTGGTCGCGAGAAGGATCGCAGCGGATCCGATGAGCGTCGCAACGAATGCTGTGACGGCTATCGCGGCGCCGCGGAGGAGTCGCGCGCGGCGCCACCGCGCACGCACGCTGTCGACGACGTCGTTTAGCTGGGTCGCGCTCGCGTCATGCTGCATCTCGAGCTCCTTCGTTGATTGCGGCCGGCGGCTGCTTCACCGCGCGACGCGACAACCGGTTCGAGAACATCGTTTCGCCGGCCAGCAACAGGACGGCCCCAAACAATAAATACCACCATACGGCCTGTCGTCGTTCCATCTCCTGCGCCGTTCCCTCGAATACTGCGTCGTTGCCTCTGGCCGCGCTACGCTCTCCGCGCGCGGTCACGGCGGCCACGAGCTCCGCGGGATCGAAGTGGGACTGGTCGGACTCGGACAGGTCTACGTTCACGGCGACCGGCCTTCCGGCTCCAATCGCCACCGAGCCGGTTCGGACCTCATAGAAGCCGCGTTCACGCAGCTCGACTGAGCGGGGCGCGGAGTCCGGGCTTATCCGCGTTCGCACGCCGGACGGCGACTCGACCAGGACGGACCCCTCCCGGCTCAGGTCCAGCACGTGCGGCGCCGTGAACCACGACCGTACTTCGCTGCCCGCGATCGAGCGCCGGGCCAGCTGGTGCAACAATGGAACCCAGAGCGGATGAAATGGCGCGTCGGTCCAGTTGGCGTCCAGTGAAAGCGCCCACATCAGAATGCGCCCATCGCCCATCGCGCGCTCCACGATGAGCGGCGCGCCACCGTCGAGGCGCGCGATGATGGCGCCGCCATTCACCACGTTCAGCGCGCGGTACCGTGACAGCGTCACCGACGAAAAATCAGCGCGCGACGTCTTGAACGGCTCGAAGAGGGCGTTGCTGAAGTCCACCGACGCCCATCGGCCCGCGCGGTCGCTCGCGGGACCGACGCTTGCCGGCAGCTCCGCGCGCCACTCAGGCGTGAGGCCGAGGCTCACCCGTTCGCCCGGCGCGACGAGCAGAATCGCGCCCTCCCGCACCAGCCGTCGCACTTCTTCGCCAAACGCGCCCGCAGGCAGCTCGGCCTCGTTGATCACGATGAGCGACCGGCCGCGCAAGTCTGCCGGCGTGACAGCGGTGGACGAGCGCACGTCCACGCGCACCGCTGGGTCGTCGGCGACGGCCCACGCGCGCGTCGCAAACAAGCTCTGGTTGGCGCGCGCACCGGGCGGTTCGATGATCAAGGCGGACGCCCCCGCGTCCTCGGCGATCGTGAAGAAGAACTGGTCGTTGGCGGGTTGTGAGTCCCGCGTGATGCGCACGACGGCGCGCGTCGCGTTCGCCGAGACCGATGCCGCGGGAAACACGACCTGCGCGGTGGAACGCGGGCCCACGCGCACCGCTCGCGTGTCCGCCGGCCGGCCGGCGAGTTCCAGCGTGGCGTCGACGCTGCGCGCATCGGAGCCCAGGTTGGTGACGCGCGCCGTCACTGTGGCGCGAACGCGGGAGCCGTCTCTCTGTCGGGCAACCGCGACGCTGGCGACGGCGACATCACCGGACTCGCCGCGCGAGACGTCCACCGTGTTCACCGTCGTCCGCAGCGGCAGCGACACCTCGTCGCTGGGCGTGAATCCGACTCTGTGGAAATCAGACACCAGCACGATCTCGCGACGAGACTGTTCGGACGCCGTGAGGATCTGCGCCGCCATACGGAACGCGGGGCCGAATTTCGTCGGAGCGCTGCCGGGCCTGAGCGTCTCGAGCACACGGTCCACACGCGACGCGCTGGCGGTGGGCTCAACCACCTGCGCGGCGGTGGCGTCGAAGGCGACGACCGAGACGCGGTCGTTGGCGCGAATCTCACCCGCGATGGTGCGCACCGCGGCTTGGGCGCGTGTCCAGCGCGTGCCGAGACCCATGCTGTACGAACGGTCCAGCAGCACGACCACTTCGCGGCCGTCGTTCGCGCTGGGCGCTGCGGCGATCTCGCGGTCGAAGAAGGGACGCGCGAACGACGCGACGATGATGCCAATCGCCAGGCAGCGCATGAGGAGCAGCAGGAGGTGGCGCAGCTTCTGCCGGCGCACCGACTTGTACGGCACCTTGCGCAGGAACATCAGCGACGGAAACGCGATCGTCTCGCGCCGCTCCCGGTTGATCATATGGATGATCACGGGAATGGAAATGGCGAGCAGTCCGGCGAGGAATGCGGGCGCGAGGATTCCCATCAGCCCACCTTCTGCGTGCGTTCGATGCGGCTCCGCGCACCGAGGTACGCGAACAGCGCCTTGTCCATCGGCTCTGACGTGTCGAAATGCGAGTAATCCACGCCCTGCCCCACGAGCCGCTTGCCAAGGGTGGCGATGTGCTCGGCGATCACCTTCTGGTAGCCCTCGCGCAGATACTCCGGAATCACGGGCATCTTCTCGTCGGACTCGAGGTCCACGAAGTTGCTGGACTCGGTGAACGGGAACGTGCGTTCACTCGGCTCCAGGATGTGGAGCGCCATGATGTCGTTGCCGCGACCGCGCAACATGTTGATCGCGGCGACCACGTCATCCGGCTCTTCATAGAAATCGGAGATGACGGCCACCATGCTGCGTCGGCGGACAACGTCTGAGAGTCGCTGAAAGATCGGGCGCAGACGGGTCGGGTTCGCCGGCGTCTTGGGCACGTTGCGCTCGGCGTGGTCCAACGAATGCAGCACCAGGCGCAGGTGCTTGGCCGACGGCGGAACGAAATCCACAACGCCATTGGCGAACATTGCCATCCCGACGCGGTCGCGCTGCAAGCTGGAGAAGTAGGTCAGGCACGCCGCGAGCGTGCACGCGTACTGGAGTTTGGTTCCGTACAGCATCGAGCGCGACACGTCGAGGAACACGACGAGGTTGGTGTTCGTGTCCGCCTCGAACTCCTTGACATAGTAGCGGTCGCTCCGCGCATAGACCTTCCAGTCGATGCGGCGGGTATCGTCGCCGGGCACGTACGGACGATATTCGGCGAAGTCCGTGGACGATCCAAGGTGCGGCGCGCGATGCAGCCCCTGGATGAATCCCTCAACGACGGCGCGCGCGCGCAACTCCAGGCTGGAGATACGGGCGAGAACTGCCGGATCCAGCAGTTGCGCGCCGGGCGCGTGCGTCGGAGCGGTCAACAACTACAGCCCTGACTTCGGGACTGGAACGTACGCGAGGAGCTGATCCACGATCTTGTCCGTGGTCATCCGCTCGGACTCGGCGTGGAAGTTGCGGATGATGCGATGTCGCATGACCGGTCGCGCCATGGCCTTGATGTCGTCAAAGCTCACGTTGAAGCGCCCGTGCATCAGCGCACGCGCTTTGCCGCCAAGTATCAGGTGCTGGCCGGCCCGGATTGAGGCGCCGTAGCTGACCCACTCCTTGATGAAGTCCGGAGCATTGGGTCCCGGACGGCTCGCACGCGCAAGGTGCACGGCGTACCGCGCCACCGGCTCGGCCGCCGGCACGCGGCGCACCAGTTCCTGGAACGCAACGATGTCCGCGCCACTCACGGGGCGATTGAACCGGTGCTTCTGGATCGACGTCGTCTGGCGCACGATGTCGACTTCCTGGTCCTCGGTCACATAGTCGATGATGATCTCGAACATGAACCGGTCGATCTGCGCTTCCGGCAGCGGGTACGTGCCTTCGAGTTCGATCGGGTTCTGCGTCGCGAAGACGAAGAAGGGTTCGGCCAACGGATACGTCACGCCTTGCACCGTCACGCGATGCTCCTGCATGGCTTCGAGCAGCGCGGCCTGCGTCTTGGGCGGCGTGCGGTTGATTTCGTCAGCGAGCACGATGTTCGCGAAGATCGGACCGGGCACGAATTGCATCTTGCGCTGTCCGGTCTTGCCGTCTTCCTGGATGATTTCCGTGCCCGTGATGTCGCTGGGCATCAAATCCGGCGTGAATTGGATGCGCGAGAACTTGAGGTCGATCACCTGCGCGATCGTGTTGATCAGCAGCGTCTTGGCCAAGCCGGGCACGCCGATGATGAGGCTGTTGCCGCCGGTAAAGAGCGAGAGGAGCACCAGCTCCACGACGTCATCCTGGCCGACGATGAGTTTGGCGACCTCCTTGCGAATCTCGGTGTAGCCGAACTTGAGGCGTTCGGCGAGTGCGACGTCGTCGCCGCTGGTCGGTGGTGCGTCAGTCATCAGAGTCACGTTGGGCTCGTTTGGGTTCTAGTGGGTTAGTGCGTAGATGAGATAGTTGACGCCGAGTTTGTACGCTTCATTCGTCGGCTCAACGTTGAAACCGCGGTCGGACCACTGCCAGGCTTCGCCGATATCGTTGAGGTAGTTCGCTACGACGATCAAGCGTTTTGTCGGATCGTTGTCCTGAAACACACCGAGCCAAACCGCGTTCCCGCGTTGGCCGCGGCCCAGCAGACTCAGGTTGATCTTGTAGAACGAGTCGAACACCGGATGTGTTGGCGGAATCTCGATGAGGCGCGCGTTCGGCAACACTTGCTTCATCACGTTCGTGAAGTTCGGCATGTCGCCGCCGCCCGTGCAATTTTCCTCAAAGTCGTCAACGATGAGGAATCCGCCCTTGCTGAGATAGCTCCGCAGCGAGAGCGCTTCCCTCTGCGTCGGCGCCCAGCCGCCGGGCTCGGACAGGTACGCCACCGGATACTTGAACAATTCAGGGTCATCGAGTGCCAGGATGTTTCCGCCTTCAATGGCCCCCAGCTCCGTGAACGGCTTCATCGACGTGACCGCCTTCATGATTCGCATGAAGTGCGACTCGGCGCGCGGATAGTCGTGTGACCAGCCCGGGCCTTCTCCCTGGAAGCAGCGGAAGCCGCGGTACTTCACGCGCGTGAACGTGAACCGGCCATCGTACTTGGCGTTGCCATTGAAATCCGGAGGCGTGTAGAACTCGTTCGGGTCACCCAGCATCTCGCGCATGCTGCCGCGACCGCGACCGCCGCGACTCTGCGCGTCGGCGGTGGCCGCCTGGAGCAGCGTCGCAAGCGACAGGAAGATGAGGCCGGCGCGAATGGACATCAGTGAGTCAATGCGTAGATGAAGAAGTTGACACCCAGCTTGTACGCCTCGTTGGACGGCACGACGTTGAAGCCGCGGTCGGACCACTGCCAGTACTCCCCGATATCCGCCTCGAAGGCGATCACGGCCATAAGCCGCTTCGTGGGATCGTTGTCCCTGAAGACCCCGTAGTACTGCGCCTGTGACGACCAACACCCGTCCTTGAGCTGCGCGAGGTCGATCCTGAAAAAGCTGTCGAAGACCGGATGCTCGGACGGGACCGGCATGATCTTCGCGCCCGGAAGGACACGTCGGAAGGTCGTCACAAAATCATTCCAGGCGACGTCCCGCGACACGAACCGGAAGTCGTCGAACATGATGAAGCCGCCCTTTTCGAGGAACTTCCGCAGGCTGAGCACTTCGCCGTCCGTTGGATGCCAGCCGACCGGCTCGGACAAGTAGGCCACCGGATACTTGAACAGCTCCGGATCCTCGAGCGCGAGCAGGTTGCTGCCAACCTTGGGGCCGTCCTCGATGAACGGACGCATGGTCGTGATGTTCGCCATGATGCGCATGAAATGCGACTCGGCGCGCGGATAGTCGTGCAGCCAGCCCGGCCCCTCACGGTTCGAGTACTGGCCATATCCGCGATACATGATGCGCGCAAACGTGATGCGACCGTCGTACTTGATGTTGCCGGCCCAGTTCCGCGGCCGAAAGAACTCGTTCGGGTCACCGATGCTGAGTCCGTACGGTCCACCCGGAAATGGTGACCCCATACCGCAGCGCTGAGCGCCGGAGCTACCAGCGACCGTCGCGAGGAGGGTGAGAGCTGCAGCGAAACGGGCGACCGTCATCAGTGCGTCAAAGCGTAGATGATGTAGTTCACGCCCAGCTTGTACGCCTCATTCGACGGCACGACGTTGAAGCCCTGGTCCGACCATTCCCAGTAGTCACCAAGGTCCTGATTGTAGTTGATGATGACCATGACCTTCTTGCGGACATCGTTGTCCTGAAACACTCCGAAGTACCCGGGCCGGCCGCCGTTGCCATACGCAGGAAGCTTTTCGAAGTCGATTCTGAAGAACGAGTCAAAGATTGCGTGGCTCTTGGGCACTTCCTCGATGCGCGACTTCGGGAGCACCTGCCGCATCTGCTCGACGAACTGGTACCAGTCCTGCTGCATGCCGCCACCGTCGAAATCGTCGACAATCAGGAATCCGCCCTTCGTCAGGTAGTTGCGCAGGCCCAGAATTTCCTTCTCGTTTGGAAACCAACCGCCCGGTTCCGACAAATAGGCCACGGGATACTTCATGAGCTCCGGATCGTCGAGCGCGATGATGTTGCTTCCGAGAATCGGCCCGGACTCCACGAACGGACGCAGGGTGGTGATCTGCCGCATGATTCGCATGAAGTGCGACTCGGCCCGTGGATAGTCGTGCGCCCAACCCGCGCCGCGCCCACCGCCGCGATACTTGATACGCGCGAACGTGAAGCGGCCGTCGTACGGCGTGTTGCCGGCCCACGCCCGCGGTACGTAGAAACCGTCCGGGTCACCCAGCGCACGTCCCATCCCGTATTCGCCGCGACGCTGAGCGTCCGCAGCGATCGGCGCCAGCACCAGTGCGATAACAAGGCCGGCTGCCCTCACGGCTTCTTCTCCACGATCGTGAGGAGTAGTTCCTGCGCCCGCTCGAAATGCGGCGCGACTTCGAGTGCGCGAAGCAGGCTGCGCTTGGCGTTGCCTTCGTCACCGGCTTCCCGGTGGGCGATGGCGAGGCGGAACTGCGCCTCGGCGATGTCCACCGGGTTGAGCGCCACGACGGCCATGCGCTCGCGCACTGCGCGCCTCTTGTCACCCGTGCGCGTGAACAGTTCGGCGAGCCTCTCGTGCTGCGCGATGCTGAACGGATTCATGTACATCGCGCCTTCGAGCGCTTCCGCCGCCTTGGTGGTGTCGCCGACTTCGAGCCACAGGTCTGTGAGCGTGATGTGCAGCTCGTACGGCATGTCACCCAGCTCAGCAGCGATGCCAAGGGTGGTCGCGGCACCGCGCAGGTCACCGTTCGCCTGACGGGCACGGACGAGCGCCGGGTAGGCGCCGTCGGCGCCACCGTAGTCCGGAAACTGCGCGCGTGCCCGTTCGAGAATCGGGATCGCTTTCGCGTGTTCGCGTCGCTGAATGAGTGCGCGGCCGACGGCCACCTGCATCCAGTAGTTGCCGGCGCGCAAATCCGCCCGTGCAACCAGCTGATCCGCCGGCAGGTACTGCTCGACGGCGACGTCCTTGTCTCGTGTTGCGGTCATGGCCCTGCCGAACCGCTCGCGCATGAACGCCACGAAGCGCGTGTCCAGCGTGGCCATGTCCATTTTGAGGACGCGCAGCACAATCTGGGGTGTGGACTGCCCGTCCCTGTACGCTGCGAGCATCTGCGCCAACGCCGGCTCCCCCACATCGCGCGCGATCATCTCGCACAGCAGCGAGGCCTGGTAATACGAATGCATGACCTGCTGCGGATACGCGGGCCGGACGAACCCGTCGTTCAAACGACTCGCAGGCACGAGCTTCTTCTCCTCGAACGCCTTGAGGAAGTCGGGCGACACGTTCTGGCCCCAGCCGGGCCGACCGCGGCGCTCCTCGTACACCGAGAGTCCCTCGGACAGCCAACGAGGCACGCGCATGTCGGATGCACCAAGCGTGAACGTGTGCGCCAGCTCGTGCCACGCGGTGGATGCCCAGTTGAACGAGCCGGCGTCCTTGGCTGCGGGCGAGTCGAAGGCGATGACGTTGCCAAAGCTCACGCCGAGTGCGCCCAGTCCGGCCAGGCCAACCGTGCGCACAGAGAAATCCGCGTGGCTGCGGAATACTTCGACCCGCACTTGTCCCGATGGCGTGAATTGGTAGCGCTTCTGAAACGTGACGTACGCCTTCTCGAGGATTTCCTTCAGGTATAGCGAGAGAACGCCCGACTCGGCCTTCTCGATCATGAACCTGAACTTCTCGGTGTTGGTGACTTCGTACTCACCAAAGGTGTCGAGCAGGTCGAGCGTGTTCTTGGTCCACAGGTCGTACGGGTCGCCCTTGAATGCCGTCTCGAGGCTCGCGCGCGCCGCTGGGATGTCGCCGAGCCGCATGAGGTTCGAGCCGAGCATCGCATGCGCGCGCCAGCTCTTGGGATCCACCTGCGTACCTTCGCGCGCGACGGCGGCGGCCTGTGCGTACTGGCGCACGCGCGAGAGCATGTTCGCGGTGGCGATGAGGAGGCCCGCCTCCCTGGGATACGCGGCGGAATAACGACGCCGCATCTCCGCGTACCCGACCGAGTCGCTGGCGATGCGGTACAGCGCGGCTCGAATCGCAAGCGCTTCCCCGCTCTGGGCGTCCGCGCGCAGAGCGCGCTCGGCTTCCTGTGCGGCGCCCGTGAAGTCCTCGACGTCAGCGCGGAACTGCGCGCGCAAGGCGCGCGCGGACACGTTCTCGGGTTCCTGTTCCAGGCCCATCGCAAGCACCGAGTCCGCACCGCGTTCATTGTCGAAGTCTCGACGGCGCGCGTCGGCCACAAGCGCGGCGACGTTCTTGGGATCCTTGGCCAGCGCTTCGCTGAGCGTGCGTTTGGCCTCCGTGCCGTTGTACTTCAGCGTGAAGAGCTCGCCGAGACGCGCGCGGGCGTCCACGTTGTCCGGATCGCCCGCGATGGCGCGGTCATAGGCTTTGAGGGCGTCCTTGAACAACTGCGGGTCGTCCACGCCCAGGTACGTGACCGCGCGCGCGACGGCGACGAACTGCGCGCTGGAGAGTCGGTCGGCGCGGGCGTTGTAGATGTCGATGAACGACTGGAACTCGCGGTTGGCCGCATCGCGCTCACCGCGGTCCCAGAGTTTCACCGCTGCCTCGAGTCGCCTTGTCAGCGAGTCGGATTGCGCAAAAGCGGATGAACCCATGAGAAACAGGGCGACAAGCACAAAGCACAAAGCACGAGGCACCATCACTTGCCCGTCTCCAGCTGCCGAATCTCTCGCGCCTTCTGCGCGAGCGGGACGAGCAGACGCTCCAACTCCGCGAGATAGGCATCGTCGCTCATGGTCGCCTTCTTCTTCCGCAACACCTGTATCTGCGAGTCGAGCGCGAACCGGTCGGAGTAGAGCGCGGTCAGTCGCGAACCGGCAGTGCTGCGCATCGCCCCCGGCGTCAAGAAGAACTGGCGCGCGACGCCGCTCGCGTCAGCCATCTGGGCGTGCTCCGTGAGCATGCGGCTGTCGTTCTCGTACAGGCGCTTGGTTTCGATTTCGGCAAATGCGAATGCTTCCAGCAGCGACACGCGGTTGTCCTTGTCGGTGTCGGCGCCGTCGCGGGCGAATGCGGTGATGAAGAATTCACCGAACTTCGTTTCGTTGCGCTCGAACGCGCTCTTGGTCGCTGTGATCACCACGCGCCCCGGCGCCGCCAGCAGGTCCATCATGTCGCCGCTGGCGCTGGTGAGATTCACGAACGCCACGCGCCGCGATCCAAAGCCGGCCAGTATGCGGCGAAAGTCCTTGGCGCTCAGGTCTGGACCGGGCATGCTGATGCGCGTCTCCTCGCCTTCGCCGCTGCCGTGTCCGATGAGCACCAGCACCAACTGCTCTGACGCGGGACGCGACGCCTGGCGCAAGAACACGCCCTCCAGCGTGTCCTTCAACGATGGACCGCGATACCACGTGGACTTCGCCGCTGCAGGGTCGCCATACCAGGCGATGGACGAGTCCGGCAATCCGGCGCGCTCACGCGCCGCGTTCGCCATGGTGTTGGCAAGATCCGAGAATTCCTTCGTGTACTTCGGCGCGCCGCCCAGCCCGCTCACGATGATCAGGCGGGTTTGGGCGCTGGCATCGCCCGCAGCGGCGAGTAGCCCGAGGAGCAGTGCCCGAACGCCGAGAGCCGAGAGCCGAGAGCTGATCATGCCATCCCCCGGCGGCGGCGGTACACCCACTCGGCGGAGAGCAACCCGACGAGCATCACGAGGATGATCGGCATATCCCACAGCTCCATCTCGGTGATGACCGTCACCCCGCGCTTGGTCATCGCGATGTCCTCGGGCAGCGTGTTCATCGTCGCCGGCGTGTAGAACTTGCCACCGGTTTCGTCAGCGATGCGCTGGAGCAACGGTCGCCGCATTTCAGCACCGAAGAACTCTGCATTGAGATCGGCGACGGCGACGAACGCGGAATCCGACGCGCCAGGATCGCCCGCCTTTTGTCCTGACGCGGAAACGCGCACGGTGTGCAGGCCGGTCTCCTCCGACGCATACGACGCCTGATATTCGCCGTCGCGGTCAACCACCCACTCGAGTGGCACGTCCTTCACCACGCCCGACGGCGCCTTCACGTGTGCGACCATCCTGGCGTCGTTGCGGCGGACGAAGCCGCTGTCCACCAGCTCCGCGCGAATGGTCACTGATCCGCCGGGCCGCACGCGGCTCTCCGAGGTGGACACCTTGAGGAGGTCCGGCGTATCGCTCGTGATCCAGCGCAGCAATTGCCGCCACAGTGTGCGGAACGCGACGTCCTCAACGGGCACGTCCGCGCTCATGTACCAGAGGTACGAGTCCTGAATCGGCATCGCGACCGCCAAGCCGCGGCCGAACCGCTGGAACGCCAGGACCGGCTGGCGATTCCGGCCGGCCACGCCTTCGAGCAGGGAGACCGCGCCCGGCTTGAGGCGGGTGACCTTGTTCACGCTGGTCACCGGCACCGTGACGATCGGTGACCCTTTGGTCCTGGCGTCTACCGGCGCCGCATGCTGCGTTACCGGGTGCATCAAGCCGGCTGGTGTGACGCGAACTGTCAGTTCCGTGAATGGCGTTAGCGAATCGGGTACCGCGTCACCGGAGATGTAGAACGGCAGGACATCCGCCACCGGCGTGCCAGAGTAGCCGCCTTCGCCGAAGGCACTGCGCCCACCCAGGAACAGCATGCCCCCGCCGCGCACGTTCACGAAGTCGGCCAGCATGCGCAGCTGATCCTGCGAGAAGGACGACGCTTCGATACTGCCCATCACGATCGCTCGGTATTTGAACAGTTCGGCACGGCTGGTGGGGAATCCGCTTGCCAGCTCGAGCGGGCCGTCGACGTTGAGCCGCAGAAACTTGTTCTCGGCGGTGCGCTGGAGCAGAACGAGCTGGAGGTTCGTGTCGGACTCAATCGCTTCCCGCACGAAGCGAACCTCGTACCGGGGCTCCCCTTCTATATATAGGACCTTCTCCCGACGTTTCCGGACATCGAGCAGGGCGCGGCGTTCGTTGTTCTGCGAGACATGCTCGCCGGTCTGCAGGGGGATGCTGAAGCGGATCGCGCGCGGGCCGGGTTCACGGACCGTCACGGCGATGCGTACCGGCGCCGCGGACCCGTCCGGCGGAAGCTCGATCTCTTCGCGAGCGATGGTCTTGCCCTCGTCCTCAACGACGAGCGGAACCTTGGACCGATTGTGCCCACGCTGGCGCACCAGCACCGTGGCGATGAACGACGACCCCTGGAGCACCTGGCGGGGCAGTTCGATTCGCTCGATCTCCACGTCGTTCTCGAATCGCTCGGCACCGATGCCCACTGTGAACACCGGAACCGAGCGCGCCTTGAGCGAGAGCAGTTCGTCGCCAACGGCGGCACTGGCGTTGTCCGCACCGTCGCTCAACACCACGAGGCCCGACAACGGCACCGCTTCCAGCTCCTGACGCGCGTACGAAATCGCGTCACCGACGCGCGTCTCCGCGGCGTCGAACGTGAGGACCTTCGGGTCCTCCATGCGGTCCAGCGAGGAGCCGAACCGAAACAACCGCACCTGGAACTTCTCGCGCAGCTTGGCAACAAGCGCGCTGTCGCTCTTGCCGAGGATGTTGCGGATCACGTCAGCGCGGGTGGCGTTGTTCTGCTCGGCGATCTGCATGCTGCGCGAGTCGTCGATGAGAACGCCGACAAAATTCTTCTGCGGCACCGGCGCCGAGAGCAGCAACATCGGGCGGAAAAGGCAGAACAGCACGAGAAGCAACGCGACCGATCGTAGCACACCGAGCACAACGCGGTCGCGCATCGTGCTGCTTGACGTCACCTTCCAGTACGTCCCAATGGTCACAGCGCCACCAGCGGCGACTGCGGCGAGCGCCAGCGCCATGGGACCGGCGACCCCGAACGCGAGGTCCCCTTCGGCGAAGACAGCCGGGCGATACTTGAACAACAATTGGAACGCGCTCTCGAGGGACGTGACCATCCGTCTCGCTGCCGGGGTTCGCGTACCGAAGGACTGGCGGGGCTATCTCATTATACCCCGCGAAGATGCGTAACGTTGAGACAGGTTTCGCGAGGTTTTCGTTGCTTCTGACGCGTGCGCTCGCCGTCACCCACGCGAGGCATAAGTTCAGGGCCTCATGACCACCGAGCCAAAGGCCCCCGCGCTGGTCCACGCGATCGGAGTCCCGCGCGCCACGGCGATGGTGATCGGGACGATCATCGGCGCATCAATCTTCGTGCAGCCGTCGGTGGTGTCCGGCGCCGTGCCGACGCCATCGGGCGTGCTGGCGGTGTGGGCCGCTGCCGGCTTCCTGACTCTGATTGGTGCGCTGGTGTGCGCCGAGCTCTCGTCTGCATTTCCCAAGACCGGCGGCGTGTACGTGTTCCTGCGCGAGGCATACTCGCCGGCCGTCGGCTACCTCTGGGGCTGGGCGATGTTTTGGGTCATGCACAGCGGCATCATCGCCGCCATCGGCAACGTGTTCGGGCGGTACGTCGGCCACTTCGTGCCAATGAGCGAGTTCGGCACCCGATTGGTGGGAGCGGGCGCAATCCTGGTGCTGTCGGCGGTGAACTACGTCGGCGTAAGGCACGGCAGCGCGTTGCAGACCTTTTTCACCGGCGTGAAGCTCATTGCGGTGATCGCGATTATCGCCGCGGGTGCCTGGTTCTTCGCGACCTCGCCTGCAGGTGCGCCGTTCCGGGCCACGGATCACGAGTCACGGGTCACGCTGAGCTCATTCGCCACTGCGACGGCGGCGGGCCTGTTCGCCTACGGTGGCTGGCACATGGTGACGTACGCCGCCGAAGAGACCAAGGACGCGACGCGCACGATCCCCAGGGCGCTGCTGATAGGCACCGTGGTGGTCACCATCGCATACATCGCGGTGAACGCAGCCTATCTCGCCGTACTGCCGCTCGACACGGTCACCAAATCCACGCGAGTCGCCGCCGATTTCGCGGACGCGGTCGTTGGCTCGGCGGCCGGCGGACAGGCGCTCTCCGCGCTCGTGATTCTCTCCACGCTGGGCGCGATGACCGGAATCATCCTGGCCGGGCCGCGCGTATACCTGGCGATGGCACGCGACGGACTGCTTTTCTCGTGGGCCGGCACGCTGCACCCGACGTACCGCACTCCTCACATCGCCATCGCGCTCCAGGCCGTGTGGTCGGTGGTGCTCGTGCTCACCGGCAGTTACCGCGCCCTCTTCACGCGGGTGATCTACACTGAGTGGATTTTCTTCGCTCTGGTTGCGGCGAGCCTGTTTTTCCTGCGGAAACGGCCGGACTACAAGCCGTTGTACAAGGTGTGGGGGTTCCCGGTCCTGCCGGGTATTTTCGTTGTGTCGTCGCTGGCAATCGTCGCGCACGAGATTATCAAAGCCCCGAAGTCGAGTCTCACCGGCCTGGCGCTGGTCGCCGCCGGCCTGCCCGTCTACTGGATCTGGACCCGGCGTACAACGAAACGGAGCACGTGATGAGGGTCATCGACGTCCATAACCATTTCTATCCGCCCGAGTACATCAAGGCGATCAAGTCCAAGAAGAGTGCCGTGAGGGTCACGATGGGTAAAGACGGGAACCCCCACGTGCATTACCCTGGCGACTACAACGTCCTCGTGCCCGGCCATCGCGACATCGCGTACCGCCAGGCCGTGCTGGAGAAGGAAGGCGTGGACACGCAGGTCATCACGCTCACTACACCGGGGACGCACGTCGAGAAGCCGGCGTTCGCCGTTCAAATGGCGTCGCTGGTGAACGACGCGTTCGCCAAGATCATCGCCGAGCGCGGACCGCGCTTTTCGGCGCTTGCGACGCTTCCCCTCAACGACCCCAAGTCAGCTAAAAGAGAATTGAAACGCGCGATGGAGCAGCTCAAGCTGCCCGGCGCGATGCTCTTCTCGAACGTGAACGGCGTTCCGCTGGCGGACAAACGATTCTGGCCGATCTACGAGTACGCGAACGAGAAGGCCGCCGTGCTCCAAATCCATCCGGAGCACCCGATCAACGTGGATGCGATGAAGCAGTATTGGCTGATGCCGCTGGTGGGTTTCCTGTTCGACACGACGCTCGCCGCCGCGCACCTGGTTTTTGCCGGCGTGGCGGAGCGCTTCCCGCGGATCAAGTGGGTTCTGGGTCACTTGGGCGGCGCGATTCCCTACCTCGCCGAACGGCTCGACCGCGGCTTCGAGAACTTCCCGGACTGCCGCAAGAACATCGACAGGAAGCCGAGCGAATACCTGCGCGGCTGGCACTACGACACCGTGAACTTCGACAAGAACGCGCTGGAAATGGCGATCAAATTCGCGGGCGCGTCGCAGATTCTGGCCGGCAGCGACTACCCGCACCTGATCGGGTCAATCCCCAAGATGCTCGAGGCACTGAGGGGCTTGAGTGTCTCCGACGCCGACAAGGCGAAGATCCTCGGCGGCAACGCCGCCCGCGTCTATGGCCTCAAACTGTCGTCCTGAGCGCAGCGAAGGACCTCCTGAGTACCGGGGAGATCCTTCGCTGCGCTCAGGATGACATACCTTCTTGATATGCGTCCCTCGGTTCTAGCGGCGATCGCTGTGGTGGCGTCGAGTCATTCCGCGCTGGCTCAGTGCGCTGACGGGTCTCCGCCGCCGTGCCGCACGCGCACCGTGGCGGCCGCCGCCACCCGGCGACCGGATCCACCGATGGACGCCAAGACGTGGATCGTCGTGCCGTTCGACAACCTGAATAACAACCAGGACATCGAGTGGCTCCGCATCGGCAGTGTGAACCTTCTCTACCTCGGTATGTCGCGGTGGACGGACATCCGCGTCATTGACGACGAGCGCGTGGCGGACTTCATGCGCGACGTGCCGGGCGCGGCGGAGGCCAAATCGCTGACTGCCGCACAGGCAATCGCCGTGGCCAAGCGCGCCGGCGCCGCGCAGGTCGTGATGGGCGACGTCATCAAGCTCGGCAACCGCACCACGATCAACGCGAAGGTATACGACGTGAAGACCGGCGAGCGTATCCGGTCCGTTCGTGAGGAGACGGCGATCGCGGACTCCATCCTGGCCGCCTTCTCAAAGCTGTCGCAGAAAGTGCTCAACATTCCGGCGCCCGCCGGAGCCGGCGCTGGCGCCACGGTCACCAGCAGCCTCGCCGCGTATCAGGAATACGCTATGGGCTTGGCAGCACTGAACCGGTTCGAGCTCGACGCCGGCGGCCGGCACCTCGAGCGCGCGCTGGAACTCGATTCCACGTTCGCGCTGGCACACGCGAAACTCTCAGTGTTGCTGGGCTGGCTCACACCGGGCAACCCCGTCGCGCGCCAGCACGCCGAAGCCGCGGGCCGCTTATCGGGCTCGTTGCCGGCGCGCGAGCAGGCACACATCAAGGCCAGCGTCGCGTTCGCGAAGCAGGACTACGTGACCGCGTGCGACGGGTACCGTGCACTGATCAGGAACGACTCGACCGACACCGATGCGTGGTACGGCTTGGGCGACTGCCTGTTCCACGACAACGCGCTCCAGCCGACCGATGGCGACAGCACCCGGCCGCGCTTCCGCGCCAGTCGCAACGGCTCACTGGGCGCGTTCCATCGTGTTCTGGCGCTGGACCCGACGTATCACCTCGCGTACCAGCACATCGTCGAGGTGTACAACAACGCCATGCTCGGCAGCGGTGGTTGGTGCGTGGCGGGCAAGTGCTCGCAGGTGATCGCTGTCGTCCGCCCAAGTGACGATTCCCTGCTGTTCGAGCCCCTCATGCTGCCGCGCGACACCGTGAAGTACCGGGAACACCTGGACGACGGCGTGCAACGAGGTGTCCGGCGGACGATGCTGTTGCAGGGACGCTCGATTGCCGAGCAGTGGGTGGCCTCCAATCCAGCCGAAGGCCGCGCCAAGCTGATGTACGCGACCATACTCACATCGCTCGGTGATCTCGTCGGCGCCGATACGGTCCTTCGACGCGCGGTGCTCACGGACACCGGCCAGTCATGGATCAACGCGCAATTGATCCGCCTCGAGCTGAACCTCAAGTTGTGGCGCGCCTCGGCGACGCTCGCCTTGTACGACACCATCCGCACCAAGCCCGCGATCATCGCGCGAACGCCGACTGGTCCGATCACGACAGGCGCGGTGGTCACGCTCGTCTCACCGATGCTCGGCCGGCCCTCGCAGTACGACTCACTGATCACCACCAATATGCGCCAGCAGCAACAGCCGCCAACGCGGGAAGTGGTGGCCAGACAGTTCATGAGGGTCACGATGGGTGTGCCGCAGGACTCGTTCGTCGAGAGGACCGCGCGCGTCTTCGACGAAGTCGCCAATTCGCCGGCTGGACGCGCGGCGGCAACGCGGGCAGTCGCCCCATTGCTCGCGTTCGTTTCGCCAGAGTCGATGAGCGCATGGCCGACCTTGGATACCACGATCACCGACGCGCGCTCGGCGCCAGCCATAGCACTCCAACGCAGGGACACTGCGGCGCTGCGGCGCGCAGCGCGTCGACTCGACTCGCTCTCCTCTCGCTACAAGCTGACGTTGACCGCTGATACCGGCGTGACTCTGCTTGCCGCAGAGGCCTACCTCACCCTGCGCGATTCACTGAAGGCATTGCAGCTGACGCGGCGCTGGCTGGACTCCATCTTGGTGTACACGCCACTGGTGACTGCGCAAGCCGGAGGGACACTCGCGGCGCAACTGGCGCCCCGTGCAGCGCTACTTCGCGCGGATCTTGCCGCGGCGCTCGGCGCGCGGGACGAGGCGCGCCTCTGGTACGACCGGCTGCTCTCGCTCCTGGCCAACCCGGATCCGGACGTTCAGCCGCTGGTGGAGCGCATAAAGAAGGCGCGCGCCGCGCTCGACCGCCGGGCCTAGCGACTACTTCGCCGGCCGCTGCGACATCGCGCAGCGAAAGCCGGTCGCGGCAAGGTTGGCGCGGTCCGTCTGCGGATCGTATGGAATCCGCTTCATCGTGGTGGACAGACGGCGGTCCGCGTTGAAGGCGCCACCGCGGATCACGTACTTGCCGAGATTGGTCGCGTCGACGGCCGGGCCGCCGGGATAGGCCTGGTACGGTGACGACGTCCACTCCCAGACATTGCCGGTCATGTCGGTCAGACCCTGGGGCGTGCGACCCAATGGGAAACTGCCCACCGGCATTGGGCCTTTTGAAACGCCGTCGATGTTCGCGGCGTTCGGAATCCACTCACGACCCCATGCGTACAGGCGGGCCTCAACACCCTTGGCCGCCGCCTCCCACTCCGCTTCCGTCGGTAGCCGGCCGCCGTCCTTGTGGGCCCACGCGCAATAGGCCTGGGCTTCGGCAAACCTCACGCCGGTCACGGGCATCGTCGAGTCCGGCTTCGTGTCCCACGGCTTGGCAACGGCGCCGGTTGCCACGTAGCGCTCGTACTCCCCCACGGTGACTTCGTGCTGACCGATGCCGAAGGTGTCCAGTGGGACCGGATGCGACGGCCGCGTCTCGCGATCGTCGTTGTTTCCGATCATGTAGGTCTGACCGGCGATCCGAATCATGCCGTCGTCGAGCCGGGGCACTTGAGTGGCGCGCGGCCTGTTCAGCACCGAGATCGACATGATCGTCGCAGCGACAATGGCGATGGCCGAGATCGCTACAGCCCAGCCTGGCATTCCGCCTGACTTCTTTGGCGAGGATTTGGTGACCCTGATGCGCGAACTCGTCGTGTGCCCGCCCGACACCGGCGACGCCCCTGTCAGCGCGCGCGTGATGTCGGCGGCATTGGCGAGCCGCTCATTGGGATCCATCGCGAGACACGCGTCCACGAGATCGGCCAGCATCGACGGCACCTCCGGCCGAACCTTCTTGAGCGGTTCCGGCGGACCGGAGAGGCGTTTCATCAGCACTGCCGTCGGGGTCGGCCCGGTGAATGGCGCCTCCCCCGCCAGCATTTCGTACGCCATGACACCCAGCGCATAAATGTCAGCGCGGTGATCCGAGGGCTCGCCGGTCACCTGCTCGGGACTCAGGTACGTCGGCGTACCGACCACCATGCCTGTCGCTGTGAGCGAACCGCCCTCCGCGGTCCGCGCGATGCCGAAGTCTGTCACGAGCGAGCGCCCGCTCTCGGCATCTAACAACACGTTCTGCGGCTTGATGTCGCGATGCACCACGCCGCGCTTGTGCGCGTGCGCCAGCGCGCTTGCCACTTCGCTGAAATAGCGCGACGCATCTTCCACCGGCAGCCGCTTCTCCCTTTCGAGGCGATCGAAAAGGCTGCCGCCGTCGATCGCCTGCATTACCAGGTAGACGAGGTCGTCCTTGCTCCCGATGAAATGCAGAGGAACGATGTGCGGATGCGACAACTGCGCGATGGTCTCGGCTTCGCGCTTGAAACGCTCCAGCACCGAATGCGACGCGATGACGTCCGGCGACAGCACCTTGACCGCAAGCTTGCGCTTGAGGTTGACGTCGCGAATGAGGTACACAACGGCGAAGCCCCCGGAACCGAGTTTGCCTTCCACGGCATAGTCGGCGCCAAGGGCCGCTTGAAGCTTCGCCCCCAGAGGGTCGGAGGACGCGTCCCAGCTCGGGGTTTTGGTCGAGCCCTCGTCGGCCACGATTACGGAGTCACGCCGAGCTGTGTCAATCGTGTGCGGGCACGGCGGTCGTTGGGATTCTTTTGGAGAATGGCGCGCAGGCGCGCGATGGCGGCGGTGCTGTCGCGCTTGGCGATCATGACATCCGCAATTTCGTTGTCGACGTTCGCCGACGTTGGGTTGTACTCGAGGTTCATCTGAAGGAGCCTGAGGGCTTCGTCGTGCTTGCCCGCAGCGGCAAGGCGCAGGGCGGCAACGGTCACCGGCTGCTCCCTGAAGTCGTAACGGCCGGCGCTGACGTCGGTGCGCAACGAGCGATAGCGCGCAATGGCCGTGTCGACCCCGTTCTTCTCAATCGCCTGAGCCAGGACCATGTCGATCGTCATCGGCCTGGCCACGCCGCGATGACACGTCATGCAGGTCACGGCAATCGGTGACGCCATATCGCGTGTCGGAAGCGCCGTAAGGAACACCTTGTTGATGCTGTCGACCATCTTGAGCATGTGACGCGCTGTCTGCTTCTGCAATTTCGTGTCCAGCGCATAGTTGAGCGGAGGACCGCCGCCACCGCCGCCTGGGCCACCACCGGGAGCGCCACCAGCGCCCGCCGGGGCACCGCCGCCAGCTGGGGTAATGGGCGTGCCCTCACGTTCGCTGTGGCAGTAGCCGCACGTCACACCCAGGGCGCCGGTGAATCCGCGCATGATCGTCGTGACCTGATCACGCGGCATGTCCTTCGGCAGTACTTGGAGGTTTTCTGGCGGACGCGCCTGTCCGCCGCCGCCACCACCGCCACCTTGTGCGATAGCGGACGAAGTCAGGGCAATTGCGCCGAGGGCGGCAACCAGAAAGGATCGTGAGCTCAATGCGGTCATACTGGCTCGTGTGAGGGTCGGCCAAAACTTACGCGGTAAATGCCCCTGTCACTACCTTCTGCCCATGGAAATGCCGCCGGACCCCGACCAGGAGGCGACCCGTGCCGTTTCATGACACGCCGCGGTTTCCGCAGGGGTTTGCGTGCGCCAGCCGGCACATCGGGCTCAAGCCCGAGGGCAAGGACCTTTCCATCTTCGTGAGCGAAGTCGAGGCGGCCGCCGCGGCGCTTTTCACGCGGAACCAGTTTCCGGGCGCACCGGTGATCCTTGGCCGCGAAACCATCAAGTCCGGCCGGCTGCGCGGGATTGTGGTGAACAGCAAGGTGAGCAACGTCGCCACGGGCGAGCAGGGCCTGACCAACGCACGCCGTATGGCGGCCGGCGCGGCTGCGGAAATCGGCTGCCCCGAAGAGCGTGTGCTGGTGAGTTCGACCGGGGTGATCGGACGGCAACTGCCGATCGAGGTCATCGAAATGGGCCTCCACGGTATCACCGAGGAGCTGCAGGGCGACCCGCTGGTCGGCGCGCATGGCATCATGACGACCGACACCTACCCCAAGGCGCTTTCGGCAAGCGTGGGCGACGCGACTATCACGTGGGTCGCGAAGGGCTCCGGCATGATCGAGCCGAACATGGCGACAATGCTGGCATACATCTTCACCGATGCGGAACTGACGTCCGGTGACCTGGACGGCATGCTCCGCGCTGCGGCGCGCGTGTCGTTCAACATGTTGTCCGTCGACGGCGACACGTCCACGTCCGACACGTGCGTCATCATGGCGAACGGCCTCGCGGGCAAGGTGGACGGCAAGGCGTTTCTGGCTGCGCTGACCGAAGGTTGCATCCGCATGACCGAGATGCTGGCGCGCGACGGCGAGGGCGCCAAACACCTGCTGCGCGTCACGGCGAAGGGCGCCAAGACCGTCACGGACGCGCGCAAAGTTGCCAAGTCGCTGGTGAACTCCCCGCTGATCAAGACCATGGTCCACGGCGCCGACCCGAATGTGGGCCGCATCCTGATGGCGACGGGCAAGGTGTTCGACGCGTTCATCGAGCCGGCGAAGACGTCCGCGTTCATCAACGACGTCCCCGTGGTCAAGGGCGGCGCGAAGCTTCCGTTCGATGACGCCGTGGTGCGCGCCTCGCTCGCCCACGAGAACGTCGACATCATCGTCGACCTCGGCGTGGGCGGTGAATCGGCGACCGCATACGGATGCGATCTCTCGCAGGGATACGTTGATGAGAATGCGGCGTACTACTCGAGTTAGAGCGACGGCGTTCTACGTGTTAAGCGGCGGCAGCAATGCTGCCGCCGACTGACGGACATCTCTCGCGCATGTCTGAGGACAACGGGAACGTCTTGCCCACGGTAGATCCGGCGTCCGTGAAACGGGTGCACCTCGTTGGCGTCGCGGGCACAGGCATGGGCGCGTTCGCCGGCATGCTCAAGGCGGCTGGGTACCACGTGACGGGCAGCGACGAAAACGTCTACCCGCCCATGAGCGACATGCTGCGCACGTGGGGCATCGAGGTGTTCACGCCGTACGCGCCCGGGAATCTCGATAAGGCCAGACCGGACCTGGTCATCATCGGCAATGTGATTCGTCGCGTAAACCCGGAAGCGACCGCGGTACGCGAGCGCGGCATCCGCCAGATGAGTTTCCCGGCCGCGTTTGGTTCCCTGCTGCTCGCCGACAAGCACCCGATCGTCGTCATCGGCACGCACGGAAAAACAACGACGACCGCGCTCATGGCCCACGTGCTCATATCGGCCGGTGAGGACGCGACGTTCCTCGTCGGAGGCGTGACGCTCAATTACGACGGCAACTACCGCTTGGGCCAAGGCAAGTACGTCGTGATCGAAGGCGACGAGTACGACACCGCGTACTTCGACAAGGGCCCCAAGTTCCTGCACTACCGCGCCAAGTCCGCGATCCTCACCAGCATCGAATTCGACCACGCGGACATCTACCGCGACCTGCCGCACTACGAATCGAGCTTCGAGAAGTTCTGCGATACGATGCCGGCGGACGGATTCCTGGCGGTGAGCCGCACGTATCCGGAGGCGGTTGAACTGGCGCGGCGACACGCCAAGTGTGCGGTGACGACGTACGCCGTGAACGCCAAGGCGGACTACCGCGCCGATGGCGAGTCGTTCTCCGCAGAGGGTGCGCGTTTCCACATTCATTCGAAGGACGACGTCTCACGCGAGCTCCTCTTGCCGATGTCCGGCTATCACAACCTCGAGAACGCGGCGGGCGTGTACGCCACCGCACGCGCGCTCGGACTGAGCGACAAACAGATCGCGCTTGGCTTCGAGACGTTCAGGGGCGTGAAGCGCCGCCAGGAGGTGCGCGGCGAGGTGAACGGCGTGCTGGTGATCGACGACTTCGCGCACCACCCCACCGCGGTGCGCGAAACGATCGAGGGAATCCGGCAGCGTTACGCGGAGCGACGACTGTGGGCGGTGTTCGAGCCGAGGTCGAACACGAGCCGGCGGAACATCCACCAGCACGAGTACGTGGAAGCGCTGTCGTGCGCGGACGTCGTCACGATCCGTGAGCCGGAGCCGCACGACAAGGTCCCGGCAAACGAGATGCTCGACGTGGCCGCGATCCTGAGCGAACTGAGCACCCGTGGAGTCCCGGCCGACTCATCGCTGGACGTCGCGGAACTGGTGCGCCGGGTCGGCGAGAACGCGCGCCACAACGACCTCATCCTCGTGATGTCGAATGGCGCCTTCGGTGGCTTTATCCCGTCGTTGCTCGATGCCCTGAAGCCACGGGGTTGAGGCACTACAGGACGTCAATGCCAACGCTTGCCGCGGGACTGCTGAAGTTCTACGCGTCGCTCACAGCGCCGCGCGTCCCCGCCGGCATTCGAGTGATGAACCCATACAGGGATCGTCGCGCCAGGAAGTACACGGCCGCTTTCCTCGACAAGTTCTTCGGCGACGACAATCCGCGCACGCTCATTTTCGGCATTAACCCCGGCCGTTTCGGCGCCGGCATCACCGGCATCGCGTTCACGGACCCGATCGCGCTCGCGGATTTCTGCGGCGTCGAGAACCACCTGCCGCGGCGGCGTGAGCTGTCGTCCGTCTTCGTCTATGAGATGATCGCGGAGCTGGGCGGGCCGGCCACCTTCTATGGACGCTACTTGCTCACGGCGATGTGCCCGCTGGGATTCACGCGGAAGGATGTGAACCTCAACTACTACGACGTGCCAGCACTGAAGAAGGCGGTGACGCCGTTCATCGTGAAGTCCATCGAGCGTCACATCGCCTTGGGTGGGCGGCGCGACCGCGCCATCGTGCTCGGCTCTGGCGCGAACATGAAGTACCTCGACGATCTCAACGCCAAGCACGGGTTCTTCGACCGCATCGATGCGCTCGACCACCCGCGATTCATCATGCAATACCGCCGAAAGGAAATCCGGTCGTACGTGGAGCAGTACGTCCGGATGCTCGGCCGCTAACGGGCTGCTGCCCCGCTATGTGACGGGCTGGCGCAGAATCGTGCGGAGCTTGTCGCCCGCAATCTTGTTCGGGTCCGACAGATAGATCTCGTGGTGCGGGCCGTTGAACGAGCGGCCCGAGATGTCGGCGAACGCCTTCATCTTCGCGATCGCCGGGCCCTCCTCCTGATACGACCCGACGTGCAGGATCTGGACGCACGTGTCTTCGTGCAGCTCGATCAGCTTTACGCGACGCACTTCCTCGGGCTTCCCTTTCGCGACCAAGTCATCCTGCGCCCTCCTTAGCTCCGTCGCGGTCACGAACGGTGGCACGCGCACCAGCAGCGTCCAGGTCCAGGTCGTGTCCTTGTGTGGCGTCCCTTCGCCTTCAGGCGACCAGAGCGCTTCGAGCTTGGTAACTGCGTAGTCCTTGTCAGCCGCCTTGTACGACATCTTCACCGTGAACGCCACGGCGTAGATGGCGCCAACGCCTGCGCCGAACTCCGGCGTCGCGCCCGACTTGCCGCGCCCGTCGTACGCGAGGTACGTCGCCGGTCCACACCGCACCAAGGACACCATGGGGCTCGCGAGGTACTCGTTCCGGTGCTTCTTGTAGAGGTCGAGCTTCTCGCCGCCAGGGACGGATTTCCCAGACGCAACGGATTTGCGAACCGGTGCAGTGCGACCGAAGACCTTCTTGCTGGTCCGCCTTGCAGCCGACTGGCGCTTCTTTTTGGACACTTAAGGCCTCCACGCAGGAAGCCGCCCAGACGTCCACGGCACTCCGGCCGCTTCCGCCGCATCCTCCAGTCGCTTGAGTTCTGTTTCGACCAACGGCTTCACGTCCACAAGAATCCTGGCGAACTCGGCGGCAACGATGTCGTACTGCCGACGGTGCGTGGCGGTCGGGGCGTCGAGCGTGTTCGACCACAGTCCACCCGTGATCCCGCCAAGTCGATTAAGAATCGACGGCGGTGCCGGCTCTTGCCGACGGCTGGCGGTGTTATCACCGCTGAGCGTTGTCTGGATGTCGCGCAGCTTGTACTCGAGTGCGCGCGCGTCCGCCGCGATGCGATCGTTGGCCGTCGGCGTCTCCTGAATCGCCCGCCGGAGCGCCTGCACCCGCGTCATCGTCTCAGCGAGCAGTGCGCTCGTGCCCATCACCGCGCGCTGCAAGTTGGACGTTTGCTGCTGGAATGCGACGACGGCAGCCGCGCGCGGCGCCACATCGCCGTCCAGCATGTAGACCTCGATCTTCTGCGGCTGCCCAACGGACGTCGTCACACCATCAACTCGGCGCGCAAGTGAGACTGTGTACGTGCCGGGCGTGACGTACGGACCCGACGGACCCTGGGCAGGCCCATCGCCTTCGCCACCGCCACCGCCACCACCGCCACCACCGCCGCCACCACCGGCGCCGCCACCGCCACCGCCGCCGCCACCGCCGCCGCCACCGCCGCCAGTTGGCGTGAGCGCCGGGTAGCGCAGGTTCCACACGACGCGCTGGAGCCCGGCCCCGGTCGGACCGGTGAGGCGTCGCACGACGCGACCTTCAGCGTCGGTCACGGTGAGAATCATTGCGGGCGGTTCTTCGCGATCCTCTACGCGGAGCGAATCCCACGAGGGATACAGCACATCGTCGCCGCGACGCGAGGCAGCACGCTCCGCCGTCTGGCGTCGGTCGCGCCGGGTGCGGAGCGCCTCGCGCATGTAGTAGTGAAGCACAGCGCCATTTGGCGGATTCGGCGTGAAGAAATGGCCGGCGCCCTGGAAGCTCGCGCCGCTGCCGCCCAGCGGACTGTTCTCGACGTAGAGTGGAGCGCGCTTCACCGGCAGCAGCGCCGTGCCCGCTGCGATCACTTGAGGCGTGAGCCCCCGCAGCGTGGACAGTTCGTCCATCACGTAGAAGCCGCGGCCGAAGGTCGCAAGGACGAGCTGGTCGTCGCGCTTGTGGATGGCCATGTCGCGCACCTGAATCGTCGGAAGGCCTGAGCGGAGTCGCGTCCAGCGATTGCCGTCGCGCGTCGTGTAGACACCGAACTCGGTGCCAACAAAGAGCAAGCTGGCATCCTTCGGGTCATCAATGATGACGTACGCCGTGCCTCGCTCCGGCAGGTTGCCAGCGATGCTCGTCCACGAGCGGCCGAGGTCGGTGGTCTTGAGCACGTACGGCTTGTAGTCGCCGGACATGTGGTTGTCGAAGGTTGCGTACGCCGTATTGGCGTCGTGGCTCGACGGCGTCACGCGTCCCACCTGTGTGGTGTCCGGCACGCCGGGGAACGAGCTGATCTTGCGCCAGCTCTCCCCACCGTTCTCGCTGACCTGGATGTTGCCGTCGTCGGTGCCGATCCAGAGCAGGCCTTCCTTCAGCGGCGACTCCTGCACAGTGACGATCGTGCCGAAGTTGGAGCTGGACGAATTCTTGGCAATCGCGTCCACGCTCCAGACGCGGTCCATCATTTTGATCTTGTTGCGGTCGATCTGTCGGCTGAGGTCACCGCTCACCGCGCGCCATGAGTTACCGCGATCATCGCTGCGGAACAGCCGCTGCGACGCGAAGTAGAGTCGAGTGTTGCTGTGCGGGCTGATGATCAGCGGCGAATCCCAGTACCAGCGGTCGGCTGCGTCGGCGAGATCTTCCTGCGGCACGATGTTCACCGATTCGCCCGTCTTCAGGTTGAAGCGCTGCAGGTTGCCGTGCTGCGACTCTGAGTAAACGACGTTCGGGTCCTTCGGGTCCACGCGCGTCTGGAATCCGTCGCCGCCGGCGGTCACGAACCAATCGGTGTTGTGGATGCCGTTCTCGCTGCGGGTACGCGACGGGCCGCCGAGCGAGTAGTTGTCCTGCGTGCCGCCGTAGACGCGATAGAACGGCGCGGAGTTGTCGATCTCAACCCGGTAGAACTGGGTCACCGGCAGGTTGGCGAAGAAGCGCCAGTTGCCGCCACGGTCGAAGCTCTCATACAGGCCGCCGTCGTTGCCGTTGATCAGGTGGTCCGGATCCTTCGGGTCAACCCAGATCACATGGTGATCCACGTGAACGTTGCGGGCAGTGAGCGGACGAAACGTGCGACCGCCGTCATCGGTGACGCGGTTGTTCACGTCCACCGCGTAGACACGATCCTCATCGCTCGGATCCGCGAATATCTCGCAGTAGTACAAGCCGACACACCCCTGCGGGCTCATGCGTTCCCAGCTGACGCCACCATCACGCGATCGAAAGAAGCCACCGCGCGTGCTCGCCTCGATGATCGCATATACGATGTCCGGATTCTTCGCCGCCATCGCGAGGCCCACACGGCCCATGTCGTCGTTGGCCGGAATGCCTGCCGTCACCTTTCGCCACATCTCGCCGCTGTCGGTCGAGCGCCACAGCGCGCTCTCCGGGCCGCCGGCGATGTAGCCGTACACGCGACGATACCGCTGCCACGTAGAGGCAAGCAGCACCTTCGAATTGCGCGGGTCCATCACCACGTCGCTACCGCCGGCCCACGTGCCGCCGTCGATCACTTTCTTCCAAGTGCGTCCGCCGTCGATCGTCTTGTAGATGCCGCGGTCGCCGCCCTTGCGTGAGAGCGGCCCCTGGGCCGCGACGAACACGATGTCGGAGTTGGTTGGATCGATGACGATCTTGCCGATGTGCTCGGACTCCTTGAGGCCCATGTTGGTCCACGAGCGTCCGCCGTCCAGCGACTTGTAGATGCCGTCGCCGTACGCCACGGACCGCTGGGAGTTGTTCTCGCCCGTGCCGACCCACACGATGTTCGGGTTCGACGGATCGATGACGACCGTGCCGATCGAATACGACGCTTCGCCGTCGAACACCGGCGTAAACGTCGTGCCCGCGTTGGTGGTCTTCCACACTCCGCCCGACGCAACGGCGACATACCACGTTCGCGGATCACGCGGGTGCACGGCGATATCGCCGACGCGGCCGGACGTGAGCGCCGGTCCGATTGCGCGGAAGCGCACACTCGCCGCCGGACCACCGCCACCGAAGCCACGGGCAGTCGAGTCGCCGCCCTGCGCGGAGTCGCCACGAATCGCCGGCGCCGCCGGCGCGCCCGCGGGACGCGCAGCGGGAGGGTTCTGGGCAGCGACGCTGGCAACGCCCAAGGCGACGGCAGCGAGTATGCGGAGGCTCTTCATGGTATGTGCGGGGTGGAGAGGCCCGGTCGCGCAGGACCTGAGTCAGACTGGGAACCGCGGGGCGGCGGGCGCTGCGAAACGGCAGCGCCGCCAGCCGGCTTACGATTTACGGCTGAAGCAGTGACGGGATCGAGAACAGGACGAACACGATCGCAGCAGTGATGTAGCCCTTGGCCCGCGGCACCTTGGCCATCGTCGCCAGACCGATGCCGATCAGCACCACCGACCACACTGCGAAGACATCGAGGTTGAGCATCATGTTGGCCAGCTTGCCGGCCTCCATGAACCGCGCCGGACTGAAACTCACCGCGGCAGGCTCGGTGATCATCGAGGTATCCGTCAGCACCACCTGAAGAGTCGTCCCCAGGAAACCCACCAAGCGCGGGACGAACGCCAGCGTCACGACGAGCATGGTCTGCCCGAACTTGAGCTTCACGCCCGTCATCTTGCCGACGACCCAGAGGAAGAGGCCGGTGAAGAACACGATGAACGGGGCCGCGAGGTACGACATCGCGGTGGCCACCTTCGCCTGGACGCCCATCATGCTGTTGATCGCGTCGGCCGCTTGCGGGTTCTCCGCGATCGCCTTTGCTCCGGCTTTCGCGAACTGCGCGTCCATGATCTGCGACGTCACACCGCGGTTCGCATAAATGAACAAGGCGCAGATAACGGTCACGATCAAAAGGTGCATCGTGAGGCCGGACTTTTCGCGCCGCGCGAACACCTTGGATGGCGCGTAGAAGATGTCCATGAAATCTTCCATCAACGACGCCTGCTCGCCGGGAGGGCTCATCGGGGCGGTTGGACTTTCGGGGCTCGAGCGGTTTTCCATGGTATGTGGGGGGGGTGGGGTCGGGTTTGATACTAGCGTGTGCCTACCCGTTCGCCAGACGAACAAATTCCTTGATACGACGCTCGTCCGTCTCCTCCCAAGCGGACTCGTCCGAGGGCAGATCCTTGCGCAGACGAAGGGCTGCCCGACCGTCGCGACCGCGCGTCACCAACCTCGTGCCGCGGACATGGACCTCGGACACGCCCGTCCGGTGCACGATCTCCTGCACGTTTTCCTCGCGCACGCCGCCGCCCGCCATGACTGTCAGCGTTCCGCCCGCGCGCTTCACCAGCGCTGATATTTCCGGCACCCCATCGAGCGCCTTCGCCGCGCCGCCGGATGTGAGCACGCGCTTCACCCCCAGCGCTATCAGCGCTTCGAGCGACTTCCCCAAGTCGGGCGTCATGTCAAACGCCCGGTGGAACGTGGCAGGCATCGCGCCCGCGGCGTCGAGCAGCCCGCGCATCGATTCCATCGCGACCTGCGCGTCCGCGGTGAGCGCGCCCAAGACGATACCGTCGGCGCCGAGCATTCGCGCGGCTTCGATATCCAGGCGCATGACGCCCAGTTCAGCGTCCGAATAGAAGAAGCTGCCGCCGCGCGGCCGGATGATCACGAATACCGGGATGTGCACCGCGGCCTTCACGGCCGAGATCATCCCCGCGCTGGGCGTGGTGCCGCCATCGAACAGGTTGTCACAGAGTTCGAGGCGTCCCGCGCCTCCCCGCTCCGCCGCAACCGCCGACGCCACCGAATCGACGCATGCCTCCACCAGAACTGCCATTCCATATATGTAAGGGCTGCGTCAACCTTTACACACGATGAACCCAAACAACCGCAGGATCCTCGAGGAGCGCCGTGCGAAATCGCCGCACAACCTGGCGACCGCGCTCGGCATCGATGTCGTTGAACTCACCGCTGAACGCGTGGTCGCGACAATGCCGGTGGACGACCGAACCCGTCAGCCCTTCGGCATCCTGCACGGCGGCGCGTCCGTCGCGCTCGCCGAGACCGTGGCGTCGCTGGCCGCCTCCATGAACGTCGACCTCGAGACATCGCTCGCCGTGGGTATTGAAATCAACGCGAACCATCTGCGTTCCAAACGCGAAGGCGTCGTCACGGGAACCGCCCTCCCGATTCACCTGGGCCGAAGCACCCAGGTGTGGGAGGTCAAAATCGTGGACGAACAGTCACGCCCGATCTGCGTGTCGCGCTGCACACTCGCCGTCGTGCCGAACAAGCGCTCGGACTAGTACTGTCGCAGTTGACGCTGCACGTTGAACCCGGTCAGGATGCTCGCGCGCGACCCGAACCGCGACGGCACCCACGAGGCGTTGACTGGAATCCGAAGCGCACCGGCCCGGAAGGTCTGGCCGACGGCGATCGCGAGAGCAACGCCCGCTGGCGAACCACTTGGTCCGACACCGAATTCGAACTCTCCCGGCGTCCGCACGCCGACAAGCCAGGTGACCGTTGGAATTGCGGTGCCCTGATCCAGGCCACCAACCATCAGGATGAACTCGTTGAGCGCGACGGGGCCACCCTCGAGACTGGCGAACTGCTTCTCGTACTGCCAGCCGAACTGGGAGATGACGTTGGTGAGGTTTGTCTTGTAGCGCCGGTTGATCGTATCGACGACGGAGCCGGTGAGCCAGGTAATGCCGAAGCGTGGCCCTGTGCGGTACGTCGTCTTGGTGTTGTCGTCTGCCTGCGCCGTCAGCGTGCCGGCCTGCGCGGCAACGGCAAGAAGGCCGAGTCCTGCGATGCGTCTGAACATTGGAAGCTCCTGGTGAAGGTTGGCACCACCAGAATGCGTTCCAACGGACCTGCGCAACTTCGTATTCCTTGCGTAGCCGGGTGGGAGATTCTACGTACCCGCCACGGGGGAGACGCTACGTAAGCTCAGTCCCGTCAACGACTTCGTCTCCCACATCAAACATCGCCGTGTCCCGCAGGCGCTCCGCCAATTCACCCCGTGACGCGACGCCGAGTTTGGCGAAGATGTTGGCGACGTGCGTAGTCACGGTGCGCGTCGCGATGCCCAGCGCGGCGCCGATCTCCTTGTTGGACTTCCGCTCCAATACCAGGCGCGCGATGTCCGATTCGCGAATCGTGAGCCGCGCGCGTTTGCCGCCCACTTTGGACGGTGGCCGGATGCCCGCTGCTTTCATCATCACTCGCGCGCGGTCAACCTCGACCAAGGCGCCAAGTTCGGCACTCACTTCGTGGCTCTTTCGGAGTTCCCGAATGCCGCCTTCGCGATCGCCGGACTTTATCATCGTGTCGCCCAGCCAGCGACGCAGCCGCGCAGCGTCGTACACCCACGGCACAGTCTCGAGGTCGGCGATGGCGCCCCGAATGAGGGTGATCGCCGTGTCATAGTCCTTGTTGAGACGGGCGAACAAGCCTTGCGCCGCCTTCACCCACACGAGGCCCAACCGGTGGTTCAGGCGCTGGCTGTCACGGGCAAGTCGCTCAAGCAATGGTCTCGCGCGAACGCCGTCTTCGACCGAAAACGCTGCCTCAAGGGTGACCGGGATCAACCGGTAGATCGCCCACACGGTGTAGCCGACCTTGTCCGCGATGGCGAGTCCCTGCTGCCCGATCTCCACCGCGCGCTCGTACTGCGCCAGCACGTTGTAGTACGCGGCAAGGCCCGCGTACACCGAGATCTGCGAGTGAACCTCGACGTGTTGACCCCTCGACGCCCGCGCGACGCCGACCTCCCACGCCTCGTCCAACAGCCGCTTGGAGTACTCGTACTCGCCGCGCGCGATGTAGAAGTGCGTGGCCGCCACCAGCACGCGAGGCAGCAGCGTCCGCTGATTCAGCGCCCGCGCGGTGGCGATGGTGCGCTCCGACATCGCGATGCCCGCATCCCAATCGCCGCTGGCGAAGTGATACTGCATCATGACCTCGTCCTGATACGCGCGGAAAATCGGTGACTGGAGGTCCTCGCACAGTGGCTCCGCGAGGTCGATGTGGCGCTTCAGCGTGGGACCGTCTCCGGTGAGGCCGGCCAGCATGGCGAGCCCGAGGTGCGCGGACCACTGCACGATGACGTCGCTCGCCCGCTCTGCGGCAGCCACCGACTGTTCACCGTGAGCGCGTGCAGCCTCTGGCGGGCCCACAAACACGTGCAGCATCAACAGCGCACGGTGCGCTCGCGCCAGCAGCGCATCGTCTCTGAGCTGCTGTGCCAACGCCAAACCTTCGCCGAGATCGCGTTCAGCATCTGCCGGTTTGCCCAGCGACTGCCAGCATGCACCGCGGTTTACGAGCAGCTGAGCGCGTAACGCCACGTCACCACTCTCAGTTGCTGAGGTGAGCGCCGCGTCGAAATGGGTGACGGCCTCATCGAAATTTCCGCCCCAATACCACGCGAGGCCCATGCGGCGCTCCACCCGGGCCTGACGGGCGATGTCGCGCACGGCCACCGCACCGCTTCGCGCGCGCTCCCACAGCTTCATCGCGCCGGTGTAGTCGCCGAGCCGTTGTCGCGCCTGCGCCAGGTCATCGATGAGGGACGCGCTATCGGCCTCGCTCGTGGCACGCTCCAGCGCTGCGCCCAGATAGTCGGCTGCGGCGCGATCGGCGTGGCGCGCCAGGGCGTCACGTCCGGCAGCAGTCAGGTAGCGCGCCGTCTTTTCGCCGAACTGCTCCGGATCGGCTCGGAGAAAATGGAACGCGAGCCGGTCCGCGCTCGCCAGCGCCTTCTCGCCTAAAGACGCCTCGATCGCGCGCGCAACGCGCGCGTGCAGTAGGCGCGTCCGGGCGGGACCGAGCGCGTCGTAGATGACGTCCTGGATGATGGGATGCACGAACTCGTGGCCGACTTCGGCGTCGTTCGAAGCGCCCGAATGCACGAGGATGCCGGCGCGCTCCAGCTCCTCGAGCGCGGCGATGGCCGCGTCGTGCGAGAGATCCGCAGCGTCACGCAGGACGGACAGCCGCACGCGCGCGCCAATGACGGCGGCGACGCCAGCGGCTGCGTGCGCCTCGGTGCTCAAACCCTCGAGTCGCTGTCCGAGCGCCAGACGCACCGTGCGCGGCAGATCCAGTTCACCCACATCCCAGCCAGACCAGCGTCCGTCCTTCTGAACCAGCCTGCCGCGTTCCACGAGCGCTTTGAGCGCTTCTTCGACGAAGAACGGATGGCCGCGCGTCCACGAGTACACCCGGCGCGCAAGTTGCCGCGCCGCGGGATGGTCCACACCGAACGTCTCGCACACGAGTTGCTCGGTGTCTGCCTGCGTGAGTGCGTCGAGGCGGGTAAGCTTGGCGGCGCCGATCGCCAGGAGCGACTGCTCCGCTTCACGCAGCGCCGGCTGCTGTTCCAGCTCAGACTCCATGTACGTGCCGATGATGGCCACGCGCTGGCCCGTGAGTTGCCGCGCCACGAAATGCAGCAGCTCAATCGATGCGCTGTCCGCTTGGTGCAGGTTCTCCAGCACCAGCAGCAGCGGCTGCCTCTTCCCCAGGCGAGCCACGAACTGCGCGCAGCTCCACAGCAGCTTGGCCTTGCCGTCGCGGACTTCGGGATCCTCGGCCGGTGTCTCGGACGCAAACGCCGGACAAATTGTCCCGAGCCAGTTGCCTCCGCGCGTCAGGACGCGGAGCGTCTCGGCGTCCAGTCCGCGCACGAGATTGGTGATGGCGTCGGACCACACGGCGTACGGCACGCCGGTTTCCACGGTATACACGCGCCCGACGCCCACCTGCCAGCCCGCGCGCTCTGCGGCGGCCGCAACGGTCGTGACGAGCCTCGTCTTGCCGGTGCCTGACGGGCCAGCCACCAACTGCACACTCCCGTTCCCCTTCGCGGCGGACGCCAGCCAGTCGCGAAAGTACGCCAACTCACCGGAGCGACCGACGTGCGGCATGGTGAGCGTGGCGCGCGCCGTCTTTGCCGGCGCGTCCCACGTGCCGGCCACGCGAATGCGTGCCGCACGCGCCATCCCGGCGGCGGCAACCGGCGCCGACAGCGAGCGGGTGTTTTCGGCGGCGTCGTTCAGCCGCTGCGCAGGATCCGGTTCGAGGCATGCGCTGACGAGATCCGCCAACCCGGATGGCACCTCGGGTCGCAACGCACGGACCGGTTCCGGCGGACCAGCCAGCCGTTTCAGCATTGCAGCCGTCGGCGTGGGACCGGAAAACGCCGCCTCTCCCGTCAGCATCTCGTACGCCATGAGGCCAAGTGCGTATACGTCCGCGCGGTGGTCCACGCGATCGCCCGCGACCTGCTCCGGGCTGAGATACTTCGGAGTTCCCACCATCATGCCGGTGGCAGTGAGCGACGGATCGCCGATAGTCTGTGCAATGCCGAAGTCAGTCACCATCGACCGGCCCGACTCGTTGTCCATCAAGACGTTCTCCGGCTTGATGTCGCGGTGGACCACGCCGCGCTTGTGCGCATGCGACAGTGCGCTCGCCACTTCCGCAAAAATGCGCGCTGCCTCTCCGATGGAGAAGCGCTTATCCCGCACGAGGCGGTCCGACAGGTTGCCGCCGTCCACCGCTTGCATGGCGAGGTACACGAGGTCGGCCCGGTGACCGGCGAAATGCAGCGGAACGATGTGCGGGTGCGACAGCTGGGCGATCGTCTCAGCCTCGCGCTGGAATCGTTCGAGCACTGAGTGCGACGCGATCACGTCGGGTGACAGCACCTTCACCGCGAGTTTTCGCTTGAGCGGCACGTCGCGGACCAAGTAGACCACGGCAAACCCGCCTGCGCCGAGGCGGGATTCGACCACATAGTCAGTGCCCAGCGCTCCCTGGAGGCGCGCGCCGAGTTGGTCCAGTTCGGTGTTCATTGCGGTGCCCGTCATTGGGCACGAAGAACATACGGCTGTGCCGGACCAGCGGCGAACGCCGCTTGAGGACTACCTCACGTCGCGCGACTTCTCCCGAACGCCGGCCTCGACGCGCTCCGCCGGTCCCGCACCCAGCGCACGCTCGGCCTGCTCTGCCTGCATGCGCGTGAGGAAACGCTGACCCTCGCCGACGCGTTCGACCTCGATCGCAATGCTGTCCAGGCTCTGCTCGACGCGCGTGAACCGGTCGTAGATCTCCTGCGGCAACGTCGGCGGCGCGCCGCGACGCCAGATGCGCCGCGCGTACGCAATCGTTAACGGAAGCACGACGATGAACATGAACAGTCCGGTGAGCACGAACACTTCCTCTGGCGGGCCCTGCTGCGGCGGACGCGGCGGGTCGGGAATGATGGAACCCGGAATGGCGGCCTGCCGCGCGACCGATGCGTCGGCTTCGGCCCTGGCAAGGTCGAGCTGGACCAGACGATGGTCCAGCGTTGCCAGGCGCTGCTGGAGCCCCGCCTTGTCGGCGTCAGTCAGATTCGGCTGCCGCAGCTGCTGCGCAATCTCATCGCGCTGGTCCTGCACCTCCTCCAGCTGATTGACCAGCTCGCGGCGCTGATTGCGCAGTGCGTCGTAGATCTGCTTGTTGCTGGCGCCATCGCGGACGATGACCGCGCCCTGTCCTCCGCCGGCAACTGGCGTTGCTGGCGCGGAAGGCGGCGTAAGCGCCGCAGCCGGCTGTGCGGCCGCTCCCCTTCCCTGTGCGAACGGTGTCAGTATCACTGGAGTCATTGAGGAATATGCCTTCCTACGGCGGCCCGGTGGCCCCCGTTTCAAGCCCCGTCGCCTATGGCAGGCGCGGCAGGTTGATGCCGGCAGTGAGCGACTTGACCTTCTCTTCGAGCTTCTTCTTTTCCTCGTCGAGCCTCGTCCGCGCTTCGGCCAGCTTCCGCTCGGACTCGGCGCGCACCGCGTCGACTTTCGCCTTCACCGGCGCGGTCTTCTCGTCGACGATGCGGTCCACTTGCGCCCTGAGACGCGCTTGGGCGGCCGCGATTTGCTCGCCAGCGACCGCCCGGATGCGTTCCGCCACCACGCGGTCGAGGTTGGATCGCACGCCCAGTGTCGGCGCCTTGAGAGTGCCGCCGATCTCCGCGGTAATCTCGAGCGTGTTGATGCCCGTCAGCGCGCGCGCCACCAGCGTCTCCATCGTGTTCAGCGATCGCGCCCGCGCCGAGTCGGGGCGCCACGTGACGCTGCTTGAGCGCACGGTCCAGGTGCCTGTGAGGCGCTCGCCGTCCAGCACGAAGCGCATTTCCGCTGCGCCCGTGCCGGCGTCCAGCGTGTACGGCAGCATCGGAAGCGGGAACGTGGGCAGCTCCACGCCGCCCATCACCGCGTTCACGACATCGCGCGGCGTATCGCGGGTGTGATCCAGTGATCCGGTGATGCGCAATGAATCGCCGGCGCGTCCGCGATTGACCCGACGCGCGACGAACAGCGTCGGCCGGCCGAGTATCGCTGGGTCGCTGGTGACGTCGCTCGCGGCCGCAGCGTAGTCCACACCATCCGCTCCGGTACCTACGAGACTCAACTCGAGCCTGCGCAGGAGGAAATCCGGGTACGTCGTCTGCGTCACGAAGTGCACGGTCGTGCCTGACATGCGCATTCGCTCCGGACCTGCCTTCTCCTTGGGCATCAGTCCGGGCGGCGCGTACTTCCGCGCCAGCTCCGCGTAGTGGACCGCCTTCTGAAAACGATCCAGCGTCGCATCACCGAACAGGGCCGCTCCGATTTCAGGCGCGTCGAAGCTGGGCAGCTTGAGCAGTCCGCGTGCCGCGGCGTAGTCTTCGCGACGGGCATCGTCGATCGACTTCAGCAGCATCTGGAGTGAGTCCATTGATCGCTTCGTATCCGACACAAGCTTGTCGACGCGGTTTTTGGCCGAGTCCACGCTCGCAGCGGTGCGACGCACATCGGCGAGCGTCCTGCGCGCACCGTCGATACCGAGCGTGCGCACGTTCACGTCTTTCAGTCGTGCCACCAGCGCCGCGGACGAATCGAGTGTCGGCTGGAGATTCAGGTTTGCATAGCCCTTGTCGGCTAGCTCCTTGGCGGAGTCTGCCTGCGCGCCGAGCGCAACGGCTGCCCGGACGGCCCGGAGGTCCTGCGGGTTCAGGAGCACCGCCTTCAGCGAATCGATCGGCACCAGCGACATCACAGGGACTTTCACTCGTGCGACCGCGGCACGCGCTTCAAAACCCACGCCTCCGGGCGTCGTGTCCGGCGGCACGAATCTGGCGCGCTCGGCGCGCACCCCGCCGGTCTGCACCTCGGCGACGGTGACAGTCTTGATCACCAGCTTCTTCTGGAGGAGCGGCAACGCCTCGACCTCGATGTGCGCGCGTCCAACGGCGATCCGGTTGCGCATCAGGTCGTCGTTGTCCGCAACCGCAAACCCGTGCACGTCCACCGACGGCGGGAAGAAATGGATCGAGAGGTCGGCGACGTCCACCTGGCTGCCGAGGATGGCTGTGCCGCCCTCGGTGATCCCGCGTTTGATCAGCCGCGCGCCGAAGAACTTCCAACCGCCCACGATCACGACGGCGATGATCGCCATCGGGATGATACCCTTCCAGCGAAACAGGCCGGCCTTCTTCGGCTTTGCGCCCGCCGGCGCGGCGCCCTCAGGACCGGAAGAGGGTGTAGACATTGTAAATCTTGGAGGCAGTGATGGCTTTGTAGAGCCGCGAACCCATGACCTTCTTGCCGATGGTCTCGCGATAGCGCACGACACCGACGCGTGCCGCGAAATACAGCGGGATGCACAGCACCAGCCACATGACGAAGCTGCCCAACACCACGGTGTTGTTGAAGTTCGTAAGCGCGAGACCCGGGACATTGTCCAGCGCGGTCCACATCGGGCGCAGCGACGGTGTGTCCACCAGCAGCAGGCGGCCCACGCGATGGAATATCGGGTCGAGCATGAATCCCAGCGGCACGAACGCCGCCCACGCCAGCAGCCCGGCCGCGAACGAGACGTTCAGCACCGCGAGCAACAGCACAATCACGAAGTTGTGCGCATTCGCGATCGGCGTGAGTCCCAGCGCCGCGCCCAGGGCAATGCCCGCCGCGATCTGTCCGGGGGTCCCGTCGGAGTGCAGCGTTTTCACCAACGATTGCAGAAGCTTCAGGATCGCAAGCATCAGGGGCTATTTCCGCTCGATGTCGGCGAGACGCGACAAACGCCGTCGCACTTCCCCCACTTGCGACTGCATATCCGGCTCCGCGTTCTTCCAGAGGTTCACGAAGTCGCGGTAGTACTTCGCCGCTTTCACCTTGTCGCCCTTCTGCTCGTGCGCTGCAGTTGTTCCCGAACGTCCGTCATCGGTGGCACGGGGAGAGAGTGGGCTGCGGTGGAAAGCTACGGGCGCACGTAGAGCGGTGCCAGCAACCGACTTCGGTCGTCACTCACCCCACGCGACAGCGTCGCCCACCGTCACCACGCCGTCGTCCAACACTTGGGCGAACACCCCGCCGCCCCAGTTCGGCGTCATCGCGGCACGCAGGCCCTGACACGCCTCGTCCATGCGCTCGCACGGCGTCGTTTCGCCGCCGACCTCGAGTCGCACGCCGCCCACGCGCAGGATCTTGCCGCGCGTGTTGGCCAACGACACGCCACTCACCATCAGGTTCGCGCGCCGACTCGATGGCGGGACGTTCGCGCCGAGTTCCTGCATCAGGCGCTCCCACACCTCGCGCTCGATGATCGTGACCTGACGGCGACGGCTGCGGTCAACGCTGCCGTCGAGTCCCTTGCCGGCCAGCGCGTTGGCTGCCGGCACTTCGTCCATGGGTCCGCGATGCGCCCGCTTGAGCCAAATGGCTTCGAGTCTGCCGCCCATACCTACATATATAGAAGGGCCTCACAGCGGGACCACAGGGCCCGCTAGGAGTCCTCGCGCTGCTTCGGCGCCGTCGGAGTCCAGAAGCCGGTCACCCACTCGAGTCGCCCCGTGGGGCCGAAGACGAAGGCGTTGGTGCCGCGCCCGTGTTCTTTGCCGTCCGCCCCCTTCATCACCCAGTCGCAGAGCGCCATGCCCTGACAGTGGCGCGCGGATCCGGCGCGATGCAACCGCAATCCCGGCATGAACTGCTGCGCCGCCGCGATGTGCGGTAGCAGGTCGCCGAGCCCGTCCAGGTTGCTGAAACGATCCTGAAAACGAACGCTGTCACTCGCAATGCGACGCAACGTGGCCTCGCGTCGCGAGGCGTCGCCGTCCGCCCACGCTCCGAACCACTCGTCCGCGGTGGTGTCTGCGCCGGCGTTGAGTTCGTTCGTGACGACGTTGGCGAAGAGCGACAACTGGAACCGCCAGCCCTGCAGGTGCTCGTCGCGGGCGGCCTGGTCGGGAAGTTCGTGCCGCAGCGTCAGCCTGGTGCCGGACTTGTCGTGCGCGAGCGAAATGGTGACGCGCGACGCGCCGTTGGCGAACGGCTTGCCGCTCGCGAAGCCGTACGTGAACACGAATAGGGACGCCGGCTTCATTTCGACCACCTCGCCACCCGATTCGGTGCCGTCAGGGTGCCGCATGTAAACTTTCCCGCCCGGCCTTCCCTCCACCGTCGATCCTGCGCCCCACCACGACGCCCAGCGCGTGTTGTCGGTAAAGAAACGGAAGACGATCTCCGGCGAGGCGGCGATGACGACCGTTCTGTCGAGGGAGTATGGCAATGCGTTGGTCATGGTGATCTCCGTTTCCTGGTGATGCGACGGCGCGGCCGCGGCCCGCGTCGCGACTGTTCCAACTCGGCTGCCAGCGTGAGCCGCCACAGCGCATCGTCCCACATGGCGACGAGCGTTTCGCCAATCGCGCCGAGTGCTTCGCGGTTGGCGCGATAGTAGCGATAGCGTCCGTGCGACCGTGCGACCACCAGGCCGGCAGCAGCGAGTGACTTCAATTGGAGCGACACGGCGCCAAACGTCACGTCCGGCATGGCTGCGTGGATGTGACCAGCCGATAACTCGCGGCCCCACACCAGGCGCAGGATTTCCTGCCGCCGTGGGGAGGCGACTGCGGCGAGGACGGAAGCGGAGGCCAGCGCAACCATGACACATTATAGATGAAACTAAAATGATGTGCAAGGGCTGGCGCTCCGACCGGCCGATCCTGACCTTCCGATTCCGCGCGCTCACCCTGTACCCCGCACCCCGAACCCTGCAATGACGCAGCTGAAGCGGACTCTGGGCTTGTACGACTTGGTGTTCATCGTGGTCTGCACGACGATCGGTTCGGGCATCTTTCTCACGCCGGGCAAAGTCGTCAGCAGCTCCGGTTCGGGCGGCGTCGCGCTCATCGTCTGGACGATCGGCGGTGTGCTCTCCCTGCTGGGCGCGCTAACGTTTGCTGAACTCGCCGCCGCCCGGCCAAGCGCCGGCGGCCTGTACGTCTACATGCGCGCCGCATTCGGTGCGCCGCTCGCGTTCCTGTTCGGCTGGACGATGTTCCTCGTGATCGGCAGCGGATCGCTGGCAACGCTGGCGGCGGCGTTCCCCCGCTATGTCGATGTGTTCGTACCGCTGGCGCCGTGGGCCGCGAAAACGGTGTCCATCGCCATGATCGCGGCGGTCGCGGCGCTCAACGTGCGGGGCACCCGGCGCAGCGCCGACGCACAAGGAATCGCGACCACGATCAAGGCGCTGGTCATTGTCGGTCTGGCGCTTGCATTCATCGTCGCGGCGCCCGACCGCCCCGCGCAGCGATGGTGGCCGGAGACATTCTCGTTCGCAACGATCACGGGCGGAGTGACCGCGATGATCGGCGTGCTCTGGGCCTACGAGGGTTGGCAGTATGTCACGTTCTCGGCGGGCGAGACCATCGACCCGCAGAAGACGTTTGGTCGCGGAATCGTCATCGGCACCGTCCTGCTGATCGGCATCTACGTGCTGGCCAACGTCGGCTACATGTCCGCGCTTGGCATCGATGGAGTGGCGGGCTCCACGCGCGTCGCGTCGGACGCTGCGGAGGCCGTGCTGGGCGGCGGTGTGGCCGCGGCCGTGTCGGCGGTCATTTTGGTGTCGATCGCGAGCGCCGCGAACGGCCTGACGCTGACGCTGCCGCGCTTGTTCTACGCCATGTCCAGCGACCGCCTGTTCTTCGCCAAGCTTGCGGAGGTCCACCCCAGCCGCGGCACACCCGCCGCCGCGATCGTCGCGACCGCCGCGTGGTCGTCCGTGCTCGTCCTCTCGGGTTCGTTCGAGCAGTTGCTGACGTACGTCGTGTTCATGTCGTGGGTGTGGTTCGCGCTTGCGGCGATGGCAATCTTCGTGCTGCGCCGCCGGGAGCCGGACGCGCACCGGCCCTTCAGGACACCGGGCTACCCGTTCACGCCGGCCGCCTTCGTCCTCTCGGCGGTCATCATCGTCGCCAACACGGTTGTGACCCAACCCACTCAATCCCTGATTGGGCTCGGTATCACGCTGGCGGGGATCCCCGCCTATGTTTGGTGGCGACGACGTTCCGAAGCACTCTCTTAACTTTCACTAGTACCAGCGCCGCCACATGACAGCCATCGCCGAGGATGCGCCGCCGCCGTTGGCTGTGTTCGTCCTGCGGAAATCGCTCACCAGCGATCGCGCGCTCGGCGCGCTCGCGGACGATCCGCGGGTCGAGCTCATTGAGGCGGATGAGCACAAGACGAACTGGATTTCAGGCGCGCAGCGTGCGTCCGCCATCCTCGCGGTCACCGGCTCAGACCCGATGGGTGCCCTGCTCTTCGTGATCACCGCCGGCGTGACGGTTCCGATCTTCGTAGCCGCGCCCAAGCGCATGATGGCCGGAAAGCGCGACGTGCTTGAAGGCGGCGCGGCGGCCTGCATGGCAACGCCGCTCACGAAGGCGGACGTGACTCGCATGGTCAAGCTTCTCACGTCGCAGACGAGTTCATTGAGCGTGGACAGCGCACTCCACTTGGTGCTCGATCCGGTTGCGCGCGTCGTCCGGCTGCACGACAAGAGTGTCAAGCTCAGTCAGCGCGAATTCGCGGTGCTCCACTGCCTCAGCACCCACAAGGGGCGCCCAGTGTCAGCCTACGACGTGATGGCGTATGTCTGGGGCGAGCGCTCCGAGCGGAAGAAGACGCGCGAGATCCTGGATGTGTACATCCACAGCGTACGCGGCAAGCTCAAGCATTTGGGACTGTCCAACGCGATCCAGACCGTCCGCGGTTACGGGTACGCGCTGGCGTCGAGCCGCTAGCCCTCGGCCGCCGCGGTCCAGATCGCCATCGCGGCGTCCAGTTCACGCTTGAGCGACTCCAGGTCGCGTCCCAGCGTCGTAGCCTGTTCCACGCCGCCTGTCTTGGTGTAGAGCTCCGGGTCCTCGAGGGCCGCGGACACCGTCGCGATCTTGCCCTCAAGTTCCGTGATGCGCGCCTCGGCGCGGTCGAGTTCGGCCTGCGCCGCGCGTTGCGTGCGACGGCCATCCCGTTCGCTCCCCTTCGCTGCGCTCGAGGTCAGGCGCTCAGCGCGGGCCCGCGCGCCGGTCTCATCGCGGCGCGGCTCCACTTTCTTGCGTTCCTTCACGCGACGCACTTGTTCTTCCTCCGCAGCGCGGACCGACGCCGCGTGAGCGCGCTCGGCGCTCACCGATTCCCATTCCGCGAATCCGCCGTCGAAGTCGGTGATGTGGCGGTCGTGCAGAATCCACACCCGCGTTGTCAGCGCGCGCAACAGTTCGCGATCGTGGCTCACCAGGAGCACCGTGCCTTCGTAGTCCTCGATCGCGTCTTCCAGCACTTCGATTGACTCGACGTCCAGGTGGTTCGTTGGCTCGTCGAGCACGAGAAGGTTGGACCGCGACAGCATCAGCATCGCCAAGGCGACGCGTGCGCGCTCGCCGCCAGACAACGTGTCCGCCTGCCGCTGGACCTCGTCACCGGAGAAACCGAACCGGCCCAGGTGCCCCTGGATGAAGCGGCGCTCCCACGTGGGCCGCAGCTCATTGATGATGTCGTAGAGCGTGGTGCCCATCGGCACCTGCGACAAGTCCTGTCGGTAGAACGCGGCCGAAATCGAACCGCCGAGCTTGAGTTCGCCGGACGCCAGCGGGTGATCGCCGAAGAGCGCTTTGAGGAACGTCGATTTGCCGGCGCCGTTGGGACCGATGAGCCCCAGCACGTCGCCGCGCATGAGCGTGGCGGTGCACTTCTCCACCAGCGTGCGGTTCTCGACGCGGATCGTGGCGTTGACCGCCGAGACCACGCGATCTCCGCCGCGCTCGGCGACGTCGAAGCGCACCGCCATCGTGCCATCGGCGCCGATCGGCTCACTGAGGCGCGGCAGGCGCGCCAGCATCTTGCGCCGACCCTTGGCCTGCTTGGTGTTCTGGCCGGCCAGGTTGCGCGCGATGTAGTCGGTCTCGCTGGCGATCTTCTTCTGTTGCTGCTCGAACGCGCGCTGTTGCGTGAGGCGCCGCTCGGTGCGCTGCGCGACAAATGCCTTGTAGCCGCCCGAGTATGGCGTTGCGCTGTCGCCCTCGAAGTGCAGCACGTGGTCCGCGACGGCATCCAGGAATGCGCGGTCGTGGCTGATGACGATCACCGTGCGATCGATTCCCTTGAGAAAGTCTTCCAGCCAGCGCGTTGTCTCGAGGTCCAGGTGATTCGTCGGTTCGTCGAGGAGAAGCACGTCGGCGTTGGAGGCCAGCTGTCGCGCCAGGCCCACGCGCCCCCGCTCGCCGCCGCTCAGCGTGCTGACGGCGGTGGTGCGGGCCCTCTCCGGATCGAAGCCCAGTCCGTGGAGTACCGAGTCGATGCGCGCCGCAACGCCGTAGCCGCCTTCGCGCTCGAATCGCTCCAGGTCGTGACCGTACTTCTCCATCGCGGACTCGGACGAGTCGTTGGCCAGCGCATGCGCCTGTTCTTCGAGTGATTGTTCCAGAGCCAGGAGTTCCGCCAGTTCACCCGCGGCCGCCTCCCACACACTGGCGACGTCGCCGAAGTCGCGGTGCTGTTCCAGCAGAGAGATCCGGATGTTGGGCTGGCGCGCGATAGCGCCGCGCGTCGGCTTCATCGCCCCGGTAAGCAGGCGGAACAGCGTCGTCTTGCCCGTGCCGTTGCGGCCGACGATGCCCCACCGCTCGCCCGCGGCGACCGTGAACGTGATGCGGGAAAAGAGCGTGGTGGCGCCAAAATCGACGCCGACATCGGAGAACGAGAGCTGTGTCACGGCAGTAAGCTAAGTGGCTCTGACGATTCTCCTGAGCGCTAGCGATTCTCGAGCGCTTGCTTGACCTGAAGGAACTCCTCGGCGAACTGCGCCGGGCAAAGCACAAATCGCGGCCGGCAGCGTGGGACTGCTGTGTCAGGGTATCCCTGCTGCCTGGATGGCCTACCAGAAGGCCGGGCGGAGCAAATCCTCAACTTTTCACTTTCATCGAGCGTAAGATGCATGTGGGGGGCTTCCCCCACGGACCGGAACCGGCGAAATTCTTAAAGATCGTTAAAAATTGACCGATACTGCCAAGGGCGAAGTCACTATTACCCTCTCTCCACAAGCACGACATGCGCAAATCCCGTAACAGCCAAGCCATGGCCCGCCGATCAGCCGCGTCCCTACGCCGCGATGCATTGTCCCGTACCCTGCTTGCCAAGCAGGTGCAGACGCGCCTGAAGGCCTTTGGCCTGACGCAGACGATGGCCGCCAAGATCGTGGATGATGCCGCGACGCAAATGTCGCGACTCATGAACGGCCACTTCGCGGAATTCTCGGCAGACCGTCTTGTGAAGATGCTGCTGCGCCTGGGATCCGACGTCACGGTCACCATCAAGCACGCCAGCAAGCTGGGCCGGCGCGGCAAGGCGCGCATCAAGACGCTGTAGTACGGCGCCGGCAGACTCCCCGCGAGTCCGTAGATTGGGGCCTCATGCTTGAAGACGTTGTCCTCCCAATCGTCGCGATTCTCTCGGTCTTCGTGTTCTGCCCACTGGCGATCGCGTATTCGGTCAGGATCTACCGTGCGCCCGCGGAGCCCCGGGCGCCCCGCGATTCGGGCGACGTCGTGCGCCGCATGTCGGAGCTCCAGGCGTCGATGGACGCGATGGCCGTCGAGATCGAACGCATTTCCGAGGGTCAGCGGTTCGTCACCAAGCTCATGAGCGAGCGGCCGGCCGGCGAGCTTGCCGCCCCGGCACGAACCACCAAGTCAACCGCGGCAAAGCGCGGACAATGAAGGCTGCAGTCATCGCAGCAGCGCTTGCGCTCGTCGCGTCGGCATCGTCTGCACAAAACCCTGACGAACAAGCCGCGCTCGCTGCCATCAACCGGATGTTCGAGGGCATGCGAACCGCCGACACGGCGATGGTGCGCGCCCAATTCGCCGACGGAGCCCGTTTCGCGATGGTCGGCACCCGCGCCGAACCGGGCAAGATCGCGTTCCAGGCCGTGGACGGCTGGATCCGTAGTATCGGTGGCTCGAACAAGCGCTGGGACGAGCGCATCAAGGACGCACAGGTTCGCGTCGACGGCAACATCGCACAGGCGTGGGCCCCGTATGCGTTCTATCTCGACGGCGCCCTCCGCCACTGCGGCGTGAACGCCATTGAGTTGCTCAAGGACGCCGCCGGCGCGTGGAAGATCACGCAGATCTCGGACACGCAGCGCCGCGAGGGCTGCGCCGAGATTCCTCGCTGATGTCATTCCGACCGATCAGTTCCAGACCAGTCCGCGCAGTTGTGACAGGTTGACGTTGCCGCCCGAGAGCACCGCCGCAACGCGCGCGCCCGTGGGCAGTTTGATGAGGCCGTTGAGCAGCGCAGCGACCGGCGCGGCGGCGGCGCCTTCCACGACCAGCTTGCAGCGCTCCATCACCCACAGCATCGCCTCGAAGATGTCTTTGTCCGGCAGGGCGACGATATCGTCCACGTAGCGCTGAACGACGGAAAAGTTCAGCTCGCCACAGCGCCGCACGCGAAGGCCGTCGATGACGGTCTTGCAGTCGATGGTTTGCAGCGACCCGGCGGCAACGCTCATCTTCATCGCGGGTCCGTCCGATGATTCTACGCCGATGACCTTGATCTTCGGGTTGTGGCTTTTCACGGCCATCGAAACACCCGCGATCAGTCCCCCGCCTCCGATCGGCACGACAATCGCGTCGATGTCGGGCCAGTCCTGAATGACTTCAAGGCCCAGCGTACCCTGTCCGGCAATCAACTGCTCGTCGTCGAACGGATGCACGTAGATGAGGCCTTCGTTCTTCACCAGCTCCTTCGCCTTCTCGTTCGCCTCATCCCAAATGGAGCCGTGCAACACCACCTCGGCGCCGTACGCCTTGGTCGCGGCGACTTTCGACGGCGTGGCGTTCGCCGCCATGCAGACGACGGCCCGAATCCCATGGATGCGCGCCGCGAGTGCCACGCCCTGCGCGTGATTCCCCGCCGACGAACACACGACGCCGCGTTTCTTCTGGTCGTCCGGCATGAGCGCGAACTTGTTGAGCGGCCCGCGGATCTTGTATGACCCGACACGCTGAAACAGCTCGGCTTTGAGCCGAGCGTCGTATCCAGTGGCTTCGCTGAGCTGACGCGACGTCAGCAACGGCGTGTGCTTGATGTGCGGGGCGATGCGCGCCCTCGTTTCCTGATAGTCCTTCAATGTCAGAGAGAACATGGACCTCAAACTATGTTCTCGGCGGCGCGGCTGCGCCGCACGGCCATGTTCTCGGCGGCGCGGCTGCGCCGCGCCGATTCACGTACTCGGCGGGCGCTTCGCGCCCGATCACAGTGGTTTCTCGCCGTTGATCGGCGCCGGAGGCGCCGCCGAGAACGTTACTCCGGGCCGCATTGCGGCCCGGCCGAGAACGACTCACCGGGCTGAAACAACCGTTTGGCGAACGCGGACGACCAGGGGCACGGATGTTGATAGGTTGACATATGAACCGCCGCGTCGTTTGGGTGCAGGTGTTGATTGGATGGCTGCCGATCTGGGGCTTGTTCACGGCCCTGATCATCCTGATGCACGGAGGCCACGCGGCCCACGCCGGGTTGATCTCGCTACGCATGATCATCGCCGCTGCCGGCCTCGCCGTCGTGGTGCACAAGTTCACGGAGAAGCTCCGGTGGCCCGCGCGTATCACGGTCGCGTTTGTGCTCATTCACTTCGCGGCGGCGTTCGTGTTTTCGTTCTCGTGGCTGCTGCTCAACAGCGCGATCGAGAGCGTCGTTCGGGGCGTGATTGCGATCGTGATCCCGTACGGCATCGTGTCGATGATCATGCTCGGCGTTTGGCTGTACGTCATGATCGCGGGCGTGTCGTATTCGGTGCAGGCCACGGAGCGCGCCGCTAAGGCCGAGGCGACCGCGGCGAAGGCGCAGCTTGCAGCGTTGCGGTCCCATCTCAATCCGCATTTCCTCTTCAACACGTTGCACACGGTGGTGCACCTGATCCCGCGCGAGCCCAAGCGCGCGTCCGCTGCCGCGGAGGAATTGGCAGCGCTGCTGCGCTCCACGATCGACACGGATCGCGATACGTCCACCATGGCCGAGGAGCTCGCGTTCGTCGAGAAATACCTTGGCATTGAACGCATCAGGTTCGCGGACCGCCTGCGCGTGCGGATCGACGTGCCGGACGACGCCCGCGCTGCGGAAGTGCCGAGCTTCTCGCTCCAGTCGCTCGTCGAGAACGCCATTCGGCACGGCGCAACGCCGCGCGAGCAGGCGACCGACATCACCATCGCCGCGCGCGTGGCGGGCGCCAACGTGGTGGTGACAGTCTCAGACAACGGCGCTGGCAGCGGCGCCGTCGCGTCATCGAACGGAACAGGGCTCAAACGTCTGCACGAACGCATTGCCGTGTTGTACGGTGGCACCGCCCGGCTCGAAGCCGGTCCCGTCGCGACCGGCGGATGGACGGCGTCGATGACGATCCCCGTGGAGCATGCCGACTAGCGACGCCATCACCGTCATTGTTGCTGACGACGAACCCATTGCGCGAAGTGGCCTGCGCGACATGCTCGCAGCGGTGTCGTGGGTGCAGTGCGTGGGCGAGGCCGCGTCGGGGACTGCAGCGGTCGAAGCGATCAACACGCTCAAGCCGGATCTTGTCTTCCTCGATATCCAGATGCCCGGCATGCTGGGCACCGAAGTCCTGCGCCACGTGAAGAAGCAGCCCCACGTGATCTTTACGACCGCGTTTGCGGAACACGCGGTGTCCGCGTTCGAGCTCGGCGCGCTCGACTACCTGCTCAAGCCATTCGGGCAGGCGCGGCTCGAGAAGAGCCTGGAACGCGCGCGCGCTGCGTTCGGCGAACCCGGCGGACCAACGCCCTTCGATCGCCTCACGGAGGCATTCGCAACTGGGCCAATGTCGCGGCTCTTCGTGCGGCTTGGCGCCACCATCGTGCCGATCGCGGTCGACTCCATCCTGCGCTTCGAGGCCGATGGCGATTACGTCACCGCGTTCTCGCCACGCGGGAAGCATCTACTGCATCTCTCACTTGTCCGGCTCGAGGCTCGGCTCGACCCGACGAAGTTTACGCGCGTGCACCGCTCACACATCGTGAACCTTGCGCACGTCACCGCGTTTCGGCGAGTGAAGGGTCGTGTGATCGCTGAACTTTCGGACGGCGCGCGAGTTTCGGTCAGCCGTGAGCGGGCCCGGGAGCTTCGGCAGCTCGGCGTCTGATAGTCCGCGCGATACCCGCGCCTCTCGATCTATGGAATGGCGGCGTTCGCGGAATCCGCAGCGGCCTGCAGTAGCGCGGCGATGGCCGGCGGGACCGCAATCGTCGATCCGCTGTAGAGACGCAACCCGGACGGCAGGCCCTTCGCGGACTTGCCGAGCAGTCGTCCGTAGATGACGGCTGCCGTGAGGTACGCACCTTCGATCGACGGGTGCAGTCCGTCGCTGTAGAGCGGGATCGCCGGATCGCGCGACCACGCACCCAGCCATGCGGCCGCTACCGGCAGCAGCAGGCCGTTCACGTCGCTGGCGGCCAGCGTGTACGACTCGATCGCGCGGGGAAAGTCCTGCGGGCGGCTTATGGTAGGCCACGCGGAAAAGAGCGCGGGCTTCGCGCTCAGCGGCGTGATGAGGTCCGCGAACGCCTTCGTTGCGATCCGCAGCGTGTCTCGGTTCACTTCCACCGACGACGGACCCTGCTGAAGCACGACCCACTCCCAGCCGCCCTTCTCGATCTCTCTCCGGGCCGTGCCGTTGGCAAGATGGTCTACCAGGGCCATATCCGGTCCCGCAACCGTCTCAACCGCGAGCTTGTCCCCGCCAGCGGAATCCGCCATCGCTTGCACGATGCCGGGAATGTCCGCGAAGTAGGTGTAACTGTTGCCGATGAACAGCACCTTCCGGCCGGTGCCGATTAGCCGCGGACCCGTGAATCCGGAATCGAGACATGCCAGCAGCGGGCCAAGCAGCGCGATCGCGAGGAATTGATAGCGACTGTAGCGCGGAATGGAATTCATGATGGAAGGCGACAGGTACGCACCGCTTGAATCTATCCCTCCAACCCGCGCCGACCCCGAACGGTCACCAACCGCCGCGATCGCTATTCCGGCGGCTTCTTCCCTGCCAGGCTGTCCGCAAGACCGACCGCGACGTACCGCTTGACGATGATCGCGCCACCGTTCGCGGTAACGCCGAACTCGTTCTGCGCCTGGTTGGGATCCATGTACCGGACCTCCACGACCGTGTTCGCCGGCAACTGAGAGAGCGCGTCCGGGCCCGGCTGGCGGATCTTGTCGATGTAGATCGCAAGCAGGTCGGTGTAGGAGCCGCTCAGGCTGCGGTTGCCGCGCGGCTTCTCGAACATGTGCGGCCGCATGGCTTTGATGGCTGTGAACAGGTCGCCGTCCCTCTGCGCCGACTTGAGAATCTCGGCACGCGTGATGACGTCGCGGCTCTTCTTTTGCGCCAGCGCGGCCGATGTGTCCGCGAGCAACGCGGCAACGACCAGAGCGACGACGCGAGTCCAGGACACGTTCATAGGGACCTACTGGGTTCGTGAGCAGACACACTACAAGATGCGGGTAAGGACTCCAAGGTCGGACGACGCCGCCCTGCCCTGAGTTATATGACACTCCATAGCGCCGCCGCGTCCCCCGGTTTCGCGGTGCTCTCCGCGCGCACGAGCGTACCGTCGGGGACGCCCACTAGTGAGTGGGCTCTCGTAGCCGCATTTTTGCGCCATGACAACCGCTCGCGTTTCCCGCGCGCTGATTCTTGCCGCCGCGCTTACCTCCGTGGGTGCGACTGCCGGAGCCCAACGCGCCGCGCCCGCCCGCCCTGTCGTCACCATGGCGGGCAAGTCGCCGGTGTACGCGCCCAACGGTGTCGCGGCCACCAGTCAGCCGCTCGCGACAACGGCGGCGCTCGAAGTCCTCCAGCACGGCGGCAATGCGATCGACGCGGCGGTCACGGCGGCCGCGGTACTCGGCGTCGTCGAGCCGATGATGGTGGGCGTCGGCGGCGACATGTTCGCGATCATCTGGAGCGCCAAGGAGAAGCGACTGGTCGCGTTGAACGCGAGCGGACGCGCGGGTTCCCTGATGACGCGCGACGAGTTGATCAAGCGCGGACGCCGCAACGTGCCGCGCGGACCGGAGTCGGTCACCGTGCCGGGCGGCGTCGCAGGCTGGCAGGAGCTGCTCAAGACGTACGGCACGATTTCGCTTGCCAAGGCGCTCGAACCGGCGATTCAGTACGCCGAGAAAGGGTTTGTGGTGACGCCGGTGATCGCGGTGGACTGGGCCGGGCAGACGAACGTCCTGCGTCGCGATCCCGGCGCGCGGGCCACGTTCCTGCGCGACAGTCAGCCGTACGCGACTGGCGACTACTTCACGAATCCGGATCTGGCGCGCACGATGCGGCAGATCGCGAAGGAAGGTCCCGGCGCGTTGTATGGCGGGACGTTGGGCCAGCGGATCGTCGAGACGCTCAAGGGCATGGGTGGCTTCCTCACGATCGACGACATGAAGAAGCACAAGGTCGATTGGGTCACGCCGATCTCGGTGGACTTCAAGGGCTACCGCGTGTGGCAGATGCCGCCGAACAACCAGGGCGTCGCTGTGCTCGAGATGCTCAAGATCGTCGAGCCGTACGATCTGAAGGCGATGGGCCACAATTCCGCGAACTACCTGCACCTGCTGATCGAAGCGAAGAAGCTCGCCTACGCAGATCTCGTGCAGTACGTCGGCGACGCGGACCACCTCACGCTCACGCCGGCGCAGATGTTGTCAGACGAGTTCATCAAGGAACGTCGCAGCCACATCGATCTCACGCAGGCAATGCCGCGCACTGATCCGGGGCCGGCGCGCACGTCGAGCGAGACGATTTACCTCACCGTTGCCGACAAGGATGGCAACATGGTGTCGTTCATCAATTCGATCTACGACGAGTTCGGCGCCGGCATCGTCGTCCCGGGCACCGGCTTCGCGCTGCACGACCGCGGCGCGGGCTTCACGCTCACTCCGGGCCTGCCGAACACCGTGGCGCCGGGCAAGCGACCGTACCACACGCTGATTCCGGGCTTCATCACCAAACCGGGCGCGACGCGGTCGGCGGACGGTTCGGGCGACCTTCCATATATGAGCTTCGGCCTCATGGGCGGCGCAATGCAGGCGCAGGGCCACGCGCAGTTCGTGATCAACCACTTGGTGTTCGGCATGGACGTGCAACAGGCGCAAGACGTGGCGCGCTTCCGGCATATGGACTCGACGCGGGTGATCGTCGAGAGCGCGATTCCCGACAGCGTGATCGCGGGACTGACAGCGCTGGGCCACGTCGTGTCGTTCGGCCGGCCGGATCAGTTCGGCGGCAGCCAAGCGATCATCAAGCTGTTGCGCGGGTACGTCGCGGGATCCGACCCCCGCAAGGACGGCCACGCGGCCGGGTACTGACGGCTTCGCGCAGCGCACTCCCGGCACCGCTTCGATTCGCTCGGCGCGCTCCCGGCGATGTCCCGTCCGCGGACCCCGCCTCCGGCGCGGAACCCCACCGCGCCTCCGCCTACTTCGGCTCCCGCCGGGGCTTCGCCCGGCTGGTCGCCTCAGATGGTCCGCTTGACGGGACAATCGCCGGATCGCGCGCCTGCCCGTGGGCGAGCGGGCCGGCGTCACCACAAGCGGATCGTTTGATGCGAGCGTCGGCCCGAATGGCCGACGTCGCGGAAGCCAGCGAGCACCGGGAGCCGCGGGCGGAATGAGCGCCAGCGACATGAGCCCGCGGCGAGGAGCGCAGCGTGATCCGCGGTGGTGATGTCGGCCCGCGAGTTGCGCGCGTACATGAATTCGTAATCCGGGCCTAACACCACATTCGTTGACCCCACCGTGCGCGACAACGACGTTCCCTACGTGAATTTCGCGACGAGGATCGGGGTGGCCGCAGCGCTGTTCGCGGCACCATTGGCGGCCCAGCAGGTGCGCGGGACGATCACCGACAGCACCACGCGCCAGACGGTATCCGGCGCGATCGTGATGCTGCTCGACTCCGCCGGCACTTCCCTCGCCCGCACCATCGCAGACGAGGCCGGTGCGTTCGCCCTGCCATTCCGCGATGCGGGCCGCCGACTGCGCGTGCAACGACTCGGCTTTCGTCCCCTGATCGTCCCCCTGGCGGCGACACGCACTGCACAAATGCGCGTGGACGTCGCATTGATGCCCATCGCGGCGTACCTCGATGCCGTCGCGGTGTCAGCCAGCGCGTGCGGATCGCGACCGGACCGTGGCTCAGCGATCGCGCTCTTCGATCAGGCCCGCAACGGGCTGCTCGCCACCGTTGTCGCGCGCGAGGCCAACCCCGCGCGCATGGTGACGTACGGCTTCGAGCGTGTCATGGATGGCACTAGCGACCGCATCGTCCGCCAAAGCGTGCGCGTCGACTCAGCCGCCAACGCCAGGGTGTCGTTCAGCGCCGCTGCGAGCGGACTTCACATGGTCGACAGCGGCTTCGTCCGCGAGACGCAGTGGGGTCGCGTGTTCCTCGCACCCGACGCGGATGTGCTGCTCGGCGACCAATTCGCGACCGGCTACTGCTTCAGCCTCGCCAAGGCCAAGCCCGACCGCTCCAACCAGCTCGGCATTTCCTTCAACGCGGCGCGAAGCAGGCGAGGCCGCGTGGACATCGAAGGCACGCTCTGGCTGGATACACTCAAGCGTGCGCTGGTGGATCTCGAGTTCAACTACGTGGGACTCGATCGTCGCGAAGAGTTGTTGCGCCCGGGCGGCCGCGTGGAGTTTCGCGAGATGCCCAACGCCGCGATTCTCGTGGATCGCTGGACCCTGCGACTCATCGGCACGCTCGCGGATTCGGTGCCCACCAAGACCACCGGCAGCGGCGACAAGACGTACCAGGTGCTGACAAAGTTCTACGCGGCCGAGAACGGCGGAGAGCTGGCGCGCGCACGCTGGCGGGATGGGCGGACGTGGCAGGCGCAACTCGGCACGTTGCGCGTCAGCGCGACGCACGGCGACACACCGGCGGCGGGCGCAGTACTCGCGCTGGACGAGACACCGTACCGCGGCGTGGTCAACGCGACCGGCGACGTTGAATTCGGCGACGTTGTCCCGGGCCCATACAAAGTGGTCGCTCTCGACCCGGCGCTTGCCGAAGTCGGCATTCGGATTCCGACATCGCTCGCGTTCACGGCCGTGCGCGACTCCACGCATCGAGCCGAAGTGCGGGTGCCCACAGCGCGCGAGTACATCTACCAACGCTGTGTCGCAGACAAGTTCAGCGACCCCAGGGACTCGACGCGCATACTCGTTCGCGCGATGACTCACACGGGCGAGCCGCTGAACGACGTGAGCTGGAAGGTGAGCAGGCGACTCTCTGGCTTCGAGGTGGGCACGAGCAGCTCGATGATCACGGGCGGCGGACACCTGCCGGTGCTAGCGCAGAGCAAGACCGGGCCGGGCGTGAACCTGGGCGCGTATCGGGTCCTTCGTGACGGTGGGCGCACGGGCACCGACGGGATGTTCCAGCTCTGCGTCGGCGGATTGGGCCACGGCACGCAGCTGCTGATTCAGGCAATTCGGCCTGGCTACGACGACGTTAGCGTGGACGCGCACCTGACTGGCGCGCTACAGGTGATTCGCCTGAACATGGTCCCGCGTCAGTAGCCGTTCGGCGGCGCGCTCCCGGTGATGTCCCGTCCGCGGACCCCGCCTCCGGCGCGGAAACCCACCGCGCCTCCGCCTACTTCGGCTCCCGCCGGGGCTCCGCCCGGCTGGTCGCCTCAGATGGTCCGCTTGACGGGACAATCGCCGGATCGCGCGCCTGCCCGTGAGCGAGCGGGTGCCGGGCTCGCTTAAGCCGACCGTCTGAGCCGGGGTGCGGCGCAGCCGCACACCGCGCGAAGCCAGTGAGAACCGGACGCGTGGCGCGACCTGAGCGCAGCGACAGGAGCGACGCGCGGAGGAAGCGCAGCGTGGTCGGCGAAGCGAGCCCGGTTCCCGCTCAAGCACTGGCCGCACGACCGCGAGGCGCGCGCGCGAAACGGTTGCTACTGACGTTCAGCGAAGATCTTGGCGATGTCGCGCGTGCTGGACGTGCGCGTGAGCGCGAGCATCAACAACACGCGGGCCTTTTGTACGTTCAAGTCCCCCGCGCCAATCGAACTCGGCGACGTCCCGTCGCGGCGCACGCCTGACCCGACCGGCACGCTGCCCGATCCCGTGCGACTGCCAGACACGATGACCACGCCCTTCTGCATCGCGCGGCCGATCGCTTCGCCCATGCCACGCGTCGCGCCACCGCGCCCGGCGCCCGCAATAACGATGCCCTTCGCACCGGCCGCGACGTAGGCGTCGATCGCCGCGCCGTCCGCACCGCTGTACACGTACGCAATGTCCACGCGCGGGAGTTCTTTCACGCTGCTGATGTCGAACGCCGGAACGCGCGTCGCCAAACGATGCCACACAATTCGCTCCGGGTCTGCCACGCCCATCGTGCCGCGGAACGGCGCCGTGAACGCGTCCGTGCGCACGGTGTTGGCCTTGCTCACGTCGCGCGCAGCGAAGATCTCGTCGTTGAGCAGCACCATCGTGCCGCGCCCGCGTGCGTTGCTGTCGCCCGCCACGCGCACGGAGTTGTAGAGATTCGCCGGACCATCGATGCCGATGCCGTCCGCTGGACGCATCGCGCCGGTGACGACCACCGGCCGGTTGTCCGCGACGGTGAGGTCCAGAAAGAATGCGGTCTCTTCCATCGTGTCCGTTCCGTGCGTCACCACGACGCCGGAAATGTCCGCGCGCGCCTTGAGCGTGTCGCTGATCGCACGCGACATCGCGAGCCACATGTCCGGCGTGACGGCCGTGGACGCGACGTTGGCGAATTGGTGCGCGCTGATCTGCGCGATGGAATCGATCTGAGGAACGGCCTTGAGCAGCGCGTCCACGCAGATCTTGCCGGAGTTGCCGGAGTAGTAGTTCGTGGAAGCGATCGTGCCACCGGTGGCGACGATGTGAACTCGGGGCTTGGCGGGGTTCTGCGCATTGAGCGCGGCCGCCGCTGCGGCCGCGAGAAAGACCGCAAGTCTATTTCGCATGGGGGAGAATGATCTCGCCGCGACCCGTTGGCCGCAACAGGACGCTGGCTATGGCAAGGAATTGATGACGGTCAGCCGAGTGCCTAGCATTACCATGGTGGCTCCCTCCAACCGGAGTCAGCCGTGGCAATCTCACCCGTCCTGTCGCGCAAGCTTCAGGAGTCACTCGGTAGGGATACCGGGGAGGAGCTCGTGAGCTGGATGGAGCAGGCCGACTCGCTGCCCGAGAAGATGGACAAGATGCAACTCGCAATCCACGAATTGCAGCTTGGGCACGCGCGATTGGAAGGCAAGATGGATGCTGGCTTCGCCAGGCTCGAAACCCTGATCGAGCGGAGCAGAGCCGACTTGATGAAATGGTCGTTCGTATTCTGGTGCGGAGCCGTCGCCGCGATTGCGGCGCTCGCCGGCGTGCTCAAGTAGGAGTGGCGCAGACGACGATCGGCTATTCGGGCACGCCCCTCGCCCGGAAGCTTGGCATCGGCGAAGGCGCTACCGTCGTCGTGAGCGGCGCGCCGAAGAACTACGCGAAGCTGGTCGCGCCCCTGCCGCACGGAGCGCGCATCACGCCGCGAATGCCCAAGGCTCCGGCGTTCGTGCATGTCTTCACCTCGAAGCGCGCCGAACTCGCCAGGCACCTCGGCGTTCTGCGCAATCGCATCACGCAGGACGGCACGGTCTGGATCTCGTGGCCGAAGAAGACCTCCAAGGTGCCAACGGACATAACGGAGGACACGATCCGCGCGGTGTGCCTCCCCATCGGGTTTGTCGACGTCAAGGTCTGCGCCGTTGACGAGACCTGGTCCGGCCTGAAGCTGGTGATCCGGAAGGAACTGCGTCGCTAGTTGTGACCGCGGGCTCCATGCGCGGGTTTCCTCCCTACGGAGGACTATGGCGACGACTGCCGCACCAAGTTTGCTGCTCATTCAGAGCAACGCCACGCTTCGCAAGACGCTGCGCACGGATTTGGGCCGGGCAGGATACGCCGTTCTCGCGGTGAATTCGCTCGGTGAAGCCACCGCGCGCCTCCGCATGCGCCAGTACCACCTCGTGGTCTGCTCGGACCCCCAACGCAGCGTTTCGTGGGCGGACGACTACGACTTGCTCATCGATCGGCGCAAACTGCTCTCGCGCAGCGGCGGCCGGTACGAGCTGTACCTCCCCGCGAGCGGAATGGGCACGGACGCTGTGCTCATCATTCCGTGCGTTGATCCAAGGACGCTGAGCGCCGCCGTGCACGAAGCCAGCGTGATCGTCGATCAGGTGCGCGCCCAGGCGGACGAGCGGAAGTCCGGCCCGACCGTAGCGCTGTCATCCTGAGCGCAGCGAAGGATCTGTAGTAGCTGCAGACCCCTCGCGAAGCCTGCACTGAGCGCAGCGAACGTGCTCGGGGTGACACCTAACGGACGATTCGCACCAGCTTGAAGGAAGTCGTCATCCTCCAGCCGCCAGGCACCGTGCTGTCTGGCACCTCGAACACGCCGCTCGTCGCAGTGGCGAGCCCGGGCGCGTAGAACTCGCGCAGCCGGCGAACCTCCTTCCCAGCGCTGTCGTCAGTGATCATCACCACCTGAACCACCGGGATCGACTGCCCGCTGATAGTCTGCTCCTGTGCCGCGCGATTGGCGTAACGCATGCGGGACCCACGCGCTCCCTGAGCCCACAACCGCTGCCCTTCGCCAAGCGGACGCAGTTGCCGGTGCGACTTGGTCGCGTCATGCCACGCCCACAGTGTGTCGCCCCGCGCGCACCAGGGTCGCACGTCCGGCGGTCGCGTCGAATCCATGCGCAGCGTGATCATCCGACACTGCGTCATCCCGCCCAGCACCGTGTCACGCACTGAGACAACCGCCCACGGCGGATTTTCCTTCCCATCGCTCTCGTACACGAGCTGCATACCGGGCGTCAGCAACGCACCGGGCGGCTCGTCGGCCATGGCGAGCGCCACGGCGAGCGCAGAGAAGAGGATGATCTTCGGCATGCACCATTCGACCTGTCATCCTGAGCGCAGCGAAGGATCTGCTGCTTGTATGGGGCGGCGGTCGGGAAGAGATCCCTGAATGCGCGTGACAATATTCCGGCTGGATGCCCCGGATTGCTGC
>JANNRQ010000121.1:0-13044 GCA_031401495.1 Gemmatimonadota bacterium
AGCACGACGACGCGAACCGCGCGCTGATGGGTTCCAACATGCAGAGGCAGGCCGTTCCGCTACTCAACCCGCAGACGCCGCTGGTGGGCACGGGATTGGAAGAGAAGGTGGCGGTGGACTCGGGCGCGGTGGTGCTTGCCAAGCGCGCAGGCATTGTCACGCGAGTGACGGCTGACGAGATCATCGTGGACGCCGGCTCGAAGAAGGATGCCGACGCGCCGCTGAAGCGGCTGGCGGCTCAGGATCGCTACACGCTCCGCAAGTATCGCCGCACCAACCAAGACACGGCGCTCAACCAGCGTCCCTTGGTGAAGGTCGGTCAGAAGGTGCGCGAGAACGAAGTGCTCGCCGATGGCGCTGGCACGCAGTACGGCCAGCTCGCACTCGGCAGCAACGTGACCGTGGCGTTCATGCCGTGGTACGGCCACAACTTCGAAGACGCCATCGTGCTCTCCGAGCGCCTGGTGAAGGACGACGTGTACTCGTCGATCCACATCCAGGAGCTGGAGCTGCACGTCCGCGATACCAAGCGCGGCCAGGAAGAGATCACGCGTGAAATCCCGAACGTCTCGGAAGAGGCGCTCTTGGATCTCGACGAGCGCGGCATTGTCCGCATCGGCGGGCATGTGAAGCCAGGCGACATCCTCGTCGGCAAAATCACGCCGAAGGGCGAGACGGAACTCTCGCCGGAAGAGAAGCTGCTGACGGCCATCTTCGGTGAGAAGGCGAAGGACGTGAAGGATTCGTCCCTCAAGGTCCCGCCGGGCATGGAGGGCGTGGTCATCGACGTGAAGATCTTCTCGCGCGTTGAAGACCAGGTCGTCGAAAAGGACCGTGGCGAGCGCATTGGTGACGTGCGCCGTCTCGAGGGCGACGAAAAGTTGCGCGTGAACGAAGTGCGCGATGCCGAACTCGTCGAGCTGCTTGAGAACGAAGTCGTGGCGCTGGCGCTCAAGTCGGGCACGGTGGAGGAGTTCATTCCGTCGGGCACGAAGCTGACGCCGGGCGTCCTGAAGGACATCAAGTTCGCCTCCATCGACCTCAAGACGTTCCGCGTCGAGAGCAAGAAGGCGAACGAAAACATGCGCAAGATCATCGACACCTCGAACGAGGAGAAAGCGCGTATCGAGGAGAAGGCGGAAGAGCGCATCGATCGCATTCTGCAGCCGGATGAGTTGCCCCCGGGCGTCATCCAGCTTGTGAAGGTCTATCTCGCGGAGAAGCGCAAGATTTCCGTGGGCGACAAGATGGCCGGCCGCCACGGCAACAAGGGTATCGTTGCCCGGATCGTGCCCGAGGAGGACATGCCGTTCCTCCCCGATGGTCGCCCGGTGGACATCGTGCTGAACCCGCTCGGCGTTCCGAGCCGAATGAACGTGGGCCAGATCCTCGAGACACACCTCGGGTGGGCCGCGCGCATCCTCGGCTTCTACGCCAAGACTCCTGTGTTCGCGGGTTCCAGCGAGCGCGAAATCGGAATGCTGCTCAAGATCGCCGGGTTGGCGTGGGCGCGTAACGCGCTCGAGCTCCAGGCGGTTGCTCCGACGATCACGCCTGCCGACGTGAAGACGATGGTGGGCGACCTCAGCCCGGATGGCGCCCTCGAGGCGTTCGCCAAGCTGGAGGAAGCCTCGCTCAACGAGTTGGGCGGTCGCGCAATGTCGCAGAGTACGCGCGACAAGTACCACGAATTCCGTGACTTCCTGGCTCAGGCAGCCAAGGAGTTGTCCGAACGCGAGACGCTGGAGCTCGATCAGCAAATTGCGTTCCATGCCGGCGAGCACGAAGAGATCACGCCGTCGCGTACAGCCGAGTACAAGCAGGCCGCCAAGCAGCTGGACAAGCGCAAAGCGATGGACGCGGCAACGCGCCTGGAGGAGCTGGAGCTGCCGGCCCTGAGCGGCATGCTGGGCAAGAAGTCCGAAGCCGACGTTGATGCGGCGGCAACGGAACTGATGCGCTTGGCGGGTCTCACTCCGTATGGAAAGGTCTGGTTGCGCGACGGTCGCGTCGGCGAGCGGTTCACGTCGCCGGTGACGGTGGGCGAGATCTACATGCTGAAGCTGTCGCACCTCGTGGATGACAAGATCCACGCGCGCAGCATCGGACCGTACTCGCTCGTCACGCAGCAACCGTTGGCCGGCAAGGCGCAGTTCGGCGGCCAGCGTTTCGGAGAAATGGAGGTGTGGGCGCTGGAAGCGTATGGCGCCGCGCACGTCCTCCAGGAAATCCTGACGGTCAAGTCGGACGACGTGAACGGTCGTAGCCGCGTCTACGAGGCGATCGTGAAGGGTCAGAACCTGCCAGATCCGGGCATCCCGGAGTCGTTCAACGTGCTCGTGAAGGAATTGCAAGCATTGGGGCTCAAGGTCACGATGGGACAAAGCAAGGACGAATTCCCCGGCGAAGGCGCCGGTTCACGCGCGTCGGGGGAGGAATAACTCATGATTGATTTCCGTAACGCTCGCGAAGCCCGCGCGTCGGCTTTCGACTTCATTCAGGTCCGGATTGCCTCGCCCGAGGAAATCCGCGGACCCAAGGACGCCAAGGAGCGCGAGCGCGTCGAGCTTCAGGGCCTCCGCACGTGGTGGTCGTGGGGCGAAGTCACCAAGCCCGAGACGATCAACTATCGCTCGTTCAAGCCCGAGAAGGACGGCTTGTTCTGCGAGCGCATTTTTGGTCCGGTCAAGGACTGGGAATGCCATTGCGGCAAGTACAAGCGCATCCGCTATCGCGGCGTCATTTGCGATCGCTGCGGCGTCGAAGTCACGCTGTCCAAGGTCCGGCGCGAGCGCATGGGCCATATCGAGCTCGCGGTGCCGGTCGCGCACATCTGGTTCTTCAAGACGCTGCCGAGCCCCATGGGCAATCTCCTCGACATCACGCTTCGTGATCTCGAGAAGGTCATCTACTACTCGAACTACGTCGTCATCGAGCCGGGCGATCAGACTGTGGTGCCGGGCAGCGAGCCCGAGCGCGACGTCCATGTGAACATGTTGCTGGATGAGGACGAATACCTCGCGCTGCGCACCAAGGCCAAGGAAGAGGGCGACCACGCGTTCTCGGCGGACATCGGAGCGCCCGCGGTTCGCGAACTGCTCCGCCGCCTCGACCTCGACAAGCTGGCGACCGATCTCCGGAAGTCGGTGATCGGCGAGTCGTCACAGCATCGCAAGAAGATGCTGCTCAAGCGGCTCAAGATCGTTGACGCGTTCGCCAACTCCGGCCAGAGCGGCGACGTCCGCAATCGTCCCGAGTGGATGATCCTGGATGTCATTCCCGTGATCCCGCCCGATCTGCGTCCGCTTGTCCCGTTGGACGGCGGCCGTTTCGCGACGTCCGACTTGAACGATCTGTATCGCCGCGTCATCAACCGCAACAACCGCTTGCAGAAGTTGATCATGCACCGCGCGCCGGAAGTCATTCTCCGGAACGAGAAGCGCATGCTGCAGGAAGCGGTGGACGCGCTGTTCGACAACGGTCGCCGCTCCAAGGCGATCCGCGGTCGTGGCAAGCGCCCGCTCAAGTCTTTGAGCGACATGCTCAAGGGCAAGCAGGGCCGCTTCCGTCAGAACCTGCTGGGCAAGCGGGTGGACTACTCGGGCCGCTCGGTCATCGTCGTGGGCCCCGAACTCCAGTTGCACCAGTGCGGCCTGCCCAAGTTGATGGCGCTGGAACTCTTCAAGCCGTTCATCATCCATAAGCTCGTCGAGAAGGGAATCGCCGAGACGGTGAAGCGCGCCAAGAAAATCGTCGAGCGTGAGAGCCCCGAGGTGTACGAAATCCTCGAGGAAATCATCCGCGACCATCCGGTGCTCCTGAATCGCGCACCGACGCTCCACCGCTTGGGCATCCAGGCGTTCGAGCCGGTGCTCGTGGAAGGCAAAGCCATTCGTATTCACCCGCTCGTGTGCGCGGCGTTCAACGCCGACTTCGACGGTGACCAGATGGCCGTGCACGTGCCGTTGTCGTTCGAGGCGCAGCTCGAGAGCCGTCTGCTCATGCTGTCGTCGAACAACGTGCTCAAGCCGTCCGACGGCCGACCCGTCGCCGAGCCCAGCCAAGACATCGTGCTTGGCTGTTACTTCGCGACCAAGGCACCGGCGGACTTCGCCAATGCCAACCCGACGCGCCGCGTGATGAATGCGTCGGATGTTGAAATGCAAATCGAGACCGGCCAGATCAAGCTGTCCGAGCCGGTGCTCTTCTGGATTGACGACAACAACGGCAAGCGCTGGGAGAAGACGACGGCCGGACGCATCCTCTTCAATTCCATCGTTCCGCCGCAGCTCGGCTTCAAGAACGCCGACATGAAGAAGAAGTTGCTCTCCGAGCTGGTGTTCGAGTGTTACCGGCAGGCGGGCCTCACCACGACCGTCGCGTTCCTGGATCGCCTCAAGGAGTTCGGCTTCCGGAACGCGACGCGCGGTGGCGTGTCCATCGGCATCGAAGATCTCGAGATTCCGAGCGACAAGGCCCAGCAGCTCACCGAAGCCGAGGAGCGCGTCACACGCTTCCAGAAGGCGTATTCGACCGGAAACATCACGAACGGCGAGCGCTACAACAAAGTCATCGACACCTGGACGCACGCGAACTCCGACATCGCCGATTCCATGGTGAAGGCCATGGCAAAGTCGAAGGGCGGTTTTAACCCCGTCTTTATGATGTTCGATTCCGGCTCGCGCGGTTCGCGCGACCAGATCCGTCAGCTCGCCGGTATGCGCGGACTGATGGCCAAGCCGCAGAAGAAGCTCACCGGCGGCATTGGCGAAATCATTGAAAGCCCCATCAAGTCAAACTTCCGTGAAGGCCTGTCGGTGCTCGAGTACTTCATCTCGACGCACGGCGCCCGCAAGGGTCTGGCCGACACGGCGCTCAAGACCGCGGACGCCGGATACCTGACGCGCCGCCTCGTGGACGTCGCGCAGGACGTGACGATCTCCGAGGAGGATTGCGGCACGATTCAGGGTCTCGATATCGCCGCGCTGAAGGAAGGCGAGGATATCATCGAGCCGTTGGCGGAGCGTATCGTCGGAATGGTGGCAGCAGATGCCATCGAAGATCCGCACGAGCGTGACGAGAGCGGGCGCGCCATGATCCTGGCGGAAGCCGGCGACCTGATCGACGAGGACATGGCGAGCGAGATCGAAGAGTCCGGTATCGAGTCCGTGAAGATTCGCTCCGTGCTCACGTGCGAAGCCAAGCGCGGACTCTGCCGCATGTGCTACGGCCGCAACCTTGCGACCATGGCCATGGTGGATCCGGGCGAGGCCATCGGCATCATCGCCGCGCAGTCCATCGGCGAGCCGGGCACGCAGCTGACCCTCCGCACCTTCCACATCGGCGGCACGGCGGCTCGTATCGCCGAGCAGACGGCGCGGAAATCCAAGCTCGACGGCGTGGTGGAGTACGGCGACCGCCTGGTCGTGGTGACCAATCACGAAAAAAATAAGATCGTGACTTCGTATGAAGGCGAGATCGTCATCCGCCAGAGCAAGGACAAGAACGCGGCGGTTGGCGCGCGCTTGGCCGTGCCGCTCGGCGCCATCATGATGGTGGCCGACGGAGCTCCGGTGAAGAAGGATCAGGTCATCTTCACGTGGGATCCGTACACGAACCCGATCATCTCGGACGTGGAAGGAACGATTCGTTTCGTGGATATCGTCGAAGACGAGTCGGTGGCCGAGGAGCTCGACGAGCTCACGGGTCTCCGCCAGCGCGTCATCATCGAAGACCGCGAGAAGAAGCTCCATCCGCACATCGAGATCATTCAGGAGAAGAGCGGCAAGGAGAAGCGCCTCCGCGACTTCATCATTCCCGCGGGCGCGCAGATCATCGTCGACGACGGCCAGAAGATCAGCGCCGGAACGACAATCGCCAAAGTCGGTCGAGAAGCGTATAAGACGCGGGACATCACGGGCGGTCTCCCGCGCGTCGCCGAGCTCTTCGAAGCGCGTCGTCCGAAGGATCCGGCGACGATCTCCGAGATCGACGGCGTGGTCCGGTTCGGCGACATCAAGCGTGGCAAGCGCGAGATCTTCGTGCACCCCACGCACGAGAACGGCCAGATCGAGGAAGGCACGGAGCCGCGTCTGTATGAGGTCGGCGCCGGCAAGCACTTGCGCGTGCACGAGGGCGACCGCGTCCGCGCCGGTGACCGTCTCTCCGAAGGCCCGGTCAATCCGCACGACATTCTCCAGATTCGCGGCCCGCGCGCCGTTCAGGAGTACCTGCTGAACGAAGTGCAGGAGGTCTATCGCCTTCAGGGCGTGAAGATCAACGACAAGCACATCGGTGTGATCGTGCGCCAGATGCTCCAGAAGGTGCGTGTGCTTGATCCGGGCGACACAGAGTTCCTCGAGGGCGAGCACGTGGACAAGCAGGTCTTCCGCGGCGAGAACGATCGCGCCAAGAAGAAGAAGCAGATCCCGGCCAAGGCCGAGCCGCTGCTGCTTGGTATCACCAAAGCGTCGCTCACCACGCAGTCGTTCATCTCGGCGGCCTCCTTCCAGGAGACCACGCGGGTGCTTACCGACGCGGCCATTCGTGGCGCGAAGGACGACCTGCTGGGCCTCAAGGAGAACATCATCATCGGCCACCTGATCCCGGCCGGTACGGGTATGTACCGGTACCAGGAAGTGGACATGGATGTGGAGCTGCCTGAAGGCTTCGAGCCGATGCCGGAGCCGGAGCCCGTTGCCGCGGTGCCGTCAGCGCTCGAGTCCGCCTTCCCGTTCGGCGACGAGTAGGGAACGAAGGGATTGGAAAAAAAGAAGGGCGCCGGCGAGAAGCCGGCGCCCTTCTCTTTTGTGCCCTCCTTAGAGCCTAGCGGCCGCCGAACTGGAGGCCGGCGCCCAGGCGTAGACCGCGCACTTCCTCCGGCGCATCGTTGTTGCCTGAAACCGCGTTGAACACCTCGGTGCGGTAACCGAGGTTCAGGAAGAACGGCGTTTTCGGCAGGCGATAGAAGATCGCCGCCTCACCCTCAATACCCTTGCTCGCATTCTTGACGCTGGCAGCGACTCCGCCAGGTTCATCCTTTTCAGTCGCAAGGATGATGTTTCCGCTGATGTGTGTCCGGAGGCCGGTGCCGCCGATGCTCAAGGTACTGGAGACACCGCCCTGTACCATGTCGTACACCTTGTCTTTCAGGCCCTTGAGCCCTCGCCTGCCCACACCCGCGAAGATGGTGAAGCCGGGTCGGCCTAGAAGCAGGCGCGCATCGGCACTGACGACTATGGGTTGGGTGCCAAACTCGCCGGACATGGACCGGACATAGAGTCCGGCGCCGCTGCCGCGCAGGAGAACCTCGACGCCCTTGATTGTGCCCGTGGCGGTTCCGATGCTTCCGAGGAAGTCGTAGTTCCGCTCGCCCTGAACCATGATTCCGCCGACGCGGAATTCTGCCTTGCTCGGTCCCTTGACCTTGGGAGCGACGGTCGGAGCGACCGGTGCCTGTGCCGCCAGGCTACCGGCCAACGCCACCAGAGCGCCGCACATGAAACGTGCCTGCATCAGCGGACCCCGAGGTCGAAGTTCAGAACGGTGCGGTATTCGGTGATACGACGGCGATTCTCGGTGGTCGCGTCCACGATGCTCTTCTGGAACGCCTCGCCAGCTGCTTTGTTCGCGGCGACGTTAGCGGTGATGACCCGTCCTTTGTCAGCGAATCCGGCCAGCAGCGTTGCCACGACGATGCCGCCTGCGACGCCTGCGCCCACGCTATGGGCTCCAATGCTGGTCGGCTCGCTGGCAGCCAAGCCGCCCCCTCCATGCAACTGCGACGAAAGGAAGAACGCCGCGCCTCCGGTAAGGAGCGCCGGCAAAAGGGCTTTCGCGCCATACTTTCCCGTTCGCTCCTTGAGCATTTTCGTCGAGTCCATCGTTGTCGGGACTGTAAGGAACGTCAGGGCCGGAGCCTCGACGCGAAGGGCGAGTTGCGTCGTCACCGTGTCACCACGGGCGCCGGGCTCGAACGCCGTGATCAGCACGTTGTAGTCGCCCGTTGCGAAGATCGGCTTCTCGTCCCGCATGGTCTTGAACGAAATGTCGCCGTCAGCAGTGCCGGTGATTGAGTCGACAACCGCCACGGCGTTGCCGGCCTTGGCTGTAATAATGAGCCGGAAGAATCCCTGCTTGTTCGACTTCACGTGGATCTTGGCGCTCCCGTCGACTCCAATAGCGGTCTGCGCGGCGTCGCCGGTGACCTGCATTCCGAAGGTCGTCCGCCGAGCTACTTCCATCAACGAGTCGAGGCCCGCCCAGGAGAGCTCTGGCGGCATCTTGGCGTCGTAGTTGACGCGCAGGAGTTGCTTGAGCGTCGCCAACGCAACGGCGGGCTTTTGATCTGCTTTCTCTTCGGGATACGCCGCTGCGGCCATGACCATCTGCGCGAGTGAGCGCTGGGCCGCTGTGGCTGACTGCATTGTCAAAACGCGACGGGCGATAGAGTCCGCGGTCGGGTACTTGAGGTCGTTCCAGGCGTCGATTGCGAGCCTGATGACGTCGTCGATTGGGTTGCCCTGCGCCCCCAGTGGCCTCGCGAAGTTGAAGAGGCACACAGTGAGCAGAATCGCAAGCCTTGCTCCGGCTAGTCTCATTGGCATCCGCCAGCAGTGCGTCGACCGATGGTCGACTGGGAACCTGAGGCAACGGTCACTGTCGTGTCCCAGTTCGACATACACCGGGCTGACTTGATTGTCAGTTTCACCGGCTCACCGCCGGGAACATTCCAGTAGGTGATCGAACTGATGGGCGCGACGACCTTGTCGTTCACGTAGAGGAATGCTTCAGGCGACGGACTGCCGAGGCGAACTTGACCCGGGCCGGCCGCTGCTACTGGTGCAGTGGGCGCCGGGGTTGCTGTGGCGTTCGCGCCGCCCGCCGTCGCCCGGCTCACCCAGGCGAACAGCGAGTCCAGCCCCGCCCAGCTGAGCTCCCGCGGGATACCCTGTTTGGCCCCCTGCGTGATGATCTGCTTGATGTAGTGGATCGCCGTATCTGCCTTCTGCTCACCCTCGTCTTCCGGATACGAAGCCGCGACGACCAGTTGCATCGCCTCGAGCTTCTGCTCCTTGGTGAGGAGTACCGAATAGGACAGCACTTTGCGGCCGAGCGAATCTGCCTGCTTGTACTTCAGGTCGTTGAACGCGTCTTTGCCCTTCGTCATCAGGTCCGTGACGATGGACTTGGCCTCCTGCGCAAATGCAGGGTAAGCGAGCGTGGACGTCAGCAATACACCGAGCAACCGCGTAGCGATTCTCATTGGCATCCGGTGGCCTGTCTGCGGCCGATCGTCTTCTGCTCATCGGGAACGAGCGTCACCGTCGTGTCCCATGGCGTTGTGCACTTCACCGACTTGATGCTCAACTTTACTGGTTCTCCCGCGGGGATCTTGTGGAAAGCAAGCGATGAGATCGGGCCGACCACTCGGTCGTTCACGTAGAGGAATGCCTCAGGAGTCGGGCTGCCCAGCCGGACTTGGCCGAACTGCTGAACCACCGGCGCGGCGACCGGCGGTGGTGCCGCTTGCTGTGGTTGCTGCACTGGCTCCTGGGGTCGGGTGGCGACCTGGGTATTCGTCGGCGCGGACTTGGCCTTCGTGTTGGCCGCGGCCCGTGCGGCGTTCTGGGCTGCAAGGCGCGCACCGCGGAGGCTGTCCGCGCGTCGGACCGAATCCTTTTCGCGTGCTAGACGCTCGGTGGTTGCAATCACGAGCGAGTCTGCGCGGCGCTGCGCTGCGGCCGCGAGAGCCGCACTGTCGCTTACCGGAGCTGCGGACGCGCCCGCGTCCCCCGATGCGGCCGGGTCCGCAGCCACCTGTGACTGAGGCTGCGTCTGGCCCTGTGGGCGCAGGAACTTGTACCAGTAACCCGCGCCGCCACCGGCAACGAGCAGCAGCACCAGGAAGATCCACTTGCCGGCGCCGCCGGATTTCTCCGCGGGCGCCACGGCCGCCTTCGGCTGTTTCTTGATCTTCGCCCCGGCCAGCGACGGCTCGATGGCGGTGGCCGCTGGCGCGCTCGCCTTCTTCTGCACCGGGATCGGGCTCATCGGCACGCTCATGCGCACCTTCTTCTGCGGCCCGCTTTTCGCCAGAGAAATCATCTGGGTGCGCACCACGTCGCCGCTCTTCTTGGTCTCGACATGCACGGCGGCAAACGCCTGGACTGCCTGCTCGCAGTCGGCGTACCGGTCATTCGGGTCCTTGGACAACATCTTCTTGACGACGGCGACTGCGCCTTCCGGAATATCCGGCTTGATCGTTCTCGGATCGGGCGCGCCCTCGAAGAGGTGCTGCGTGATGATCTCGGCGTACGTGGCACCGTCAAACGGTTTCTTGCCAGTGAGCATTTCGTAAGCGACGATGCCCAGCGCGTACTGATCGCTGGCGCCTGTGACGGCCTTGTTGTGGAACTGCTCGGGGCTCATGTAGTGCGGCGTACCGATGGCGGTTCCGGTCGCGGTGAGGTTCGACTCGACCGTCACCTTCGCGATACCGAAGTCCGTCACGATCGCCCAGCCGTCCTCATCAATCATGATGTTGGCCGGCTTGATGTCGCGATGGATGACGTTCTTGCGGTGCGCGTAGGCGAGCGCGCCGCCCACCTGGCTCAGAAGCACCTGGGCCATATCCAGCGGGACGCCGCCCTTGTCGTTGATGACGCTCTCAAGGGAACGGCCTTCGATGAACTTCATGACGAAGTAGACCAACTTCTCCGTCGACTTGACCGTGAAGATCTGGATGACGTGCGGGTGGCTGAGGGCGGCCGCCGTCTGCGCCTCGCGCTTGAAGCGCGCGACCATGCCTTCCTTCGTGACGAGCTCCGGGAGCATTGTCTTGATGGCGACCTTGCGGTTGAGTGCGAGGTCGAGGCCGAGGTAGACGGCCGCCATGCCGCCGCGTCCCAGTTCGCCGTAGATGTCGTAGTCGCCGAGTGTCGCCTCACTGAGCATCTGGCCCAGGAGATCGACATTCGGATCCATCTCCACGGCGACCGTTCCGCCAAGCGCCGCGTCCACGCCCCAGACGCCTGAAATGTCGAGTCCGCAGCTGGCGCAGAACTTCGTGCCGGTGGCGAGCGGTTTGTTGCAGCGCGGGCAGGCGTTCGTGGTCGTGGGCGTCATGGGGCGATCCTCCCGAACTTCAGACTATTCGCGTATTGGCTCATATCAGGGATCAACAATCAACGTGAAGGTCCCGCTACCAGTGCCTGTGCTATGGTGCGACGCGCGGATAATCACGTATCTCCCGCTCGACGAACCTGCGATGGTCAGTTGGGAGTTTAAGCCGGTGAAGTCGTCGTTAAAGCCAAGTAACGCATTGGTATTTGCGTCGAACGCCTCCAAGTACGGATCAGCCATCGTGCCGGCATTCATTTTGACCGTGATCGCTGTGCCGGTTGGCTGGAAGATGTAGTATTCGCGCGCGGACACCGTGACGCTGGGGTTCGAAACCGCCGCATCATGCGTACGGGTGCAAGAAGTCGAGAGCGTCTGGGTCGCCGAAATGCCCTGGGTCATGAGCAACGTGTGGCAACCCGCGGGCTGCGCCGGATTGACTACGGTCGAGAACGAGTATGTACCGAGGGCCTGTCCGGTCGCCTTGGTGATGTCAAACTGCCAACTGCCACCCTTGGCCAATACGTAGTGGGTAGCGCTGGTTGTGCCCGATGCAGTGATTAATGACGCTCCGGTGGGCCAGACGTACGACTGCAGGGTTGGGAAGAACCCCGCCGTAGAAGCGGTCGCCGAGAAGAACGTGGTGGACGCCGATGTGGTGATGGAGTATTTGTCGCGCTCATTGCTGCTCTCGATGCAGTCGCCCGCCGCCAACGACCCGTTCGACGTAGTGCCAAGTGTGTGCGTCGTTGTCCCCACGCACGGGTCGGTGACGGTGAAGGTGTTGCTCGTGGCGCCGGTGAGGCCGCTGGCGCTTGCTCCTAGCCGATAACCCGCGCCGCCCCTGTTCAGGCTCAGGGCGCCGAATGTCGCTACGCCAGACGTGGGAGTCGTCGCACCACCTCCACTCAGCGTGGTGGTCGGGTTCGCATCGGTGGACACGGCCAATGACACGGCGGTCGTCGAGTTCGTTACGATGTTGCCCCACTGGTCAAGCGTCTGAACCGTTACCGCCGGGGCGATCGCGGTATTGATCAGGACGTTGGTGGGGTGCTGAGCAAAAGCCAAACTGGTCTTGACGTCAAACGCGCTTACGGCAAAGACCGTGGAAGTCGCCGAAGTGAGGCCGGTCGCGGCTGCCTGCATCACATAGCCGGTCCCGACAGTGCCCATCTGAAACAGCGGCGACGTGAGGTTGACCACTCCGGAGGACGTGCCGGTGCTCACGCTCGTGACGTTCGAGCCGTTTGACTTGAAGGCAGGCGTCGGCCCCGACGTAAGCGTGAACGTGACAGTGGCTGAAGCCGTGGGCACCGGGTTGCCCAACGCATCCTGAATAGAAACTACCGCCGGGGCTGAAACGTTCGCCGACAGTGGCGCATTCAGGAACGTGGTTGCGGCCGGCTGCGTGGTCCACGTCAGCTTGGCCGCGGCGCCCGCGTTGACGGTGAACGTGCCGCTGGTGCCGGTGCTCACTCCGCTTGCCGACGAAAGCAACCGGTAGCCGGTGCCGGCCCTGTCGACCGAGAGGCCCGGGAATGTGGCGCTGCCGGCGACCGCATTTTGCGTCCTGGTGCCACTCAGTACCGCACCCGCGGTACCACCAGAAATGTTGAGGGTCACGGGGCTGCTGAAATCCGTGAGGATGTTGCCCACCGAGTCCTGGCCGGAAACCTGGATGCTACTGGTGAACGCCGAACCTGCAGTTACCGTGGCGGGTTGAACTGAGAAGCCCAGGATGGACAACGGCGCGGCGGCAACGTCAAACGCCTTCGACGAGCAGAACCCGTTGAGTGCTGTGGCAGATGTGCACAGGATGACCGCGGTTCCTGCCTTCCGGACACCGAGGCCGCCGAAAGTCGCCACTCCGTTCACGGCGGTGGCAGTCATGGCGGTCGTGCCGTTATTGAGCGTGAGGTTCGT
>JANNRQ010000122.1:0-14086 GCA_031401495.1 Gemmatimonadota bacterium
ATGGTGAAGGAAGTCGCCACCAAGACGAGCGACATCGCCGGCGACGGCACCACCACCGCCACGGTCCTGGCTCAGGCGATCTTCCGTGAAGGACTCAAGAACGTCACGGCTGGCGCCAACCCGATGGCCATCAAGCGCGGCATTGAAAAGGCCGTCACCGCCGTCGTTGAAGAGCTCAAGAAGATGAGCGTGCCCACCAAGGGCAAGAAGGAAATCGCCCAGGTCGGCAGCATTTCCGCCAACAACGACAAAGAGATCGGCGACCTGATCTCCGATGCAATGGACAAGGTCGGCAAGGACGGCGTCATCACCGTCGAAGAGGCCAAGGGTCTCGAGACGACGCTGGAGACCGTGGACGGCATGCAGTTCGACCGCGGTTACATCTCGCCGTACTTCGTCACCGACCCCGAGAAGATGGAAGCCATCCTCGAGGACGCCTACATCCTCATCCACGACAAGAAGGTCTCGTCGATGAAGGATCTCCTCCCGGTGCTCGAGAAGATCGCCCAGCAGGGCAAGCCGTTGCTCATCATCGCCGAAGACGTCGAAGGTGAGGCGCTCGCGACGCTGGTCGTCAACAAGCTGCGTGGCACGCTCAAGATCTGCGCCGTGAAGGCGCCGGGCTTTGGCGATCGCCGCAAGGCCATGCTGGAAGACATCGCGGTCCTCACCGGTGGCCAGACGATCTCCGAAGAACTCGGCCTCAAGCTCGAGAACACGGTGATCACCGACCTCGGCCGCGCCAAGCGCGTCGTCGTGGACAAGGACAACACCACGCTCATCGACGGCAACGGCGAGGAGAAGAAGATCGAAGGCCGCATCTCCGAGATCCGCTCCGCCATCGACAAGGCGACCAGCGACTACGACAAGGAAAAGCTTCAGGAGCGTTTGGCGAAGTTGGCCGGCGGTGTCGCGGTCATCAACGTCGGCGCCGCGACGGAAGCCGAGATGAAGGAGAAGAAGGCTCGCGTGGAGGACGCTCTCCATGCGACGCGTGCGGCAGTGGAAGAAGGCATCGTGCCGGGCGGCGGTGTGGCCCTGCTGCGTGCCCAGCGCGCGCTCAAGGACATCAAGACCAGTGATGCGGAGGAGAAGGTCGGCGTGGAGATCGTGCGTCGCTCGCTCGAAGAGCCGATCCGCGCGATTGTCGCCAACGCCGGCGCTGAAGGCTCGCTCGTGGTGGAGAAGGTGCGCAGCTCGAAGGAAGATTCCTTCGGCTACAACGCCCTGACCGACACGTACGAGAACCTGGTGCAGGCGGGCGTCATTGACCCGACCAAGGTGACCCGCACGGCGTTGCAGAACGCCGCGTCGATCGCCGCACTTCTGCTCACGACCGAAGCCTTGATCGTGGAGAAGAAGGAAGACAAGCCGGCAGCGCCAATGGGTGGCGGTGGCGGTGGCATGGGCGGGATGTACTAGCCTGATTGCTTCGCCGCGCACGGGTGGTCATTCCGAGCGCAGCGAGGGATCTGCAGTTGTGGAGGGAACGGGCGAGCAGAAATGCTCGCCCGTTCTGCTTCGCAATCATTTGCCACTCATTGCGGCCTTTCGGTGTTACTTGCGCCGAGAGTATTTTCTATAGTGTCGGCATCAACAACAAGGAGATGCCGGGTGCCAGTAACCGCGCGATTGTCCAAGCTGTTCTACGAGCGCTTGGCGAGCAAATAGCCAACGAGCTCGTAGACTGGTTCAACGCCGTGGACGCGACATACAAGGCGGAACTCAGGGAGTTGAACGAACTGAACTTTGCGCGCTTTGACGCCAAGGTCGAGCAACGCTTTGCCGAGTCGGACGCCCGGTTGGAGCGACACATCGCAGACTTCCGATCAAGCGTCGAGGACAAACTCATCGCGCAGACCCGATTCTTGTACTTGGCCTTGGCCTCGATCCTGTTGGCCATCATCGGGCTGCGTTAAGCGGGCGCTCGCAACGCGCGGCATCGCGCGCCCGTAGATTCATGCGTCAGCCCCAAACCATTCGGAGCCCCAGGCATGAATCGCGCGATCCCGTCAGCCGCCGTCCTTGCATGTTTCGTCGCAGCAACAGCTGTCGCCCAATCGTCAACCCAGCGATCGGCGCTGCACGACTATCGTGTCGTCACCGTCGCTGAAGGCTTGATCAACCCGTGGTCCATCGCGTTCCTGCCCAACGGCGACATGCTCGTCACCGAGCGGCCCGGCCGCCTGCGCGTCGTGCGCAACGGCAAGCTGCTGCCGGATCCGGTTCAGGGCACGCCGACCGTCCGCATGGGCGGACAGGGCGGTTTGCTCGATGTCGTGCCGCATCCGAACTTCGCGTCCAACCGACTGCTGTACCTGAGCTACGCCAAAGCGAGCGCGGACACGATGCAGGGAACCACCGCGGTCGTGCGCGGCCGGTTCGAGAACGATCGCCTCACTGACGTGAAGGAGATCTTCGAGGCCAAAGTGTGGTCAGTCGGACGCGGGCACCACGGCTCGCGCCTCGCGTTCGACAAGAACGGCTTCCTCTTCATCACGCTTGGTGATCGCATGGCGCCGCCCAGCGGACTTCTCGAGGCGCATCCGGCGCAGGACCTCACCAACCATTTCGGCAAGACGATCCGCCTGCACGACGACGGCAAGGTGCCGGCGAACAACCCGTTCGTGAACAACGTTGCGGCCCTGCCGGAGATCTGGTCGTACGGCCATCGTAACATGCAGGGCCTGGCCATACATCCCACCACCGGCGACGTCTTCACGATCGAACACGGCCCGCAGGGCGGTGACGAGGTGAACGTTGACGAGCCAGGCAAGAATTACGGCTGGCCGGTGGTGGGCTATGGCGTGAACTACCGTAGCGGCGCCGCGATCCACACGGGCACGCATCGCGTGGGTATGGAGCAGCCGATTCACATCTGGGTGCCGTCCATCGCCACCTCAGGCCTGATGTTCTACACGGGCGACAAGTTCCCCGAGTGGAAGGGCAACCTGTTCGTCGGCGGCATGGCGGGCGAACAGCTTGTTCGCCTCACCATTGACGGTCGTCGCGTCATGACCGAGGAGAAGCTGGCCCAGCGCATCGGCCGCGTCCGCGATGTACGCCAGGGCACCGACGGCTTCATCTACCTCGCCATCGACAATCGCGACGGTCAGCCGACACCGATCGTTCGTCTCGAGCCGGTGAAGCGCTAAAGCACTTCAACTACTGACAGAAACAGCGCACGGACACACACAGCAAAGACACGGACGAACGAATTGTAGTTGCCCGTGTCAGTTGTCCGTTGGTGTCCGTTGGTGTCCGTGTGCCGTTGCAGTCGGCCGTTGTTGTTTCAGGCCCGCTCGAAGCACCAAGCACCAAGCACCAAGCACGAACTACTACAACTCAAGCGAAAGTTGTCGCGGCTGTGACAGTCCAACGGTGAACGGCCCCACCGGCGCATCCTGCCCCGCCGGCCCCAGCAGTCCGCGAAACGCGGTGCGCTTCACCGAGTCCTTCATCGTCTCAAACGCCAACCTCGGCGTGTTGTTCTCCTCGGAGATGTGCGCCAGCACCACGGTCCGTAGCCGCGATGTTATCGTCTCGCTCACCAGGTCCGCACAATCGGCGTTGGACAAGTGACCCACGCTCGACGCGATCCGCTTCTGAAGCCACTCGGGGTACGGCCCGCTGCGCAGCATCTCCTCGTCGTGATTCGACTCGATCACCAACAGATCGACGTCCTTCACCATGCGGCGCACGCTTTCGGTCACCATGCCAAGGTCCGTGACCACGGCCGCGCGCGCACCCGTGGACTTGGCGGTCAACGCCATGCCGATCGGCTCGCTGGCGTCGTGCGGCGTCCGGAACGTTTCCACGTCGAGATCGGAGAAGGTCAGCCGGTCGCCGGCTCGGAACTGTGTGATGTTCAGTCCCGAAAGCCGAGAGCCGAGAGCCGAGAGCTGGTTTGTCGTGCCGGTCGTCGCGAACAGCGGCCAGTTCCACTTCTTTTGCGCACGCGCAGCGCCGCGCGCGTGGTCCGAGTGCTCGTGCGTAATGATGCATGCCTCGATGGACCGCGGGTCGAGTCCCAGCGACTTCATCCGCTTGGACAACGTCCGCGGACCAAAACCGACATCAATCAGGACCCGGCACTCTCCGCTCTCGACGACCACGGCGTTCCCGCGACTGCCGCTGCCGAGGACCCAGACTTTCATTTGCGCTTCCGGGCGACCTTCCAGCGTTCCTTGAACGCGGTGCTCAGCTGTCGCTTCTGCCGGTCAGACAGCTCTACCTGCCGACGACCCATCACGTGGCGCGCGACCTCGAGGAATTTCGGCAGCTTCCAGCTGTCATACGGTCGTCCGTCACCCCACGCGAACGGGGCCACGGCCTTCTCCGGCATGTGATTCCACAGGTTCGCGCCCGCGCCAATCACGGTGCCTGTGTTGAGCTGTGTGCCGATACCCGTCTTGACGTGGTCGCCGAAAAACGTCCCCAGAAACTGCATCTCGGTGTCCTTGTCGCCTTTGGGCGTCCACAGCGACACCGTGCCGTATGTGTTTTTGAGATTGCTGGTCGTCGTTCCCGCGCCGAGGTTCACCCAGCGGCCCAGGTAGGAATGGCCCACGAATCCGTCGTGCGACTTGTTGCTATGGCCGAGGAGGATGGACGCACGCAGCTCGCCGTGCACGCGACAGCTGTCGCCGATGGACGAGCCGGAGATACGGTCGGTGCCAACCACGGTGTCGTTGCCCACGACGCACGGCCCGATCATCCGCGTGAACGCCTGGACCGTCGCACCTTTCCGAATGAGCACCGGGCCATTGCTGGTGTCGAAGAACACGTGGCTTTCCACCGTCGCGCCTTCTTCGACGAACACGCCCGCCGTGCCGCCGGCACGCGCGTTGTTCCGCGCGGCGAGGAGGGGAACGTCCTCGGTGAGGGTCGGCTGCAGTCCCGCGATGTAGTCCCACACGTGGCTGATCCAGCGGCCCGTGGCCTCCACCTGCTTGCCGTCCGTCAACGCCAGCGACGACAGCTTGAGCTTTCCGTCCGCAAGGCGTTCCACATCCACCGGCTTCGACAGCGTGACCGCGGCCACTTCGCTGCCCACGACGTACACATCCGACGGAAGCAGTCGTGTGAGCCCAACCGCGCAGCGTGAGTTCACGAGGACGGCGCCCGCCGGAATGCTGCGATGCGCAGCGGCCGGCGCGCCGCGCTCCTCGAAGCTTTCCAGGTGCTCGCCAGCGATGAACCCGCTGCTCTTGATGCCGAGGGCGAATTCCCACCGCTCGCGCATCAGCAGCGCGCCCGCGCGCAATTCACTCACGGGGCGAGTGAGCGCAAACGGCTCGAAGCCGCGTGCGGCGGCGTCGTCGTAGAAGTAGATGCCGCTCACTTGGGATTGCGCAGCTTCGGCGGCAGCGACTCCACGATCTTCTTAAGGTCCAGCGACTTCTCGATGGTGGTCACGAGCGTGACCCCATTCCGGGCGACCACGACGAGGTCGCTGACCCCGTACAGCACGATGCTGGCGTTCTCCGCATGGACGACGTTGTTCGGCGCTTCCAGCGCGTACACATCACCGTGCGAGTAGTTGCCCTTCTCGTCGCGCGGCCGTACCCGCTTCAACGCGCCCCAGTTCCCGACGTCGTCCCATCCGAACTCCGCGGGGACGACGAGCACCTGTTTGCTGCGTTCGAGCACCGCGTGGTCCACTGCGATCGGCTTCACTGCGCCGAAGAACCCGGTCAGGGAGCGGCCAAACTTTGCGAGCGCCGGTGCCACTTCCGGCGAATGCATTTTCAGCTGTTCCAGGAACACGCCGACGCGCCACGCGAAGATGCCCGAGTTCCACAGGTATCCCGATACGCGTAACTCGACGGCCTTGTCCTTGGTGGGCTTCTCGACAAAACGCTTCACTTTCCGCGCGCCCGACGACACATGTGTGCCGGGTTCGATGTAGCCGAAGCCGGGGTCGGGCCGCGTCGGCACGATCCCAACCGTCACGAGTGCCGCTTCCTTCTCTGCGGCGATCGCGGCCATCGTCAGCGCCTGCCGGAACCCGATCGGGTTGCCGATCGACCAGTCGGCGTGCACGGAGATCATCGTCGCGTCGTCGCCGTCGCGCTGCCTGATCACGTTCGCGGCCCACGCCAGCGCCGCAGCCGTTCCGGCCGGCTTTGGCTCCGCGATGACGTTGGCCTTCGGAAGCTTGCTGAGCTTGAGCGTCGCTGGCACTAGCGCGGCGTTCGTGAGGATCAGCGTACGCTTGGGCGCTGCCAACGCCTTGAGGCGCTTGAGCGTCTCCAGCAGCATCGGCTCGTCGGTGATCAGCGGCAGCAACTGCTTGGGCCGCTCCGGCGTGCTCAGTGGCCAGAACCGGCTGCCCACGCCCCCGGCGAGTATGACGACCCAGCGCTTCATGTCGTTGCTCCCGCGGCGTCCACTTCCGGCGTCGACAAGCCCACCAGTTCGGACGCGCGCTGAAACAGTTTCTTGGGGCTGAACGGCTTGGTCATGAAATCACGGGCGCCCAGCGCCATCGCTTTTTGGTGCTGCGTCTCTTCGCCGGCGGCTGTGAGAATCACGCAGGGCAATTCGCGCAGGCGGGCATCCTGACGCATCGCGGCCAGCACGTCGAGTCCGGTGAGTTGGGGCATCATCAAATCCAGCAGTACCAGGGCGATGTCGTTGGTGCTCTTCAGCGTGTCGAGCGCTTCACGCCCGTCGTACACCAGGGTCACACGAAACGGACCCTGCTCAAGTTTCATCTTGATGATACGGCCGATGTGTGGCTCGTCGTCCGCCACCAGTACATGACAGGCCTGCGTTGTCACGCGAGCCTAGACCAGCGCGGCGATGTGCTGGCGATTGCGGCGCAGTTCGTACAACAGCTGCCCGATGTTGGCGTTGGGCTTTACCAGCACCAACAACACGGCTTCCGCTGACAGCGCCGACACGATCGCCAAACCGTTCTGCATCTCGAGGACCGCGGTCACCAGCTCGCCGCGTTGTGCGGCCACTCCCAGTTCATCGGCGGGGGTGAGCACCGGCGGAATCCGCGCCGCCAGGTCTTCCGCGTTCATGCCCTCGATCGCTTGGCTGTCGATCAACAGGCCGTCCCGGCCCAGTACGATCGCCGCGTCGACCCCCTCGCGTTGGCGCAACGCTGCTACCAAGTCGCGAATGCTCGCCATGCCTGCTCCGTGGGGTGAAGTGCCGCGAAGCTAAATGAAACCGCACGCGGAAGTCAAGCTGCGGCAATGGCTTGAACAAGCCCGACCGCTCCGGTATCCTCAGTTATGCACGAAGCACGAAGCATCAAGCACGAAGGACCAGGCAAGCATCAGGCACGAGTCGTCCTCGCTGCGATGGCCGCCGCCGTGTCCGTGGTTGTCGGCTGCGGCGACCCCGTGGGCATCAAGGCCCAGTTCAACAACATCGAAGGGAAGCCCATCGTGTACGCCATGAATGGCCCCGCGATTACGCTGCCGGCCGCCATTCAGTTTCGCTCGCTCTCCACAGCGCGAATCGATTCCCGGTTCATCTTCGATGTGGCCTTCGATATCGACGCGGCCGGAGTTGTTCAGGTCTACGCGATGAGTCGCGTCGCCAACGAACTGGTCGCCACGCACCGCGTCGGAATGCAGATCAGCGGCGTTGGTTTTGCCGCCATGCTCAAGGCACCGTCCTCGGGCTACGCCTACGATACGGTCATGGCGCTTCCGGTCGGTCAGACCATGCTCATCGATGTCCTTGATGCCAGCTGCACGTCGTCGTTCCTCGGCGCGAACATTCGCGCAAAAATGAAAGTCGACAGCATCAACGTCGCGACGCGTGCCGTCTTCCTGCATATCCTGTCGGATCCCAACTGCGGGTTTCGGGCGCTGAATCAGGGCGAGCCGAAAGACTAGGCCATGCTCGATATTCGCGTGTTGCGCGAGCAGATGACGATGCTGCGCGACGCGCTCGCGCGACGCGGCGCATTGGACGGGTTGTCGCTCGTCCTGGCGCGAGCCGAGCAGCTCGAAAAAGAGCGCCGCTCACTGATCCAGGGCGTGGAAGAGAAGAAGGCGGCGCGTAATGTCTCATCGCAGGAAGTCGCGCAGCGGAAGAAGCGCGGCGAAGACGCCGCGGATCTCATCGCCAAGGGCCGCGCGCTCGGCGTCGAGATTACGGCGATAGAAGATCTGCTCGCCAAGGCCGAGGAGGAGCTGAGCGGCATCGTTATGGTCCTGCCCAACATCACGCTCCCCGAGGTGCCCTCCGGGGGCGAGGACCACAACAAGATCGTGAAGCAGTGGGGCACTCCGCGTCGCGATCCCGCCCTCAAGCCGCATTGGGACCTGGCCGAGAAACTCCGGATCATTGACATCGAACGTGGCGCCAAGGTCAGCGGCTCCGGCTTCGTGGTGTACCGCGGCATGGGCGCACGGATGGCTCGCGGCCTGCTCCAGTTCTTCATGGATACGCACGCGAAGGAGCACGGCTACGAGGAGATCTGGCCGCCCGATCTCGTCACCAGGCAGTCCATGACCGGCACGGGCCAGCTGCCCAAGTTCGAGGACGACGCCTACGGCACGCGCGGCGACGATTTGTTCCTGATCCCCACGGCTGAAGTCCCGGTGACCAACCTCTATCGCGACGAGATCATCGAGGCGGACGCGATGCCGATGGCATTCGTCGCGTACTCGAAGTGTTTCCGTCGCGAAGCGGGTGCTGCCGGCAAAGACACACGTGGCGTGTTGCGCACCCACGAGTTCGACAAGGTGGAGCTGGTGCGCTACACCTCGCCTGAGTCCTCCGCCGAGCAGTTGGAGCTGCTCACCGGCCATGCAGAGAGCATGCTTGAGCGCCTTGGCTTGGCGTACCGACGCAAGCTGCTCGCGGCCGGTGACACCGGGAACTCGTCAGCGATGACGTTTGACCTCGAGGCGTGGGCCCCGGGTGTTGGCGAATGGCTCGAGGTGTCGTCCTGCTCGAACTTCACGGACTATCAGGCGCGTCGCGCCAACATTCGGTTCCGTTCGGCAAAAGGCGACAAGCCGCGCTTTGTGCATACGCTCAACGGCTCCGGCTTGGCGTTCCCGCGCACCATTGCCTGCATCCTGGAGACGTACCAGCAGCCCGACGGCAGCGTGACCGTGCCCGAGGCGTTGCGACCGTACCTGGGCACGGACCGAATCGCGTGACGGGCGCGCTGGTCGCCGGGCTGAACCCGGCACAGCGCGAGGCGGTCGAGTACGGCGATGGTCCGCTGCTCGTCCTCGCCGGCGCCGGCTCAGGCAAGACGCGCGTGCTCACCACGTGCATCACGCGCCTCATTGTCGAGCGCGGCATCGAAGCGCATCGGATTCTCGCGGTCACCTTCACCAACAAAGCCGCCGGGGAGATGCGCGATCGCATAGCGCGCCAGTTGGGCGAGGAACCGAAGGGCATGTGGATGGGCACGTTCCATGCAATTGGCGCGCGCATTGTCCGGCGCTCGGCGGGAAAGCTGCATCGCACCGCGTCGTTCACGATCTACGATGACGACGAGCAGATCTCCGTCATCAAGCGCGTGATGGAGTCGCTGCGCATCTCGCCCAAGAGCATCGCCCCGCGCGCCATTCGCAGCGCCATCAGCGACGCCAAGAACCAGCTGGTCAGTGTCGAGGAGTTCACCAAGCTGGCGCGCGACGAGTTTGCGAAGTCCGTGGGGCAGGTGTACGCCGGGTACGAGGTGGCGCTGCGAACCGCCAACGCCACGGACTTCGACGACCTGCTGGTCATGCCCGTGCGTCTCCTCGAGGGCGACTCGAGTGAATTGACGCGCTGGCAGAAGCGCTTTGATCACGTGCTGGTGGACGAATACCAGGACACCAACCACGCCCAGTACCGCTTCATCAAGCTGCTGGGCCGCGAGCACAAGAACGTCTGCGTCGTCGGCGACGACGATCAGTCCATCTATGGTTGGCGCGGCGCTGACGTAAAGAACATCCTCGATTTCAGTCGCGATTTCCCGAACGCCGGCACCGTGCGCCTGGAGGAGAACTACCGGTCCACGCCGGAGATCCTCACGCTGGCAAACGCCGTGATCAGCGAGAACACGACGCGCATGGGCAAGACGCTGCGTCCCACGCTGCCGTCGGGCGATCGCGTCACGGTCATGCGCTGCCTGGACGAGCGCGACGAAGCCGACTGGATGCTCACCGACATCCTGGCGCGCCGCGCGCAGCGCAAGATCGAGTTGCGCGACGTGGTGATCCTGTATCGCACCAACTCGCAGAGCCGCGCCATCGAGGAAGGGTGCCGCCGGCATTCGCTGCCATATCGCTTGGTCGGCTCGGTGCGCTTCTACGATCGGCGGGAAATCCGCGACCTGATGGCGTACCTCCGCCTCATCGCCAATCCTTCCGACGACGAAGCGTTCCGTCGAGCGGTGGGCGCGCCGAGGCGCGGTGTGGGCGACACTACCGTCGAGTTCCTCGCGGAGCGCGCGCGCCAGGTCGGCATTCCGCTGCTGCGCGCAGCAACCGATCCGAGCATCACCGGAGACCTGCGTCCCGTCGCGCGCACAGCGCTCGCCGGGTTCGCTGCGTTGATCGAGACATTCCGCGGGAAAGTCGCGGATCTTGCCGTGGATGAACTCCTGCGCGAGCTGGTCATCGAGACGCGCTACGACGAACACCTCCGAGCCGAAGGCGAGGAGGCCGCGCGCGAGCGCCTCGAGAACGTGCGTGAGCTCATCAGCGGAGCCGCCGAATCGGTTGTGGACGAAGGCGGGGAGGTCAGCATGACGGCGCTTGACTCGTTCCTCCAGCGCGCGGCGCTCATCGCGGACGTGGATTCGCTGGCGTCGGACGGCGACGCCATCACGATGATGACGATGCACAATGCCAAGGGCCTGGAGTTCCCGATTGTGTTCGTCACCGGTCTCGAAGACGGACTCTTTCCGCTGGCGCGCTCATACGAGGACCCCGACCAGCTCGAAGAGGAGCGCCGCCTGTTCTACGTCGCGATCACGCGCGCCGAGAAGACGCTGCTGCTCAGTTACGCGGAGGAACGTCGCAGGAACGGCGAACTCAACCGTTCAGGCCCGTCCAGCTTCCTGCGAGCGATTCCGAAGTCGTTGCTTGACGAGCGCTCCACGATCAAGGTGCGTGGCAGCGGCCGCGCCGTCATGAGTTCCATGATGCGCGGCGCGTCGCCGTGGGGCGGTCGAGCGCATTCGACCATGACGGGCGACGACGATACGTTCGAGCACGTGTCGGCCAGCAGTCGCCGGGCCGGAACTCCGGTGCGCCGTCGTGTGGAGGCTGAGGACGAGTCACAGTTGGCCGCGCGGTACAACATTGGCGCGCGCGTCAAGCATCGTTTATTCGGCGCTGGCACCGTCGCCGAAATCGCGGGCGCTGGAAAGCAGGCCAAGGTCAAGATCGATTTCGACGACGACAACATTGGTCGCAAGACGCTCGTGATCGCGCAGGCCAACCTCGAATCCGACACCGACTAGCATGGCGGCTCCGGTTTCCGTCGCGGACGTGAAGCACGTCGCGCTTCTGGCGCGGCTCGGACTCTCGGACGAGCGCGCCCAGGCGCTCACGCGCGAGCTCAATACGATCCTCGAGCACATGGAGGCCCTCGGTCGCATCAATACCGACGGCGTCGCAGAGTATTCTGCGATCGATTCCGGCATGCGCGTGCGGGAGGACAAAGGCCCGGCAGCGCAGATGACCGGGAGTGCGTCAGACATCGCGCCTGAAGCCCGCGACAGCCTGTTGCTCGTCCCGCGCCTCGCGACGCACGAGGACGTCGCCGAGTGAGCAAGGCGAAGTCCGCGGCTCAAATCGCGGAGAGCATTCGCTCCGGAAAGACCACGGCTGCGACCGTGACGAACGCCGCGCTGGCACGCGCGCGCGAGGTGGACTCCGTCGACAAGCTCAACGTCTTTCTCGCCCTTGCCGAGGAGCAAGCTGGCGCGCACGCCAAGCAGCTTGAAGTGGCCTACGACCTAAAACAGCCGTTAATCGGCGTTCCGTATGCGGCGAAGGACAACATCGCCGTGTCTGGCCTTCAGCTGAGCTGCGGCTCGAAGATTCTCGAAGGCTACGTGAGCCCGTACACGGCGACCGTCATCGATCGCCTGCGCAAGGCGGGCGCGGTGACGATCGGCAAGACGAACCTCGACGAGTTCGCGATGGGTTCGTCTACGGAGAACAGCGCGTTCGGTCCCACGAAGAACCCGGTCGCGCCGGCGCTCGTTCCCGGCGGATCGTCCGGTGGTTCTGCCGCCGCCGTCGCGGCAGGCGTCGTCACGATCGCGCTCGGCTCGGAGACCGGCGGTTCGGTGCGCCAGCCCGCGGCGTTCTGCGGCATCGTCGGCGTAAAGCCCACCTACGGTCGCGTGAGCCGGTACGGGCTCGTTGCGTTCGCGTCGTCGCTGGACCAGGTCGGGGTGTTCGGCGGCTGCGTCGAGGACGCGGCTATCGCACTGCGTGCTATCGCTGGCCGCGACGACCTCGACGCAACCACCGCGGACGTTCCGGTGGATGACTACGCCGCGTTCGGCGACGCCTCGCTGAAGGGCGTCGTCATCGGCAGGCCAACGGAATACTTCCCGGAGAGCCTCGATCCCGGCATCGCAGCTAGGTGCGCGGCGAGTTTCGAACGACTCAAGTCGCTGGGCGCCGAGATTCGCGACGTTTCACTTCCGAATACAGCGTCCGCCATTCCCGTCTACTACATCATCGCGCCGGCTGAGGCGTCCTCGAACCTCGCTCGTTTCGACGGAGTCAGGTACGGGCTTCGGATTACCGGCGACGGGTTGCGCGGTCTCTACGAAGCCACGCGATCCACGGGCTTCGGCGCCGAAGTCACCCGGCGCATCATGCTCGGCACGTACGTCCTCTCGGCCGGCTACTACGACGCCTACTATAGAAAGGCGATGCAGGTGCGCACCTTAATCGCGGACGATTTCAAAAAGGTCTTCGCGCAGGGCGTGCATGCGCTCTTTACGCCCACGACGCCGACGCCAGCGTTCGCGTTCGGGGCCAAGAGCGACCCGTACGAGATGTACCTGAGCGACATCTTTACCTGCACCGCGAACCTTGCCGGCGTGCCCGCCATGTCGCTGCCGATCGGTCGCGTGGGGAAGCTCCCGGTCGGCGGCCAGTTCATCGCGCCGCACTTCAGGGAAAAGCAGATGTTCGCCTACGCCCACGCGCTCGAACAAGCGCTTGGCGCGGAGGCGCACTCGTGACGACGAAGCACGAAGCACGAAGCACCAAGCACGAGTACGAAATGGTTGTCGGCCTCGAAGTGCACTGCCAGTTGCTAACGAGCACAAAAGCCTTCTGCTCCTGTAAGACCTCGTTCGGCGATCCACCCAATAGCAACACGTGCCCCGTCTGCTTGGCGTTGCCCGGTGCGCTGCCTGTGCTCAATGAGAAGGCGGTCGAACTCGCGGTGCGCGCGGCGCTCGCCCTCGGCTGCACTGTGCACGAGACGTCGATCTTTGCGCGCAAGAACTACTTCTATCCGGACCTACCCAAGGGCTACCAGATCTCCCAGTTCGACAAACCGTTGGCGACCGGCGGTCGGGTCGGCAACGTCGGTATCACGCGCGTCCATATGGAAGAGGACGCGGGCAAGTCGCTGCACGACCGGTACCACGGCGTTACGGCCATCGACCTCAATCGCGCCGGCGTCCCGCTCATCGAGATTGTCAGCGAGCCGGACATGCGCTCGCCCGCGGAAGCCGGCGAGTACCTCCGGGCCATCAAGGAGATTCTCGAGTTCACGGGCGTCAGCAACGTAAGCATGGAGGAGGGCAGCCTTCGCGTCGACGCCAACGTCTCTGCGCGCAAGCGCGGCGACACGACGCTGGGTCAGAAGACCGAAGTCAAGAACATGAACTCGTTCTCCGGCGTGGAACGCGCGCTGGAACTCGAGTTCGTGCGGCAGTGTGGTGTGCTCGACGCCGGTGGCAAGGTCCTGCAGCAGACGATGCTCTGGGACGCCAACGCCAACGAGGTGCGCCCGTCGCGGACCAAGGAGGGTAGTCACGACTATCGCTACTTCCCGGTGCCGGACCTGCCGCCGCTCAGGCTCGACCGCGCATGGATCGAGAAGGTTCGCGCCAGCGTGCCGGTGTTGC
>JANNRQ010000123.1:0-4713 GCA_031401495.1 Gemmatimonadota bacterium
CCAGCGGCGCCGCGAAGGTCGCGATTGTCACGTATGCGTTAGCCCTCGACGAACTACTCAAGCCCACCGGCCAGTCCAAGCTCGCGCAAGTCGACACGGCGATCGGTCGGCTCGCCATTAATCCCTAACCCGGGTTGCTGCTGACGCTGCGGCCGGGGTATCGTGAGCAGGAGTCAGATTGTGAAGCCGCAGCTGCAGCAGAACCCTGTCTCGTTAGGCAGATGTCCCTTCGTTCTGGAGGCAAGAAGCGATGCAGTCTGATATGCCCGTCACGCTTCGCCTCAGCATCGTGCGACCGCCGCCGGGAGTGCGCTGGGCCGTTCAGCTCGGCCGCGACGAATTGCTACCGCCGATTCACGTTACACACGATCAGCAAATGTTTGAAGTAGCGCTGACCCTCGGGCCGAATCAGCGCGGGACGGTTCAGCTCTGCGGTGCGGCGATACAGGGGCCGCCCGCCGCGCGCTTTGTATACGTCAACTCCGGGAAGCGCGCCGCAGAGCCGTTGTCGTGCTGGGACCGTCGGGCGAAGGTCTCACTTGCTACCATCGATCTCGCAGCGTTGCAGGAGATGACGGGACACGCAGTCCTCGACGGCGCCATCCACGGGACGGCGCGTGACGGAGGACCTGCGTGCGCCAGCGTCGCGCTAATCGACGGTGCATGGAAGTTTCGCGGATGTGGTCCACACAGGCCTGGTCAGTAGCCGTTGTCAGCCGGGGCTGGCTGCCGCGAGGCTTCTGGCGCCTGCCTAACCCGCGTTGCTGCTGCCACTGCGGCCGCTGGTCGGTGAGCAGGAGTAGCATCCGTAGGCCGCAGTGCAGCAGAACCCAGTTTCGTTAGCCAGCGGGAGTGGCATTGTTGGGCGGGTTAGCACGCGCATTCGAGTCGATGGAGCGCCTGTGGAGGCAAGCGATTGTGTCGCGTCGCCGTCGTGCCGGCGGCGGTATCCAGCGCTCCACGAGCCGCCGGGGCCTCGGTTACCTTTCACCCATGGCCGACTACGCTTTCACGGACTACTTCGAGAATGAGGTATTGCGCAAGCGGCCGTATCTGGAACGCGAGTGGTGCATTCGGGTTCTTGTGGCACCGATCCGCGTGGAACGGCAAGAGAACAATCGCTGGCGGTTCTGGGCGGCGATTCCTGAGTTCGGCGGGCGGTACTTGCGGGTAGTGACGCTGGATGACCGCACGACGATCCACAACGCTTTCCCTCACCGAGGGTTCACGCCATGAAGCTGAACTACCACCCCGAGACGGACTCGTTGTACATCGACTTGTCGGAGCTGCCGAGCGCGGACAGCCGGGAGATCTCTGACGGTGTTGTGCTTGACTATGATCGCGATGGCAATCTGGTCGGCATCGACATCGACAACGCGAGCCGCAAAGTTGACCTTGGACGATTGGTCTTGCGCCAGTTGCCGATGGACATCGAGCGAATCGCTGGCTAACCCGCGTTGCTGCTGCCACTGCGGCCGCAGGTCGGTGATCAGGATTGAGATCGTGCAGTTGCAGTGCAGCAGAACCCAGTTTCGTTAGCGAGCCTGCACCTCAGTTTTCGTGTGCTCGAGTGGCGTGGCTGTCGTTGGCGCACGGGCGTGGACCGGCAGGCCAGTCCCGTGCTGGTGGCGCGTTGCTACGGCTGTCGTTATAATAGCACGCGTGATACGCACCTTCGCGAATCTCGCGACCGAAGACTTGTTCAATGGCGTGGACAGCGTGCGCGCGCGCCGGGCCTGCCCCTCGACACTGTGGGCGGTGCTCGCGCGCAAGCTCACGCAGCTGAACCGGGTGCGGGAGCTGCGGGAGCTGGCGGTGCCGCCCAAGAATCGATTGAAGGCGCTCCACGGCGACCGGAAGGGGCAACACAGTATCCGCATCAATGACCAGTATCGGATTTGCTTCGTTTGGGAGGATGGCTATGCCGACAAAGTTGAAGTCACGGACTACCACTCAGCCGCCGCGCCTGACGGCTCTGGTGCAGCGACGGCTCCCGACGCATCGCCCGCCGACGCATCCGGGAGAGATGCTGCGCGAAGAGTTCCTCAAGCCGTTGGGGATCTCGCAGTCCGCCTTTGCTATTCAGCTCGGCGTGTCGTTTCCCCGGCTGAACGAAGTGGTGAACGCCAAGCGCGCCGTAACGCCCGACACGGCGCTCCGCCTCGCGCAGGTGACCGGGATGAGTGCGGATTTTTGGTTGGGCTTGCAGCAGGATTGGGATTTGTGGCATGCGGTCCGATCGGCAGAGGCGGCGGAGATCGGGCGCTTGACCCGGTTGCCCCGTGCCGGCTGACGGCTCGCTAACACGCGTTGCTGCCGCCACTGCGGCCACTGGTCGGTGATCAGGAGTACCGTTTGTGCGGCCGCAGTGCAGCAGAACCCAGTTTCGTTAGAGCGCTCGGAATCCATTGGAGCACGTTGTGATCCTGCGTCAAGTTGTTGCGGTGCTCGGCGGTTGTGCGCTTGTCGGCTGCGAGACCTCGCGCGAAACCGACTATCCAGTCGTTCGCGACGAGGTCTATGCGCCAGGCCAAGTCTGGTCGTTTAGGGCTCCCCGTGAACAGTCTCGCGCTACCCTAACCGTGCTACGGATTGATTCGGTGCCGATGCTGGGAGCGGTTGTTCACGTCCGCCTTGACAGTCTCGACATGTCAGAGACCGGCCGCGTACTGAACGGACAGCACACAGTGGAGCACATGCCGTTCGTGCGCGCGGCGATCGAGTCCAGCGTAGTGTCAAGGCTGGTCGATTCGGGGCCCGTACCAGACTACCGCGACGGATACGCGCAGTGGCGGCGTGCGAATGGCGGCGCATTCAGCATCGCGGTTGGTTCGTTCCTGCGGCAGCTCGCTGAGACGCCCGGCGGCAAAGGCATGTGAGGCGCGAGGAGCGCTCTAACCCGGGTTGCTGCTGACAATGCGACCGGCGGTCGGTGAGCAGGAGTAATTTTGGTGCGGTCGCATTGCAGCAGAACCCCGTTTCGTTGAGGTTGTAGAAAAAGCCTCAACGGGCTCCGCCGGCCGATGGCCCGTCACGCAAAAGCGCGCGGGATACTCGGAGACCGGCTGGCGCATACTTGCGGGGCGCTGTTCACGCCGACAGTTACAGCGCGCGCAGCGCACTTCACGTGACTCATGCCGCGTAACCCGCGTGGGTGAGCTTCTCGATGTTGTGCACCAGGCAAAAGAGTTGCCACTGGCCGTTGACCTTCGTGCGACCGCGCAGCGTGAAGCGATCGAGCCGCTTGTTGTAGCGCAGATTCCCGAACACCGGCTCGACGGTGGCGAATCGCCGCCCATACGCTGCGCGGCCTGCTGGCGTATCGAGCCGCTGCTGCATGCGAGTCGTGTGTGTGTCCTTCGGCGGCGGGACCGTCACGACCGACACTCGCTCACGAAAGAACGCGACGTTGCGCACCGGTGTCGTGTCAGGCGTGTTCAGTCACGCTGCGCGCAGTGCACACGGAACGCAGTCGCGCTTCGCGCCACGAAAATGCTCGCCAACGTACCCATTCGTCACGTTCCTGGCGCCTTTGCGATCCAACGACTTGCCCGCCGGGCACACACAGGTGCGCGCCTCCGCATCATACCGGAAGTCGCTCGGCGTAAACACGGCCGACTCGTGCGGTTCCTCGCGCGACTTGTCATGCAACGGATCGGGCGCGCTCGTGTGGTGCGCGCGATCGGCGAACCGCTCGTCGCGTTTGCGCAGGTCGGGATCCGCGATGAGGGCCGTCACGTCGCGGTCCGCCAGCGCGGCGAGATTCGCTTCGCTACGGTACCCGGCGTCGGCAGTCAGCAGTGTGGCGCTCGTACGAAGGGGGGCGAGCGCGTCGACGACCGGCAGTAGCAATTCTTGCTCGGAGCCTGTTCCGTACGCTTGCGCATGCACGATGCTTTGGTGCGCCGCGTCCACGGCCGCGACGCCGGTGTACCCTTGGATGACGCCCTTGTCCGTCGCCATCTTGGCACTCTCGTTGTCGGTCCGATTGCTCTTGCGCACCCCGCCGGTCGGCCCGCGGCGATCGTCCGGATGCGTGGCGAGCCACGCGCGCAACTGCTTGGCATCGCGGGTGAGTCGCGCGACGCGCGCCGTCGTCTTGGCGGCGACATCGGGCTCCAGGTCCAGGGCGTCGGTTGCGCGGTGCCGATCGAGCATGGTCTGCGCGGCCACTTCCAGTTTCTCGGCCCGCTGCGCGAACTCGGCGCGCGTGCCGCTCCGATGCTTGGACGCGTTGCTGGGCAGTTTGACGCCATCGATCGCAAACATCTCGCGCCCGATCAGCCCCTGGCCGTCGCACACCGCGAGCACCGCCGCGAAGACCTGCGCGATGTCGTCACGCAACGTACTGACAAAGTGCGCGATCGTCGTGAAGTGCGGGGCCGTCATGCCGCAGAGCGCCATGAACGTGACGTGCTCCTGGCACGCCCGCTCGATGGCCCGACTGCGGACGATCCCGTGCGAGTACGCGAACAGCACGACCTTGAGCAACATCGCCGGCGGGTAGGCGGGCGCGCCGGTCGTGTCATTCCGGAACCGGGCGTCGAAGAGCGTCAGGTCGACCTCGTGGTCGAGCAGGTGGTTCAGCGCGTGCTCGAATGTCCCGGGGAGCAGTTGGCGGGCGAGGTCCACTGCCACGAACTGCGGATTGGTGTCGAGATACTTGCATCGGGCCAGGGAGGGGTGCTCGACAGCGAGGAAACCGCGTGGCAC
>JANNRQ010000124.1:0-91811 GCA_031401495.1 Gemmatimonadota bacterium
GTACCACGGCACCGTGTCCTGAATACGCGACCAGGCGTTCAGCGTGGTGCGTTCGTCGTCCGACGTCTTCACGTTCGGGATCGGCTTGTACCCCCACATGATGGCGTACTTGTCGTACGGTCCAACGGTGGGCAACAAGTACTGCACCGGAATGTTGTCTTCCGGCTGCGCCACGTAGTTGAAGCGCGAGTAGTCCATGATGCTTGGGCTGTGACCCATCTTGGCGACCCACGTGCGGCTGCGAACGCTGTCAGCCGGATACGTGGAGCTGCCGATCTGGTCGTGCTGCAGGCCAAGCGTGTGGCCGATTTCGTGCGCCACGACGAACTGCACCAAGCGACCCATCAGCGTGTCCGGGAACGGCATCTTGCGCGCGCGCGCGTCAAGCGGCGACACCTGCGTGAAGTACCAGGAGCGCTGCAGGTTCATGATGTTGTGGAACATCCGTACGGAGCCGTTGAGGATCTCACCCGTGCGCGGATCGTGCACGTGCGGACCGACAGCGTTTTCCGTCGTGGACGGGAGCCAGCGGATCATCGTGTGACGGACGTCCTCCGGCGACCATTCAGGATCGTTGGCCGGCTGATCTGCGGCGACGATGCCGTCCTTGAACCCGGCGGCCTCGAAGGCTGACTGCCATTCCACGATGCCGGCGCGCACCCACCGCTTGAGCCACTCGGGCGTGTCGCGATCCACGTGGTACGTAATTGGCTTCTTGGGATAGCACAGGTTGCCCGACTTGCGCTCGCTGCATTCCAGGCGATAGCGCGTGATGTACTGGCGGTCGGCCGAGCGGTGTTCGCCCGTGCCGAAGTCCGTGTTGCCCATCGAGAAGTAGCCGACGCGCTCGTCGAAGCGGCGCGGCATCATCGGCACTTCTGGAAGGCGGACGAAGCTCCAGTGTCCGACTGCGCTGACGGCGCGCGCGGCTCCTGCGGCAGCGGCGCCACCACCGCCACCAGGGGCTGGCGTCGGGGTTGCAGTGCCGGTCTGCGTGGCTTCAATCTCGAAGTTGTCCGGGAACGCGAGCGCGTTCTCGATGAACGATCGGGCCGCGTCCACAACCTGGCCGCCCGTTCCCGGCAGCGCCTTGAACTCCGCCATCGCGGTCGTGAAGATGCGTGTCGCATTGATGACGGCCGCGCTGTCGGGCCCGTACGACTCGACGCTGAACGTCGCGATGATGGGCGCGTAATTCGAGTTCTCGACTGCCTTGGAGACCGGGTTCGACGGGTCGCTCGACAGGATCACATTCGTGGGTGAGCGCAGCAGGATCCGGTTGCCGCGGCGTTCCCACGTGAGCGTGCGATTCAGGAACTGGTCGCCGCCGTACGCCGGCTGCGCCACACCGCCACCTGCGCCACCGCCGCCGCCGCCCACTGGGGCCGGCGCCTTAGCGTAGCGGCCGATGACCACCTGCTCCTTCATCAGTTCCCTGGGCGGGATCTCAAAGAACAGCTGATCACCGATGATGTGGGTGATGAAGAGACCCTTCTTGGTCTTGGCGTCCTTGGTAATGACGCGGTCGTACGGACGCGGCGCGCGGGCAGCACCCGGGCCAGCGCCGCCGGGACCGCCGGCGCCGCGAAGGGTGTCCTCTTGAGCGAACGCCAGACTGGAGCTGGCGACAACGGCGGATACAGCGAGCATCAGCACTCGAGACTGTTTCATGGCTAACCAGTGAAAGGGGAAGGACTAACGAAGACCCAAGAGCTTGTGAGTCTGAAGGCTCAGGCGCCAACGAGGATGCGACAGACAGTATTGTACGGTTCGGCGGGTGTTCTCCGCGAGAGCCGGTCCGTCCATCGGTTGCAGTGAAAAATGCCGAAAGGCAAGGTGAGTGAAGCGCTCCGGCTGGGCGGCCGGTTCGCTCTGTGGGTATACGAGCTTGAGCTCGTCACCGTTGCTCACGACCAGGGGCGCGTCGGCCTTTGGGCTGACACAGAGCCAGTCGATTCCCGCCGGAGCCGGCTGGGTACCGTTGGTCTCAACCCCAACCTCAAAACCGGCCCTGTGGAATGCGTCAATGAGCGGCTCGTCGAGCTGGAGCAGGGGCTCGCCACCGGTACACACGACGTATTTGTCATTCCGAGCGGAGCGAGGAATCTGTAGTTCGCTACCTGCAGATCCCTCGCTGCGCTCGGGATGACCCCAAACTGCGGCTACGCGGCCCGCGAGCTCTCCTGCCGTCGCGAACTTGCCCCCATCCGGCCCGACGCCGACAAACTCCGTGTCGCAGAACTTGCAGACGGCGTTGGATCGATCCTTCTCGTGTCCGGTCCACAAGTTGCAGCCCGAAAAGCGGCAGAACACGGCGGGGCGACCTGCGTGAAAGCCCTCGCCCTGAAGCGTGTAGAAGATCTCCCTAACGCTGTACATAGCGTTCCGGATCTCTCAGGCCCGCAGCGCGGAAGCCTTCCTGCCGCAACGTGCAGGAATCGCACAGCCCGCACGCGAGTCCCGCCGCATCGGGGTCATAGCAACTAATGGTCTGTGCGTAGTCGACCCCCAATGACACGCCGAGCCTGATGATTTCGGCCTTCGTCTTGTCGATGAGGGGTGCGCGAATTCGGGTCGGCGACCCCTCCACTCCGGCCTTCGTTGCCAACGCCGCGAGGTGCTCGAACGCGTCCACATACTCCGGCCGGCAGTCCGGGTAGCCGGAGTAGTCCAGGGCATTCACTCCGATGTAGATGTCTCGGGCGCGCAGGACTTCGGCCCAGGCCAACGCGTACGACAGGAAGATCGTGTTGCGCGCCGGCACGTAGGTGACCGGGATTGTCGGCTGTGCCGAGCCGGACTTCGGAACGGGGATATCGGATGTCAATGCCGATCCGCCGAAGATCCGCAGGTCGATGCTCACGACGACGTGATCCGCGACGCCTGCGGCCTTGGCGATACGGCGCGCGGCGTCGACCTCCAACGCGTGGCGCTGTCCGTAGGCGAATGACATCGCGAACAGTTCGTGGCCGTCGCGCTTGGCCACGGCGAGCGTGGTGGTCGAATCCAGCCCACCGCTCAACAGCACGACCGCTCTGCTCATCGCAGCGCCTGATCCAGATCCTCGATGATGTCGTCCGGATGCTCGAGGCCGACGGACATACGCAGCAGGTTCTCCGGCGCCAGCGTGTCCGGGCCTTCAATCGAATGCCGGTGTTCGATGAGCGTTTCGGTCCCGCCAAGGCTGGTGGCGCGCGTGATGAGCTTGAGACGGTTGGTCATGCCGATGGCCGCATCTCTGCCGCCGCGCACCTGCAGTGACAGCATTCCTCCCGGGCCGGACATCTGCTTCCGGGCGATGTCGTAGGCATGGTGCGACTTGAGGCCGGGGTAGTGGACGACTTCCACTTTCTTGTGGGCCGCAAGGAACTCGGCCACACGCTTGGCGTTCTCGGTTTGCACGCGCACGCGGGCGGGCAGCGTGCGAATCCCGCGGTGCGTGAGCCAACATTCGAAGGGCGACGGCACGGCACCTGTTTCTTTCTGAACGATGCGCGCCTTGGCGAAGAGGGGATGCGTCTCGTCCTTGGCGACCAGCGCGCCTCCGAGCACGTCGCTGTGTCCACCGAGGTACTTCGTGGTCGAGTGCATCACGATGTCCGCGCCGAGTTCCAGCGGACGTTGCAGCACCGGCGTTCCCCACGTGTTGTCCACCACCACCCAGGCGCCGGCCTGCTTGGCGAGTGTGGCGACGGCGGCGATGTCCACTACGCGCACCAGCGGATTGGACGGCGTTTCGACCCAAACGACTTTCGTCTGTTTCGTGATGGCGCGCTCGATGCTGGCCAGGTCCGTCATATCGAGCGGTGTGTACTTGAGCTTCCACGGCCCGAAGATGTCGCGGACGATCTTGATTGAGCCGTAGTAGGCATCGCGCGGCAGTAGGACGTGATCGTCCGGACCGAGGGACTGGAAGATCGCGGTCGTCGCCGCAGAGCCGGACGAGAAGCACGCTGCCGCGCCACCGCCTTCGAGCCGCGCCAGACACGTTTCGAGCGCGGAGCGGTTCGGATTCGAAATGCGGGCGTACAGGTGGCCGGCACGGAAGCTGAGATCCGGTTCCCGTTCGAACGTAGTGGAGAGGTGAATCGCGGGCGTCACCGCTCCGGTGACGGGGTCAGGCGCGTGTCCCGCGTGAACGGCGATGGTTTCGAGGCGCATGCAGGAAGTTATGGCCTGCAGTGCTCCCCGCATCCGAGCGAGTGCCGGTTTCGCGCAACCCACCGGTACACCGCGTCCGCGATTTCACGCACGAGGGGGATGTAGAACACGGGCGCGAACCATCGCGTCCGCGGCAGCACGCGCAACAGCTCCTCGACTGCCAGGGCGCCGCTCCACGTGGCGCCGTCGGGGCGGATCAGGTGCATCGCGTCGTCGAACGCGGTCGGCGGGATCGCGGGAAAGCGCGCGCGAACGCCGGGTACCTGGGACGCGATGATCTCGATGCGGCCGGGCGGATCCAGCGAGCGAACGGTGGCCACTGCGCGCTGGCACAGTCGGCATTGTCCGTCGTACACCAAGGTGTGCGACGGGGCGCGCGTCATCCCGGGATCGCCGGTTGCTGCTGCGTGAGGCAGTGCAACGTGCCCAGTCCCCACACGAGATCCAGGCAGCTGATGCCAACGACCTCGCGGCCGGGCATCAGGTCTGCCAGCGTGTTGAGGGCGACGCGGTCATTCGTGTCGTTGAACGTCGGCACGATCACAACGCCGTTGGCGATGTAGAAATTTGCGTAACTCGCCGGCAATCGCTGGCCGTCCATCATCACCGCGCGCGGGTACGGCAACTTCACGACGCGCAGGCCGCCCGCGAGTTCCAGTCGTCGCAGATTGTCGACCGAGCGTTTGTGGTTCTCGTCGGCGGGATCACTCTCGAACGCCAGCACCACGACGCCCGGTGCGACGAAGCGCGCGATGTCATCCACGTGGCCGTGCGTGTCGTCGCCGACGCAACCTTCGCCGAGCCAAACAGTCTTCGTGATGCCGAGCCACTCTTCGAAGGCGGCCTCGTACTGCTGGCGCGTCAGTCCTGGATTGCGCGTCTGCACGTCCGAGAGCAGGCATTCCTCGGTCGTGAGGAGCGTGCCGCGCCCGTCGGAGTCGATGGCGCCGCCTTCGAGCACAAGCCGATCACGCGCACCCGGTCGGAGCGGTTCCACCGTGGGGATTCCGGTGAGCGTGGAGGCCGCGCCGCCGAGTTTGGCGTCGAGCGCGTAGTTGTCGTACTTGGCCCAGCCGTTGAACCGCCACGACACGCACTCGCCGACGCCATTGTTGTCGACCATCGTCGGGAACGAGTCGCGCAGCCAGACGCGATCGGTCGGCACGACGTGCACGTTGACATTGGCGCGTACGCCATGGGCCGCGAGATGCTTGAGGGCGGACGCCTTGACGCCTTGGTCATGGCAGATGATCTCGACGCGCTCGTGCTTGGAGATTACGCGCGCAATCTCGGCGTACACCCAAGGGATCGGCGCGAGTTTTCCGGGCCAATCAGGTTCGTGGTGGGGCCACGAGATCCACGTGGCCTCGTGCTTCTCCCACTCCGCCGGCCAGCGCCTCACCGCGAGCCGAGGTACCGCGAAAGAATTGGCGCGTACGCGTCAATTCTGCGGTCTCGAAGAAACGGCCAGTTGCGGCGGGTCTCTTCGATGAGCTTCGGATCGCACTTCGCGATGAGAATCGTTGGCGATGTCTCGGCTTCAGCGAGCATGCGCCCGAATGGGTCGGCGATAAACGAGTGGCCGAAGAACTCGAGGCCGTCGGTGCCGGGTTCGTCCTCGTGCCCGATGCGGTTGGGCGAGGCGACGAAGACTCCGTTCGCGATGGCATGTGCGCGCTGTATCGTGCGCCACGCGTCTACCTGCGCCTTGCCGAACTCTGCCTTCTCTTTCGGATGCCAGGCGATCGCGGTCGGGTAGAACAGCACCTCGGCGCCGAGCAGGGAGGTGATGCGTGCCGCCTCGGGATACCACTGGTCCCAGCAGATGAGCACGCCGATGTCGGCATAGCGCGTATGCCACACGCGGAACCCCGTCGCCTGCTTGGCGATGCTCCCGTTGCCGGCAAGGCTCTCGTCAACCGTTGCGTCGCCCGGCGTGAAGTAGAACTTCTCGTTGAACAGCGGGTCATCGGGGATGTGCATCTTGCGATACACGCCCAACACAGTGCCGTCGGCGTCGATGATCGCAGCCGAGTTGCGGTACACACCCTTGGCCTGCTTCTCGAAGATCGGCACGACGAGAACGACCGCGAGTTCCTTGGCGATTATCGCCATCGCGTCGGTCGTCGGACCGGGAATCGTCTCGGCGATATCGAAGCGTTCGTGGCGCTGTGACTTGGCGAAGTACGGCGCGTTGAACAGCTCTTTCAGGCAGATGACTTGCGCCCCGCGCGCCGCGGCCTCACGGACGCGCGCAATCGCGGCGTCGACGTTGGCGCGCATGTCAGGGACTGCCGCGTCCTGAATGATGCCGACTGTAAAAGGGGGCCTCATCGCGGGAAATCTACTGGACCAACGCGATCGTCACGTCCATCACGTTGGTGCCAGTGAGGCCCGGTGAGAACAAGGCATTCACCGCCGCCAGCGCGCCGTGCGCATCGTGCTGACGCAGCGCGGCCTCGGGGTCGCGGCCCTTTTCCTTGATGCGCGACCACGTGTGCGCGTCGACGACCGCGCCCGCAGCGGTGGTGCTGCCGTCGCGGCCGTCGGTGCCGGCGGCGAGAATCGTGATACCGTTAGCACGCTCACCCAGTTCAGCCATGCGTTTCGCGGCCGCGAGCGCGAATTCCTGGCAGCGGCCGCCGGGCGGCGGTGCGCCGGCATTCCCGTTCAAGTGCACCGTGGTTTCGCCGCCCCAGAGAAAAACCCGAGGTGCCTGGACGCCCGAGTCGCGCGCCTCCACCAAGGACGTTGCGATCCGCGCGCCGGCGCTTGCCGCGTCGCCGGTGAGCGGGACTTCGCTGACGGTCGTCGTGAGTCCGGCGCGGCGGGCCGACGTCGCTGCGGCCGTGAGCGCCACCGCGTTCGTCGCGATCACTTTGGCAACGACGTGCGCAAAGGCGGGATGGTTCAGCTTCGGCGTCTCGGGCGACGTTCCCTTCGCGACTGCGGCGAGGTACTGCCGGAACGGCGGCGCAAGCTTGGCCATGAGCTTGGACGAATCGAGGATCTCGGCCACCTTTTGCACCGTCGTCGCGTCCGGGACGCACGGGCCGGACCCGATGCTGGCGATGTCGTTGTCGGGAACGTCGGACACGGCGAAGCAAACGGTGCGCGCCGGAGCCAGTGCGAGCGCCATGCGGCCCGCGCCCCACATCGAAAATCGTTTCCGGATCGTGTTGAGTCGTCCGATATCGAGGCCGGAGGCGACGAGCGTTTCGCAGAGCTGGATGTAGTCGGACTCGGCCAGCCCCTTGAGCGGCGCGCCGATCATGCTGGACGCCCCGCCGGACAGCAGGACCACGCCGAGATCGCCGCCGCGTTTCTGCGACAGCGCCTGTGCGACCCGTACCGCCGCGTCGAAGGATCGCTTGCCCGGAATCGGATGGTCGCCGACCAGCGCGGCAATGGCTCCCGACGGGGCTTCGCATTTCTCCGGCGCGACGACCACGCCGCCTGCCACTTCGCCCAAGCCGCGCTTGAGCGCCGTAAAGGCGGCCGCGGCCATTCCGGTCGCCGCTTTGCCAAAGCTGAAAAGCCAAACGCGGCTGCGCCGTTCCATGGGAACGCCCGCCACCGCGTCAGCTGTCAGGGACTCCACGTTCGCGCCGGCGACCGCGGCGTTGTACAGCTCGATCAATCGTTCGCGAGCGCCGCTCACGGCGGCGAGGCAACTCCCGCCGCCTGATCAACGGCCTTTTCGAGTTCCGTGTAGGCGTCTGCCGACATCACGTTGAAGCTCACCTTGCCGTATTTGATTTTGCCGTCCGGTCCGACGACAAAGAGGTTGCGTTGCGCCGCAGCGCCGCGCGCGGAGCCGTACGCCTTGAGGATCACTTGGCCAGGGTCGCTCGCATAGGCGCCCGGGTAGTTTTTTTCGACAGCCCAAGCGGCAAGCGTGGTGTCCGCGTCGACGCTAATGCCGAGCAGGTACACGCCCTTGCCGCCGTTGAACATCGTAGCGTACTGATCACGGTACGCTTCAGTTTGGACTGTTCAGCCACGTGTCCGCGCTTTGGGGAAGAACCAGACAACCACGGTCTGGCCCTTCAGCGCGGACAGCTTGGTTGATTTTCCGATGCCGCCCGTCGTGATCGGCGTGAACTCGAAGTCGGGCGCGTCGGTTCCCAGTTCAGGAACCGGAAGCGCGGGCGGCGGCGGTGCCGCTGCGGGTTGCTGCGCTCCCGCCATCGAGGCGGTGAGCGCGGCGGCCAGCAAAGCGATCATCAGACTCTGGGTTTTCATTGGCGTGTCTCTGCTCGCGAGGGTACGACGCGAAGATACAAGCGCGCCGCCAAATGACATAGTGCGGCGCTCAGTAGACTGAGCGTTGGGCGTCGATCCACAACAACCATCGGGCATCCATGTCCATCAGGTGCTGTGGCAGTACGCGAAACCGCGCCGCCTGTTGCGCGAAGGTCTCGCCGTTGAGAAACCCGTATCCGAGCATCGCCATGGTTCCTGGCCCCTCGCGGTCCAGGAGGAACTGCATGAAAGCGCTGGACTGCGCCGAGAAGGACCAGTCGCGATCGCGTACTTCATTGCGCCGGTACGGATCGAGCAGGCTGTCGGCAGTGGTCGGGCGTTCGGCTGCCGTGAGCTGATCGACGAACAGGCGGTCGCGCCGATTCTCCTTTACAAACTGGATGTCTTGCGGCAGCCCGGTCCCGTCGCCGACAAGACTCATGACGGCGGAGCGATACCACGCCGGGAGTTTTGCGAGTGAGGTGGTGTCGGGTGCGCTGCCGGGTGCGGCGATCGACGCGAGCAGAAGTCGCCCGACGGTCGGCCCCACCGGCCACAGCGAGCCGGTGTGCCCATCCTCGCCGGTGCGTTCGCGCCACGACGCGTCCATCGGTCGTACGAAGCGCAGCACCGTTGCGCCGCGAGCGCGAAGTACGGTGACTGCAGCACTATCGCGCGGTTTGGTCGTTTCCGGATACAGCACCACGGTCAGGCGCGGCGCATCCGTCCCGAAATAACGGTTGAACGTCCGGTACGTCCGGTTCATTTGGTCGTACGCGTCGAACACGGCACGACTGCCCGGACCGTAGATCTCGAACCGGGCATCGCGATGAACATTGAAGGAATCGCCGGCGATCGCCGTGCGCTCTCTCCCGACGGCGCGAATCACCGGCACCGGCCGGTACCAGAAGGTGCAGCCGCCCAGCGCGACGACTGCCGCCACCAGCGCTACGCGCACGACGTCATCGACCCCCGACCAGCTGCCTGAGCACATACGGCAGGATGCCGCCGTGCTCGTAGTACCGCAGTTCTTCGGGCGTATCAATCCGGCACATCGCTTTGAATTCCCTGGCTCCGTCCGCCCCTTTGGCGCGTACCGTGAGGGTAGCGCGTGCCTTGAGTGACTTGTCCAATCCGACGATCTCATACGTCTCGAACCCGGTAAGACCGAGCGAGGTCCGCGTTTCGCCGTTGGTGAACTCCAGTGGCAGCACGCCCATGCCCACGAGGTTGGAGCGATGGATGCGCTCGAACGACTCCGCGATTACGGCGCGGACCCCGAGCAGGATCGTGCCTTTGGCCGCCCAGTCGCGTGACGAACCGGTGCCGTACTCCTTGCCGGCGACGATGACGAGTGGCGTCGCCGTGGCCGCGTACTGCATCGCGGCATCATATATGAAGAGGGGTGTGCCGCCCTTCTCCATGGCGGTCCAGCCACCTTCGGTACCCGGCGCCATCTCGTTCTTGAGACGGATGTTTGCGAAAGTGCCGCGCATCATCACGTCGTGATTGCCACGCCGCGCGCCGTAGGAATTGAAGTCCTTCTTCGTGACGCCGTGTTCGATGAGCCACTTTCCGGCCGGTGACGATTGCGGAATGCTGCCGGCGGGAGAGATGTGGTCCGTGGTGATCGAGTCGCCGAGGAGGGCGAGGCACTTGGCGCCGGCGATCGGGCGGATGCCCGGCGGCGACATCGTCATGCCTTCGAAGTACGGCGGGTTCTTCACGTAGGTGGACGATTCGTCCCACGCGTACGTCTTGCCTTCGGGCGCCGAAAGCGCCTGCCACTGCTGGTCGCCCGCGAAGACATCCGAGTACTGCTTCACGAAGTGCTCGCGCTTCACGCTGCGCAGCATCTCCTCATCCACTTCCTGCGTCGATGGCCAGATGTCGCGCAGGAACACCGGCCCGTCCTTGCCGATGCCAAGTGGCTCGCGTGTGAGGTCCAGGTCCATGCGGCCGGCGAGCGCGTACGCGACCACGAGCGGCGGCGACGCGAGGTAGTTGAAGCGCGTCTGCGGATTGACGCGTCCCTCGAAGTTGCGGTTGCCCGAAAGCACCGACGCGACGACGAGCTTGTGGTCTTCGATGACTTTGGAAATCGTGTCGGGCAGGGGGCCGGAATTGCCGATGCAGGTCGTGCAGCCGTAGCCCACGAGGTTGAATCCCAAGGCGTCGAGGTCTTTCTGGACGCCAGCTGCCGCGAGATAGTCGGTGACCACCTTGGATCCCGGCGCCAACGACGTCTTCACCCACGGCTTGGACTTGAGCCCCTTCGCGACGGCTTTGCGCGCGAGGAGGCCGGCACCGAGCATGACGCTGGGGTTGGACGTGTTGGTGCAGCTCGTGATCGCGGCGATGACGACGGCGCCGTGCCTGAGCTTGAACGACTGGCCGTTGTGCTCGCAGTCGCATTCCTGAGCGGCGTGCACCGAGTTGCCTTCGTTCTCCATCACGGCCACCGCGGCCGGTTTCGCAGCAGCCGCTTTCGCCTCTGCGGCCGCGTTGAGCTTCTCGATTTCCGGCGTGAGCGCCGCCAGGTACATCGACTTGGCGTCCTTGAGTGGCACGCGGTCCTGCGGACGCTTCGGTCCCGCCATGGACGGTTCCACGGTGGAGAGATCGAGGCTCAGGGTGTCCGTGAACACCGGGTCCGGTGTTTCGTCGGTGCGGAAGAGGCCCTGTTCCTTGCAATACGCCTCCACGAGCGTGACGTGCGACTCTGTCCGTCCCGAAAGGCGCAGGTACTTGAGCGTTTCCGCATCTGTGGGGAAGAAGCCCATCGTGGCGCCGTACTCGGGCGCCATGTTCGCGATCGTGGCGCGATCCGCGAGGGGAAGGGACGTCAATCCGGTCCCATAAAATTCGACGAACTTGCCCACGACTTTCTTGGCGCGCAGCATCTGCGTCACGGTCAGCACGAGGTCCGTGGCGGTGGATCCCGGCGGCAACTTTCCGGAAAGTCTGAAGCCCACGACTTCCGGAATCAGCATCGAGACCGGCTGTCCCAGCATTGCGGCCTCCGCTTCAATACCGCCGACGCCCCAGCCCAGCACGCCGAGTCCGTTGATCATCGTCGTGTGCGAGTCCGTGCCAACGAGCGAATCGGGATACGCGAGCGTCTCGGTGCCCTCCCTGGAGGAGAACACGGTCTTGCCCAGGTACTCGAGGTTCACCTGGTGGCAGATGCCGGTGCCGGGCGGAACAGCGCGGAAGTTCTTGAGCGCGTTCTGTCCCCAGCGCAGGAAGACATAGCGCTCCTTGTTGCGCTCGAACTCCAGCTTGGTGTTGAGGAGGAACGCGGCTTCTGTCCCGTACTCGTCCACCTGCACCGAATGGTCGATGACGAGATCCACCGGCTGCAGCGGGTTGATCTTTTCCGGATCACCGCCGAGCCGCACGATGGCGTCGCGCATCGCCGCGAGATCCACGACGCACGGGACGCCGGTGAAGTCCTTGAGCAGCACGCGGGCGGTACGAAACGCGATCTCGCGATCGACCTTGGCATTCACGTCCCACTTCGCCATCGCTTCAATGTCGTCCTTCTTCACGAACCCGCCGTCTTCGTTCCTGAGCAGGTTCTCGAGGAGGACCTTGAGGCTGAAGGGGAGCGTGTCGCTGTTGCCCTTCGAGAGTGCCCTGAGGGAATCGAGGCGGAAGATCGTGTACGGCTGCCCGTCAACCGTGAGCGTGGCGCGGGCGCCGAAGGAGTTCAGGCTCTTCATTATTGCGGTGATGGTTTGCTGCGAGTGGGTGATTCCAAATCTATCGCGTTTCAGGTGTGCGACATTCTCACGCGGATGACGCAGCTGACCCTGAAACTGCTGTTAACAACAAATAGTTTGCGGCTGTTGTATCCTGCCCTTTCCGCGTCCTCCGCGTTATCCGCGTGAAAACGAACTACCGCTGAAGCCTGACTTATGCCGCAGACGAGCGAGCTGGTCGACCTGACGATGCGCCTGATGGAAATCGAGTCGACGAGCGGTAACGAGGCCGCCGTGGTCGCGTGGACGGACGACTACCTGAAGCGCGCCAACTGGACCACGAAGCGCATTCCGGTGACCCCGGGCCGCGACGCGATTCTGGCAACGAGCGGTGCAAACCCGCAGGTGACGCTCTCGACGCACCTCGACACGGTGCCGCCGTACATCCCGCCGCGGCTCGATGGCGACGTTATTCGCGGACGCGGCGCTTGCGACGCCAAGGGCATTGCGGCCTCCATGGTCTTCGCCGCCGATCGCCTGCGCCAAGAGAACATTCCTGTGGCGCTGCTCTTCGTCATTGGCGAGGAAGTCACGCACGACGGCGCACAGGCCGCCAACAAGGTGCCGACGACCAGCACCGTCCTCATCAACGGCGAGCCCACCGAGAGCACGCTGGCCGTCGGAACCAAGGGCGCGATGCGGTTCACTCTCCGCACGCGCGGCACTGCGGCGCACTCCGCCTATCCGCACCTCGGCAAGTCCGCGATCAGCGAACTCGTCCGGCTCCTCGCCGAGATCGAGACGCTCAAACTTCCCGTCGATCCCGACCTGGGCGAGACGACCATCAACATCGGGACCATCAGCGGCGGAGTGGCGGACAACGTCATGGCGCCTGTAGCCGAGGCGCGCCTCATGGCCCGCCTGGTCACCAGCGATGTCGATCTGGTGTCGGTGCTCAGGCGCTGGATCCGCGACCGCGCCGAGTTCGAGCAGAGCGTTACGGTCCCGCTGGTGCGACTGGGCACCCTGCCCGGGTTCCCGACATCAGTGGCCGCGTTCGCAACCGACATCCCGATGCTGACGAACTGGGGAACGCCGTATCTCTTCGGCCCCGGGTCGATCCACGTTGCTCATCGCGACGACGAACACGTGAAAGTGGCGGAACTTGTGTCGGCGGTAGACCGTTACGTCGAAATCGCCAAACGAGCCCTGTCAGGATGACTGCGCGCGCCCCGTGACAGGCAGCGGCTCGATGAATTCGCCGCGCGTTGCTTCGATCGCGCCGGTCGGGCAATGGTGCACGAATTCGCCCTCTGGCGAGGCCCATTCCGTCTCGTCGATGCGAGTGAACGCCTTTCCGTTCGGTCCCATGCCCATGTACGCTGGCGCCAGCGCGGCGCATAGTCCGCAGCCGATGCACTTCGCCTCGGACACGGTGAGCCGCACCCGTTTGCGCGGGTACACGCCGCGCGACTGTTGCAGGTACAGGTCGAAGTGCTCAAGGGCCTTCGTCCCCGCACGATAGCCTTCGCGTATGTGCTTGGCCGCGTTAGTGAAGCTGAGCCAGTCGCGACCAACCTTGGGACGGATCAGCAACATCGGCGGCGCGCCCCAACCCGACAGAGGTGTCTGCTGGAGCTTGTGCATCATGGTCATCGCGGAGCGCATGTAGATCGCGGCGAACCCCAACTGGGCCACGCCCTGCAGGCCCACCATGTCTGAACTTCCCACGTCCACAGCGATCACCATGTCCATGCCGAGTGACGCGACCGACACCGGCAGGTTGTCGATGACACCGCCATCGAGACAGACGCGCCCGCCGACATTGCCCGGCGGAAAGAAGCCCGGCAGTGAACACGAGGCGTAGACGGCGTCCGCCACGCTGACGTCGCGGAGACCCGGCAATCCCCATACGACTTGCGTGCCTTTCTCGATGTCGACCGTGTTGACCAGCAGCGGCATCTTGAGGTCGTCAAAGGTGCCCTGAGGAACCACGGACGTGCAAAGATCCCGCAATGGACCTTCGAGGTAGATGGACCGCGACTTCATGCGGTCCATGAGCATCCCCATGTGGTTGATGCGAAACAGGTCCTTTCGCTTGAGGCCTTCCGCGCGGCGAGCCATCTCGTCCGGCGTCACGCCGGAGACAGCGCCGGCAGCCACCATCGAGCCGATGCTGGTGCCGGCGTAGAGCGCCGGCCGGATGCCGGCGTCTTCGAGGGCCTTGAGCACGCCGATGTGGGCAAAGCCCTTCATCCCGCCGCCGCCAAGTACCAGCGCAATGCGGGGCTCGGACCCTTGCCAGGACGCTTTCGGCGTCATCGCTGGAGCACGGTGTTCAGGGCGGCCTACCGTATGTATTCGTAGAGGCCGATCAGGAACGAAACAGCGCCGCCGAGCATGAAAACGTCGCCGACGAGGCCGCCGATCAGGGCGCCCAGGAGGACAGCAGCGCCGCCAACGACCATCATGGCCGCGGGCTTGCCCACGCTCTGCGGCCGCGCGCGTTGCACGAGCGACGCGTCCGCCGTGCGGCGCATCCCCATCGGCGCGATTCGCGGGCCGGCGAGCTTCGCCGAGTCGGCCGCGGTGCCGGTGACGGCAGGCGTCGTCTCCGCAGCCGGCGCGTTCGTCTGCGCGCTCGCCTGCGCGCTCGCGGTGGACGGGAGGGCAATGACGCCGGACATCAGGATGATGGACTTCAACGTTCGCACGGATGGCATGTTCTGCTCCTTATTGCGGAGAAATATGGTGGCGAGGCCGAGCTTTGCGGTCTAGTGTTGTACCCATGCCTCCATTTCTCGACGCAGCATTTGTTCCACGCACCACTGCTGGCGTTTGCTGCGCGTGACACCCGCAAGCACGGAGAAGGGGCTGGTTCGCGCGCTTGGTGTGTGGGGTCTCGCGGCAAGCGTCATCAACATCACGATCGGCGGCGGCATCTTCCGCGCGCCCGGCGCCACGGAAGTTACCGGCCGGCTCGGTGGCGCTGCGCCTCTCGCATACGTCGTCTGCGCGATCGCGATGGCGTTCGTCGTCCTGTGCTTTGCGGAGGCGGGTAGCCGCGTCTCGCTCACCGGCGGGCCGTACGCATACGTCGAACGGGCCTTCGGTGGCGCGGCAGGTTTCTTCATCGGGTGGTTGTTGTGGGTCACTGGCACGATCGCAACGGCGGCGGTGGCAACGATCTTCGCTGACAGCGCGCAGCGCCTGTCCCCGGTACTCGCGAGTTACCCGGCGCGCGTGGCGCTGATCGTCGCGATCTTTGCGATTGTCGGCGCCATCAACGTGCGTGGCGTGCAGTTCGGCGCTCGGCTCAACATGGCGTCCACGATCATCAAGCTGACGCCGCTCGCCCTGTTGATCGTGGTGGGCTTCTTCAGCATCGACACCGCAAACCTCAAGTGGGAGACGGCTCCTTCCGCCGCCGATCTCTCGCGCTCGTCGGTGTTCCTGATCTTTGCGTTCGCGGGCATCGAGAGCGCCATGGTGCCCAGCGGCGAAGTGCGCGACCCGGCCCGCACGGTGCCGCGCGCGGTGCTGCTCGCACTCCTAATCGTGGCCGTCTTCTACATCTTGGTACAGGTAACCGCGCAGGGCATCATCGGCCCGTCGCTCTCCGGCCGGGGTGCGCCACTCGCCGACGCCGCTGGCATCGTGATGGGCCCGTTCGGCGCAGCGCTGCTCGCCGGCACGGTCGTCCTCTCGACGTTCGGGTACCTCTGCGGAATGATTCTGGCGATTCCGCGAGCGCTGTTCGCCTTCGCGCGCGATGGCGTGTTGCCGGGCGCGCTCGCGAGTGTGCATCCCAAGTTCCACACCCCGTGGATCGCGATCATTGTCCAGTCGCTCATCGCGATGCTGCTCGCCATGCGCAATCCGTTCGAGAAACTCGCGATGCTCTCCAACGTCGCGGCGCTCATGGTCTACCTCGGATGCGCGGCCGCGGCGTGGCAGTTGCGTCGCAAGGGAATCAGTGACGACGCGTCGGCCAACCTGAAGCCGATCCCCGGCAGCTTCCTCGCGCCTCCGCTGACGCTCGTGGTCATCGTGTGGCTGCTCATGTCGGTGACGAAAGACGAGTGGGTCGTCAGCGGCGTGGTCGCTGCCATCGGCGTGGCCTTCTACTGGTTCTCGACGCTGCGTCGCAAGGCTCTCGTCACCTAGAATGGCCGTCGACCCGCTCCTCGAGTACCGGCGGGAGTTCCCGATCCTCGAGCGCTGCACGTATCTGGTGTCCAATTCACTGGGCGCAATGCCGCGGTCCGTCTCAGATGGTCTCGCTGAGTACGCCAAGGACTGGAGCGAGCTGGGCGTGCGCGCGTGGGGCAAGGGCTGGTGGGAGATGCCAGTGCGCGTCGGCGACGAGATCGCGCCGCTCATCGGCGCGTCGCCGGGCGAAGTCGTGATGACGTCCAACGTGACAATGGCGCAGGCGTCAGTGCTCTCAGCGCTGGACTATCCCGCGTCGCGCAACCGGATCGTGATGACGGCGCAGGACTTTCCGTCCGTGAGCTACGTGTATCGCTCGCTCGCCACGCGGTTGGGCGCCGAGCTGGTGGTGGTTCCAGCGGCAAGCGACGGGCTCGGCGTCGACCTCCACCAACTGCTCGACGCGATCGACTCCCGCACCCGGCTTGTGGCCATCTCGCACGTCCTTTTTCGCTCGGCGTACATCATGGACGTCGCCGCGGTGTGCGAAAAGGCGCGCGCCGTTGGTGCGCTGGTGTCCCTCGACTCGTTCCACGCGGTTGGCGTGATCCCCGTGGACGTCCGCGCGATCGGGTGCGACTTCCTGACCGGCGGCGTTCTCAAATGGCTGTGCGGTGGCCCCGGCGGCTGCTTCCTCTATGTATCGCCGGACGTGCACGCCAAGTACAAGCCGGCGCTCACGGGCTGGCAAGCGCACGCGCGCCCGTTTGGCTTTGAACCGGAAATGGAGTACGCCACGGACGCGTTTCGCTGGCTGGGAGGCACGCCGGTGATTCCCGCCCTGTTTGCCGCGCGTGAGGGACCGCGCATCGTGCGGCGCGCCGGAATCGCACTGATTCGTGCGAAGAGCATCCGTCAGACGACACGGCTCATCGAGCTGGCGGACGCGCGCGGCTACACGGTGAACGCCCCCCGCGATGTGGCGCGCCGCGGCGGAACGGTTGCGATTGACGTGCCGCACGCGTACGAGGTGTCGCAGTTTCTCATCGCGCGCAACGTCGTGGTGGACTACCGCCCCGGAGCCGGCATCCGCATCGCGCCGCACTTCTATACGACGGACGCGGAAATCGATCGAGCGGTCGAAACGATCGACGAAGCACTGGCTGGCGGCGGCTGGCGGGAGTTCGAGTCCAAGCGCGCGGTGGTCACCTGAGTGGTCAGGCCGCCAAAACGCACGCGCATCCGCAGGCGCTATTCCAACGACAGGTACCCGCTCGTCCTGCTGCGCTTCGAGGACGGGCACGAGATCCGGCTCAAGAAAGGCCAGACCAAAGCGTTCGACGCTTTCGCCGGCGAAACAGTGAAAGTCGTGGTCCTGTGGGACGAGTCCGCCAACGAGCGGGAGACGGTGGCCGTCAAGAAGGCCGAGTCATTCGACGAGGCGCCGAAATAGCCGTACCAGCGCCGGACGGGAAGTTTTTCGCGTCCAGCTGTTGAACTTCGATGGGGTGGCGTTGTACTATAGGAAGAACCTCGCGAGCCGGAGGTGTGACGAGATGCCTACGCCATTCCTGAGTTCTGAGGAGTATGACGAACGCGCACACCAGCTCTACAACGAGGGCCAGTACGACGATGCGCTGACGGTACTGCGAGAGGGACTCGCGCTCTACCCGAACTCGGTGGAGCTGCGCGTGGGCGTCGGCTACGCGAGGTTGGCACGGGAGGAGTTCGCTTGGGCCCGTCGCTCGTTCGAGGAGGCGTTGGTCCTTGAACCCGAGCACGAAGACGGTCTCGCCGGACTGGGGGAAACGCTGCTCAAGTTCGGCCAGCAGGAGGCCGCTCTGAAGTGCTTTCACCGCATCCTCGAACTCGGCTACACGGACGACGTGGAGCTCGTGCTGCAGGTGGGTCGCTCCCTGTTCCGCGAGGCCTCACTGCGCGAGAGTCAGCCTCTCTTCGGCGAAGCGTTGCATTTCTTCGAGGCGGCAGTGGCACAGCAGGGCGAGTCGGCCGAGGCGATCGCGTGTATGGGCTACGCCAAGCACCGGCTCACGGACGACGATGGCAGCATCGCTTGCCTGCGCAAAGCGCTACAGCTGGATGGCGACCACTCTGAGGCGCGCATCTACCTGGCCAACCTGCTGTATGACAAGGGCGAGTTCGAGGGCGCGCTATACCACTTCGAGCGCACGCAGCCGGAGGACCACTGGGATGAACTGGGTATCTGGCGCCTGATCGAGCTCAAGCGCGCGGTCTACAAGCTCGACGAGTCGGATCCCGAGCTGAAGCCGTGGGAGTCACGACTCGCCGAGCTCAGCGAGAGCATGGACGACGTCGACGAGCTGCTCCTGGAGCTTGAACCGTCCAAAGTCCGCAAAGGCACCGACGTGGAGAGCGAGCGGAACCAACTCGAGTTGTTCGGCAACCTGCTCACCGGGCTGGCCGGCACCAAGCAGGAAGTGGAGGCGCATCACGTCGTGGCGTCTGGCGGCGCATCGTACCGCGGTTCGTGGGAAGAGATAATTACCGGCATGCGCGACTCCGATGCCGAGGTCGCCGGTCACACGATCGAGGAATACATGCAGCGCACAGCGCGGCGCGTGCTCACCCAGACTGGGATCCAGCTGCCGGTGCACGACGCCGAGAGCTTCGTGCGGGCCAGCGCCCGGGCAGGCCTGCTGCGGATAGTTCGATAGCTTTCGCGGACGCTAACGGGGTGTAGTGTCCCTGCATCCCGAATTCCGCACTCTGTCCGTCACATGCACAAGAAAGCCCTCGAAGTGTTGTCCGCCGTCCGGCCGAGCATGAGTCGGTTGGATCGCGCGCGGGCGCCAGGGGAGCTTTCCGCGGACATTGCTGAAGCGTGGAAGGGCACTGAGACCGCCCTGCGCGCGCTGCTCGCTGGCTCGATGGCTGGCGGTTCAGCACTGATTCATGAAGCGCGCCAGCGCCATTTTCTCACGTTCGATCAGGCCAACGCGCTCGCGGCGTTCAACGCGGTGAGCCAGCGATGCGCTGATGCGTCGTTCCAGCCTTCGGACAACGACCTCAACGTCGTTCGCGAAGGCTTTGATCAATTCCATTCGTCGTTGGAGATGGCGGAGGGAAAGCCGTCGTATACGGTGCCCGGCGAAGCCATGTCCACCAAGGGCTTGCGCCTTTCGCCGCTGGGAACGCCACGGCCAGTGCCGCTTCCACCGGAGCCACAGCCGTGGTGGTTCCTGGCGGCGATCGGACTCGCCGTGGTCGCGGTCCTGGGTGCGGGCGGGTTCTACGGGTGGAAACTGCTCGGCAGCGGCGGCAACTCGGCCATGTTCGATGCAGCGGCCGAGCTGTACGGCCAAGGGAAGTCCGAATTGGCCCTGGACGCGTTCGAGGACATCGTTCGCAAAGAGCCAAACCACTCGATGGCGCACGTGTACCTGTCGCGTATCACGCGCGAGTCCGGTGACCTTCAACGTGCGAAGGAGCACGCCACGCTCGCGATTCAGGCCGAGCCCGAGAATGCCGCCGCGTTGCGCGAAATGGCTGGAGCGCTTCTGGCCAACGCGGAGTACGAACTGGCGCGCCGGTTCTACGTTCGCGTCGTGAGCGCGGCGCCCGACGACCTCGCTGCGCAGGGGTTCCTGGGCTGCACGTTCCTCAAGCTTGGCCGCGTGGACGAAGGCAGTCGCTGGCTTGAGCGCGCCGGCCCCGGGCCGTGGAGCGCGTGCGCCGCGCCAGCGGCCGGTACCCAGACTCCGCGCACCCCCTGACCTCGCTCGCGGGCGTTGAGAGGCGCACGCTGGCCAACGGCCTGCGTGTGTTGGTGCGCCGCGATGCTTCGGCGCCGGTTGCGGCCATCGTCACGTACGTCAACGCCGGTTACTTCGACGAGACAGATGACGTCGTTGGCATCGCCCACGTGCTCGAGCACATGTACTTCAAGGGCACGCCCACACGCGGTGTCGGGGAGATCGCTCGGCAAACCAAGGCCGTGGGTGGCTACCTCAATGCAGCCACCATCTACGACCACACGTTGTACTACGCGGTCGTCCCGTCGAGCGGGTTCGAGGCAGCGCTGGGCATCCAGGCGGACGCATACCGCAATTCGCTGATCGACAGTCACGAGCTCTCCAAGGAGCTTGAGGTCATCATTCAGGAGGCCAAACGGAAAGCGGACAGTCCGTCGGCTGTGGCCATCGAAACGCTTTACGAGCTGATGCACGACCAGCACCGCATTCGCCGCTGGCGCATCGGACGCGAGGAAGGGCTGCGCACACTTACCAGCGACGCGGTGCGCGGCTTCTACAAAAACTTCTATCGCCCGTCGACGACCGTGCTCGTGGTGGTCGGCGACGTGAACGCGGCGGATGCGTTCCGCGAGGTTGAGAAGCAGTACGGTGACATTCCCTCAGGCGAACCGGCGCGCGTACCGGGTGACTCCGAACAGTCCGCATCGGGCTTTCGGTACCGCGAGCTGACCGGCGACATCGCGCAGACCCAGTTCGCGTTCGGTTGGCGAACGGTGGCGCTCAGCCATGCGGACACCCCGGCGCTCGAGATGCTGTCAGCGGTGCTGGGCGCCGGGCGCGCATCGCGCCTCTATCGGGCTACCCGGGAGCGGAAGCTCGTGTCGAGCGTCGCCGCGTACAACTACACGCCGCGTGAACTGGGCGTGTTCGCCGTGCAGGCGGAGTCGCCGCCGGAAGTGGCCGGAGCGGCGATCGAAGCCGTGTGGGACCAGTTGAAGCGGATCCGGGACGAAGGCGCGCGCGACGATGAAGTGGATCGCGCGCGCGTCATCACGGAATCGCGCTGGCTTCGCCGGCTGGAAGACATGGAAGGCCAGGCAAACCACCTGGCCGAATGGGAATCGCTGGGCCGCTGGGAGCTGGGCGGCGAGTTCCTCGACAAAATGCTGAACGTGCGGGCGCGCGACCTCAAGGAGGTTGCGCGCAAGTATCTCCAGGAGGACCAGGCATCACTGCTCCTGTACCGGCCCAAGTCCGCACCGGTTTTCGCGGCGGACCTCGCAGCCGTGCGAGCCCGACTCACGCAGGCCGGCGCCGAGCCGCTCGCGCCATCGGTGGCACCGGTCAGGACGGTCAAGCCTGCGCCGGCCAAGGCGACGTTCGAGCGGGAGGAGGCGGGAGTGCGCGTCTACCGCCTCGCGTCGGGGGTTCCGGTGCTGGTCAGGCACAGGCCCGATTCGCCGATCACGTACGTTGGCGCGTTCGCTCTCGGCGGCGCGTGCGAAGAGTCAGATGCGACCGCCGGCCGCACGTTACTCATGGCACGCACGGCGGTGAAGGGCACCGCGACGCGCGACGCCGTTCAGATCGCGGAGGCGGGCGAGAGCATGGGCGGCAGCGTGAGCGCGACTGTCGGCAGCGAAATGCTGGGCTGGTCCATTTCCGTGCCCGCGAAGTATCTCAGTGGCGCAGTGGAGCTGCTCGCGGACGTCGCGCAGCGGCCCACTTTCAAACACGAGGCGCTCGAGACCGAGCGCGCGGTGGCGCTGGCGGACCTCGCGGCGTTGCGTGACGACATGTACCGCTATCCGGCGCGGCTCGCGGTACGGGCAGCGTTCGGATCGCATCCGTATGGTGTGCCGACGATGGGAACCGAAGCATCGCTCAAGGCGCTCTCGCGAACGCGCCTGGATGAGTGGCACCGCGACGCCTTTCTCACCGCACCCACAGTGCTAGCCGTTGTCGGAGACGGCGACCCGGACGAACTCGCGGCGCTCATGGCTGCGAACTTCAGGGCGTTGCGGTTCCGTGGCGCGCGTGCCGTGCCGACGCCCATGTGGCCCGAGGGTCTTTCGCAGTCAGTCGAGCGCCGCGAGAAGGCGCAGTCGGCGCTGGTGTTGTCATGGCCCGGGCCGACGCGGTCCGATGCGCAGCGCTTCGACGTCGCCATGCTCTCCAGTATCGCCAGCGGCCTGGGTGGGCGGTTCTTCGAGGAGCTGCGCGACAAGCAGTCGCTGTGCTACACGGTCCATGCGTCCGGGTCTGACCGTCGCGCCGCCGGGACCTTCAGCGCCTACATCGCTACGTCACCGGAGAAGGAAGACGTCGCGCGAAACGGGCTGCTCACGGAAATGGCCAAGTTGCGCGAATCCCTGGTGACGGACGTCGAGCTGAAGCGGGCGCAGGAATACGCGATCGGCGTGAACGCGATCCGGCGCCAGAGCGGCGGGGCAGTGTTGGGCGAGATCGCGGACGCGTGGATGTTTGGCGCCCTGCGGGAAATCGTCGACTACGAGCGCTGCGTCCGTGCGGTGACCGCAGAGGGAATTCGCGCGGCGGCCCAGCGGTGGTTCGATCCGGAACGTCGCGTGGAGGGGATTGTCCGGGGTGCGGGAAAAGGCGCCCAGACGTAATCCGCGCAATCCGCGCGATTGTCGTTCAGAACATCGACATCGCCAGGAACGACCGCAGCGAGTCGTTCGTGGTGCGCAGCCGGCTGGTCAACACGCGAACGCAGGCCCACAGCACTTTGTAGGCGAGCTCACGGTTGAAGTCGAGCAGCATCTCGAAGTCCGGACGCATGATCGTCAGCAGCGTACAGCCGCCATTCGAAATCGCGTGCGTTGAGCGGTCGCTGCGGTCGAATACCGACATCTCGCCAAAGAGCGCGCCGGTCTTGAGCACGGCCAGCGCTTCCTCGCCGCTGCCGGGTACGTCGCGGCTGATACGGACCTCGCCGTTGACGATGATGTACAACCGGTTGCCCGCTTCGGCTTCGCGGAAGACGTACACGCCGGATTCGTGCTTCTCTTCCTTGCACACCTCAGCGACCGCGGCGATTTCCGCCTCGTCGAGGTCCTTGAAAATGGGCACGTTCTTCAGCAGCTCAGTCTTTTCCATTCAAGTCCAATGCTAGGACCCACCACACTCAGTAGCAAGCGCAGCGAGGCGGCACTAGCTTGGCCAAACATGCGCCTCGTGGATGAGTTGCGCAGTCTTCCGAACCTGCTGTCGGGTTCCCGCCTCCTGCTCGCGGTCGCGTTCATTCTTCTTGAACGCACGGATCTGCGCATTGTGCTCGTGATGGTGGCGATGGCCACCGACTACCTCGATGGGTTCTTCGCGCGCCGAGGCGGGTCCGCGTCGCGCGTGGGCGCGATGATGGACGCGATCGGAGACCGGTTCTTCGTCCTCGTGGCCGTATCTGTGATGCTCTTTGAGGGTGGTCTCACGACACTCGGCTACTTCCTGATGCTCATTCGCGACATCATGACCGCTGTCGGCTACGTGACGGCGCGGGTGATCATGCCGTCGCTGCGACACGCGGTGTTTCAGGCCCGTCTGCCGGGCAAGATTGTCACTGTGTTCCAGTTGGCCACGCTGTTGGCGGTCCTGCTCAAGCCCTCGGCGGCGACCCCGCTCCTGCTGGTGGTGGGAGCAACCTCGGTTTGGGCAGTCATCGACTACATCTGGTACCTGCACACCGTTCGGGTGCGGGCGTGAAGCGGGCACTCGCCGCGCTGCTGTGCCTGGGCGCTTCGAGAGCGGACGCGCAGCTTCAATGGGAGGGCCGCCTCGACGCCGTCAGGACGGGTCGCTTGGGCGCCGAGGCAGGCGTCGGAGTGCGCAGGTCGCTCGGATCGTACGTCCGGGGCGGTCTCAACCTCGGTTACGACATCGTTCCCGACAGCGGGGGTGAAAGACACGGCCGGATCGAGGGCCACATCCGGTTTCTCCTGGATCCGATCGCGGAGCGCCGCTGGGGGCTGTCGCTTGGCGGCGGGATTGGCGTTCGGGTGCGTCCCTACCTGGTGGCGCTGGCGGAACTGGAAGGGCCGGTCACGCGCGGCATGCGACCTGCGATCCAACTGGCACTCGGTGCCGGGCTTCGATTGGGCCTTGTGGTTCGCGCCGCACGCCGCGGTCAACGCTAGCCCACGACAAATCTCCGCCGAAAGCGCCGTCGAGAACAATCGGCGACCCGGGAACCGGGTCGCCGCCGAGAACTGTTCTTAAGCGCTTGCGCGCGCCTTGGGGGGCTGGGCAAAACGCTCGCCCAGTTTCCTCAGCTCGGTGCTCTGCAGGCCACCCAGTTCGGGGTATCGCTCCGAGAAGTACTTCATCGCGTCGTCAAACCACTCGCGCTGGTGTTGTGCGTCTGCGCCTACGACGCCGCACGTCATGATCTGCTGAAACAGCTCGTCGCGGGCTTGGTCAAAGGGCGACGGAATTGACGAATTGTTCTTGCTTGACTTCGGCTTGGCCATGTCCTGTGGGAGGGAGAAAGACACTACAAATGTAACCGCCCTGACTACGCGCCCACAGCGCGAAACGCTGAGGCCGCGTTGCATGCCGTGTCACGCTTCGGCTAGGTTTTCCCCATGGCATCCAAGAAGACGAAGACAGCGGCCCAGGTGCGCGCCGCCCAAGGGGGCAAGCGCCCGTTCTATGCGCTCGTTGCGGTCATCATGATCGTCGGGATCTCGACCCTTTCGTACATGTCATCGCGGCCCAAGTCGGTGTCCTATCTAGACACCTCGGTCGCCCCCATTGCGAACACCGGGCACGTCATCGGCAGCGACAGCGCTCCGGTCGAGGTCGTCGAGTTCGGTGACTTCGAATGCGGGGCGTGCGGCAGCTTTGCCAACCTCACCGAGCCGGATGTGCGGGCGCGGTTGGTCCTCACTGGGCAGGTGCGCTTCCGCTTCATGGACTATCCGCTGCCGAACCATCGTTACTCCGGCCCGGCGCACATGGCTGCCTGGTGCGCGAGCGAACAAGGCAAGTTCTGGGAAATGCATGACGCCCTCTACCAGAACCAGGATCGGTGGCCCCGTCCGCGCGCCGAGCGCGTCCTCGCCGAACTGGCGCAGCGCATCGGGGTGGGCATGGAGCAGTACGATGCGTGCATGGCGACCGGCAAGTACGCCGCGCAGATCAAGGCGAACTACGAGGAGGGGAACCGGCGCGGTGTAGGCTCCACCCCCACGTTCTTCTTTGGTCGAAAGGCGATCGCCCAGGTGGTCGGCTTTGACGAGTTCAAGGCGAACGTCGACACGATGGTGTTGGCCGCCAAGGCAGCCGCCGCCGCGACCAAGAAGAAATGACCCGTCGTATGCTGACGGCGCTCGTTGCGCTCGTCGGCCTGTTCGTGGCCCTGTACCTCGCGCTCTACAAGGCTGGGGTCATTGGCGTGCTGGCCTGCGGCGCGGGTAGCTGCGAGACCGTGCAGCTCAGCAAGTGGGCAATGCTGGGGCCGGCGTCGGTGGCCGCTTGGGGCGTGGCGTATTACGTGGTGGTGTTCGCGATCGCACTGACAGTCACGACAGAGCGTTTCGCAGAATCACGCGGGTTTCCACTCCTGCTGCTTGGGCTCACGACGTGGGGTGTGATCTTCTCTGCGTGGCTCACGTATCTCGAGCTGTTCGTGATCCACGCGATCTGCCGCTGGTGCGTCGTGTCTGCCGTGCTTGTGGTGGTGCTGTTCGTGCTCGCGCTGCTGGACTGGCGACAAGTCCGCGGCAGAAGCGCTGTCATTCCGAGCGAAGCGAGGAATCTGTAGTTGTCCAACTGCGGATTCCTCGCTTTGCTCGGAATGACATAAGTCAGCTCTCGCTCGCCTCGTACTGATCCTTGAGCGAGGCCACGACGTTGGGGTCCGCCAACGTCGTGGTATCACCCAGGGTACGGCCCTCGGCGATGTCGCGCAGGAGACGGCGCATGATCTTCCCCGAGCGCGTCTTGGGCAGGTCCGCCGAAAACAACACGTCGTCGGGCTTGGCGATCGCTCCGATCTTTTCTCCAACGAACGCCCGCAGCTCGTCGCGCAGCGCAGGGCTGTGCTTGAAACCTTCGCGCAGCGTCACGAAGGCAGCGATTGCTTGACCTTTCATCTCGTGCGTTTTGCCGACCACTGCGGCCTCAGCGACGGCAGGATGCTCGACGAGCGCGGACTCGACTTCCATGGTGCCGATGCGGTGTCCCGCGACGTTGAGCACGTCGTCCACGCGGCCAAGGATCCAGTAGTAGCCGTCCTCGTCGCGCTTGGCGCCGTCGCCGGCAAAGTAGAGGTCTTTTCGGCCGGGCCACTTCGTGAAGTACGTCTCGACGTACCGCTTGTCGTCGCCCCAGATGGTGCGCAGCATGGACGGCCACGGTTTGGTGAGTGCGAGGAGGCCACCACCCTTCTTGATCTCCTTGCCCTTGGCGTCGAGCAGTGCGGCGTGGTAACCGGGCAGAGGAATCGTCGCGCTGCCGGGCTTGGTCTTCACGATGCCCGGCAGCGGCGAAATCACGATCGCGCCGGTCTCGGTCTGCCACCACGTATCGACGATGGGGCAACGATTGGCGCCGATCTTCTCGCGGTACCACATCCACGCTTCCGGGTTGATTGGCTCGCCGACGGAACCGAGCAGGCGCAGGCGTGAGAGGTCGTGTTTTTTCGGATGCTGTTCGCCCCACTTCATGAACGCGCGGATCGCGGTCGGCGCGGTGTAGAAGATCGTCACGCCCAGTCGTTCGCAGATGTCCCAGAACCGGTTCTTCTCGGGCCAGTCGGGCGCGCCTTCGTAGATGACCGAGGTGGCGCCGTTCGCGAGCGGTCCGTACACGACGTACGAGTGTCCCGTCACCCAGCCGATATCGGCGGTGCACCAGAACACGTCCTCGTCCTTGAGGTCGAACACCACCTTGGTCGTGTACGCCGCCCCGGTGAGGTAGCCACCGGTCGTGTGCACGATGCCCTTGGGTTTCCCGGTGGTGCCGGAGGTGTACAGGATGAACAACACATCCTCTGCGTCCATCTTCTCAGGCGCGCATTTGGCCGACGCTGTCGCCATGAGGTCGTGCCACCAGTGGTCGCGGCCCGGCTGCATGGTGGCGGTCGGATCGGCGATACCAAGTCGCCTCTGCACCACGACCACGTGCTTGATGGACTTGGTGCCTTCCAGCGCCTTGTCCGAATTCCGCTTGAGTGGGACGAGCTGCCCGCGGCGGTATCCGCCATCTGCGGTGATCAGGACCTTGCAGTTCGAGTCGTTGATGCGGTCGCTCAATGACTCCGGCGAGAAGCCGCCAAACACCACGGAGTGAATGGCGCCAATGCGGGTGCACGCGAGCATCGCGATTGCGGCTTCGGGCACGAGGGGCATATAGATCGCGACCCGATCGCCGCGCTTCACCCCCAGCGATTTCAGGACGTTGGAGAACTTCTGCACTTCGACGTAGAGATCCCAATACGTCAGCGTGCGACGGTCGCCGGGTTCGCCCTCCCAGATCAGCGCGGCCTTGTTGCGGCGAGGCCCATCGATGTGCCGGTCCAGGCAGTTGTACGCGACGTTGGTCTGGCCGCCGACGAACCACTTGGCGTGGGGCGGCTTCCAGGCGCAGACTTTCTTCCACGGCTTGAACCAGTGGAGTTCCTTGGCCTGCGCAGCCCAGAACTTCTCGTAACTCTTGCCCGCCTTGGCGTAGATCTTGGGGTCTGAGAGGACGGCCGTTCTGCGAAATGCGGCAGGCGGCGGAAACTTGCGGTGTTCCTGAAGCAGTGCGTCTATTTCTGACATGCGGGGGATGTTGTCGAGCAACTGGTCGTCGAGCAAGGCGCTGTACGCTGCGGCGATTTCGCTATCGGTGTTCGCCTGCGGCCGCGACTCGATTGTCACCGTCGGCCCGCCCGTTTGCGACGAGATCTTCTGCGTCGCCATGCCGATCGCGGTCACGGACACCGCGTTTGCCGCCTACGGCATCTGGCCCTTCGGGGTGCACGGCGCCAACCACGCCCTCGATGGGCACCCGGGATGGGACATTGAGTTCAAGCCCGGCGGTCAGGTTCTCGCCGCGCAGAATGGAACGATCCTGTCGCTCTTTGCCGACACCTCCAGCAACACGACCACGATGCAGGTGTCGCACGCGTTTGGCGCCAGGAACTACCGAACGGTCTACACGAGCATCGTGACCGTCGCGGCCGGTCTGAGCGTGGGCGCCAGCGTCGCGCTCGGGCAGGTGTTGGGCGTGCCCAGGACGCAAACGCGCATGATTGGCACGCGAAACGTGACGTATGCCGCCATTCACTTCCAGCTCGACGATTTCTCGTCGATGTCCGGGTTGACCAACGTGAATGCGATCAGCCCGGAGCCTCGCTTGTTGCCGGAGTCGATCTCGCTCTTCCAGGCGATGTGGGCGAAGACCGGTTACTCACAAGAGCTGTGCGAGCCGTTCCCGACCAATTCGCGCGCGGCGGTCTATCCGGTGACGCGTCGCTGGATCAGCGGCGCCGGAGCGTCTGCACGACGACTCGACGTCACCTGCCAGATTTCGCCGACGACGCCCCACCAGTTCGCGCTCGACGCGCCGGGGGACCAGTCGTCCGGCGCGCTGCTGGTCAACCCGCTTGCGGGCGGTTCTGGTGAAATCGACTTCAACCGCACCGGCACGGTGCAGCGCGGGCTGTACCGCATCGTCAGTGACTCACTGTTCCTGCAGTTGGCCGCGATCGGGGCGCCGCGTCCCGGCTCGCTCGCGACGCCGGTTGTCTACGTGACGGCGCGATAGTCGCCGGCACTATTTTCCAGTCGCGATGACAACTGACGTCGCTGTGCGCGCGGTGGGACTCGAAAAATCGTTCAGCCGGCGGCCGGCCGTGCGCGGCGTTGACTTTACGCTGCGGCGCGGCGACTGCCTCGCGCTCTTCGGGCCCAATGGGGCGGGGAAGACGACGCTCCTGCGGCTCATCGCCGGACTGCTCAAGCCAACCGCCGGCGCCGCGCTGCTTCGCGAGGTTGACGTGCGCAGGGATCATCGCGCACGCGGCGCGGTGGGCTTCGTGTCGCACCAGTCGATGCTGTATCCACCGCTGACCGCGCTCGAGAACGTGGAGTTTGCCGCGCGCCTGGCTGGAGTGCCGTCTCCCGGGGCTGCGGCGCGCACTGCGCTCGCGTCGCTCCAGCTGTCCGCGCTGTCGAACATCGAGGTTCGCAAGCTGAGTCGCGGGCAGCAGCAACGTGTGTCCGTGGCGCGTGCGCTGGTCCACGACCCCGCCGTGCTGCTGCTCGACGAGCCCTACTCCGGTCTCGATGAGGGCGGCTCGCAGGCGCTTACGACGCTGCTTGAGTCGCTGCGCGACAAGGGCGTGACGATGATCCTTGTGACGCACAACGTCGCCGAGGGGCTCGCGCTGTCGACGCTCGCCGCGGTGATGCTCGATGGCACGTTGGCGAGGATGGATACCCGACCGGCCACGGGCTTCGACGTCGCGGCGTTCGCGTCTTCATATCGCTCACTCGCGGGGGGCCACCATGGCTAACCCGCCGGGACTGTTCACGGCCGCGTGGATCATCGCGCGCAAGGACCTCGCGGTGGAGTTGCGCACGCGCAGTGCGTTCCTCTCGGTGCTTGTGTTCACGCTGCTCGCCATCGCGACGTTCTTTTTTGCCTGGGATGCCACCGCGGTCGCGTCGATCGACCTGGCGCCGGGCGTGCTCTGGGTGACGTTCACGTTCGCGGGGCTCATGGGCCTGCAACGGTCCTTTGGCATGGAAGCGCAGGATCGGGCCATCGACGCGCTGCTGCTCGCGCCCGTGGAACGAGAGGCGATCTACCTCGGCAAGGCGTTGGCGAACCTCGTGTTCGTAGGCGCCGTGTTGGCCATCGCACTGCCGGCATTGGCGATCTTGTACAACCTCCCCCTGCTGGTCGCGATCACGGCGCTCGGGCCAGTGGCAGCGCTGGCGGCGATCGGCCTTGTTGCGGTTGGCACGCTGTTCAGTTCGATGGCGGTGAATACGCGCCTGGCCGAACTGTTGCTTCCGATGCTCAGCCTGCCGTTCTTTGTGCCGATCGTGATGGCGTCATCGCAAGTGAGCACCCGCCTCCTGGCGGGGCGTCCGCTGGAAGAGGCGATGCCGTGGCTCAAGATCCTCATCGCGTTCGATCTCGTGTTCGTCGTCGCGTGCACGCTGGCCTTTCCGTATACCCTCGAAGAATGACCGAATCGTCTCCGGCGAAACCAGGGCCAGTCTTTGACTGGTTCCTCTTTCTGGCGGTCGCGCTGGTGGCGACCGCCGTTGTTCGCGCCTTGGCGTTCACGCCGTACGAGATCGCGCAAGGCGCGGCGCAGAAGATCTACTACATCCACGTACCCGCAGCGTTGAGTGCCTACCTCGCGCTCGGCATCGTCGCGGTGATGTCGGTGATGTTCCTCTGGCTGCACGATCCGCGCGCCGATCGGCTTGCGTTGGCCGCCGCCGAGGTGGGCCTGCTGTTCACCACGGTCGTGCTCGTCACTGGTCCGCTCTGGGCAAAGCCCATTTGGGGCACGTGGTGGTCGTGGGACATGCGTCTCAACCTCACGATGTTCCTGTGGTTCCTGACCGCGGCCTACCTCGTGCTGCGCGGCGCGGTGGACGATGAGGCGATGCGGGCGCGATTCTGCGCGGTGCTGGGCATTCTGGCGGCCCTCCTCATTCCGTTCATCCACTTGAGCGTCTACCTGTTCCGCACGATGCATCCGGAACCGATCGTGCTCCAGCCCGGTCCGCCGAAACTACCCGCTGAAATGCTGTACACGTGGATCCTTGGCGTGGTGGCGTTCGCCGTGCTCTGTGTCGCGCTGATCCGCGCCCGGTATCGCTTGGAGGTGAACCGCGATGCCTGACAATCGCGCGTATTTCATCGCCGCGTATGTGCTGGCTGGCGTGTTGTTCGGGGGCTACATCGCGTCGCTCTGGTGGCGGTCGCGGAAATAGCCATCGCCCCTATTTGCGGCTAGAAGTCCATGCCTTCGGCGCCGGCGCTCAGTTCGCGCTTCCGCAGCACCGCGATCAATTCCGTCATCATCACCCCGCCGGTCACGCGCACGACCGGGGCGCCGGAACCCACGGGCGGCGGGTCAACCGTCTCATCCGAGACCGATGACATGAACGCACCGGCCTGAAGTACGACGCGCACGCCGGGCGGCACGATGATCTTCACGCTCGCCATCAAACATCGCAGCTTGATCTCGGTGACCCCCGGCTGAAGCACGGCCTGCGTCAGGTCGAGCACCGTCGTTGACATCACGCAGGTGACGTTCAGCTTCTTCGCCGGATTCCACGGCCCCGTGCGCTTGGTCTCGGACATGATCGACATGATGCGCTCATGCTCGAGCGCATAGTCGGCCACCACCGCTGCGCCCCGCGATTGCGGCGCAACGGCGAAGACCGCGCCCGGCTCCGCCTCTGGCGCGAGATCTTTGGTGAGGGCACGCAGGGCAGGCACCGTGGCGGCGCCGTACGCCGCCTCGATGCGCTTTTCCAATTCCTCGATCGAGAGGTTGTCCTGCGCGAAGTGCTGCGACAGGAGGTTGATGGTCCGCTCTCGCTCGCCCTCCATCGTGACGATGGCGGGTTCCTTGGGAGGAGCCGGCTTCTTCGCCACAGTGATTGTCTTACGCCTTGTCGCCGCGGATGATCACGTACTCGTAGATCAGCGCGCCGACGATTGCGCCGAGAATCGGGCCGACCCAGTACACGATGTGGCCCTCGAAGACGCCGCTGGCCAGCGCCGGCCCGAACGAGCGCGCCGGATTCATCGACGCGCCAGTGAAGGGTCCGATGGCCAGGATGTCGGCCGCAATCGTCGCGCCGATCGCCAGGCCGCCGATCTTCGGACCCTTGCCGTCCACCGCGGTTCCGAAAATCACGAACGCGAGAAACATCGTCGCGATGGCTTCAAGTCCGATCGCCTGCATCGTGGTGATCTCGAGCGACACCGACTGGCCGCCGAGGCGGGTGGCCGCCGTGAGCGAAACCGGCAGCAGCATTTTCAGCGCGTAGGCGGCCGCGGTCGCACCGAGCAACTGCGCGGCGAGGTACAGTCCCGTCATCGCCGGCGTGATCCGTCGCGTCACCAGCATCGCCAGCGTCACGGCTGGATTGAAATGGCCGGAGATCCGCATCGTGGCGCTCACCATGACGGCGAGGATGATGCCGTGCGCCAGCGCGATGGCGACGAGCGCGGCACTCATTTGCGTTGCCTGCGCGGCCGCGATGGCGCCGCCACCGACGAAGACCAGCGCGAAAATGCCGACGAATTCAGCGGTGAAATGCTGGACAGGGTTCTTCATGAGTTGGGTGGGTTGTTTGAGATGAACGGGACGGTCAGCCTGCGCGTTTCAACAAAACAGCGGCGTTGATACCACCGAAGCCAAACGAGTTGCTCAAGGCGTACTCGACCTCCTTGGCGCGTCCCTGATTCGGGATGTAGTCCAGGTCGCACCCCTCACCGGGAGCGTCGTGGTTCAATGTCGGGGGCAGCCACTTGTGCTTGAGCGCCAGTGCGGTGATCGCAAGTTCAAAGGCGCCCGACGCGCCGAGCGCGTGCCCATAGTACGCTTTGGTGCTGCTGACCTGAAGCCTGCTGGAGTGGTCGCCGAAGACCGCGTGGATCGCCGTGGTCTCGGTTGAGTCGTTCAGCGGCGTCGAACTGCCGTGCGCGTTGACATACCCGACATCGGACGGCGAAACGTGCGCCTCAGCCAGTGCCATGCGCATGGACCGCGCTGCCTGTGAACCGTCCGGACGCGGCGCCGTCATGTGATGCGCGTCGTTGCAGTTTCCGTACCCGACGACCTCAGCATAGATGTTGGCGCCGCGGGCAATGGCGCGGTCGTATTCCTCGAGCACCAGGATTGCGCTGCCTTCGCCCATCACGAACCCGTCACGGTCGCGGTCAAAGGGTCGAGACGCACGTGCCGGGTCGTCGTTCCGGGTGGACATCGCGCGGATGATGGTGAAGGCACCGTAGCACAACGGCATGAGAGGCGCTTCCACGCCGCCGCAGATCATCGCGTCCGCGTAATCATCGCGAATAAACCGAAACGCCTCCGCAACGCCGATTGTACCCGACGCGCAACTCATGCCGTTGCTGCTGTTCGGTCCCTGGAGGCCGAACTCGATAGCGACGTTGCAACTGGCTGCGCCAACGTAGACGTTGAGGGCCAATTGCGGCTCCACGCGATCGATACCTTCGTTGAGATAAACGGCGACCTGACCCTCGGCGTAGCCAACGCCGCCGAGCGCCGATCCCATTGTAGCTCCGATCCGCTCACGGTTTTCCCCGGCGAGATTGAGCCCGCTGTCCTCGATGGCCAAGCGCGCAGTGGCAACGGCAAAATGACCGAAACGATCCAGTCGCTTGGCGCGCTTCTGCTCCATGAAGTCCGTCGGCACGAAATCAGTCACTTCCGCTGCGATCCGACTGCGAAACGTCGTCGCGTCAAAGCGCGTCAGGGCGCGAATGGCGGACCGTTCAGCCCGAATTCCCTCCCACAACCCAGTAGCCGAAATGCCGATCGGAGTAACCGCGCCGATCCCGGTGATTGCAACGCGCCTGCGCTTCTGCATCCTGCTCCCCGGGGGTTAGGCTGGGCCTGAAGTTAGACTCCGCTCGCTTGCACGCGCGAGTCCCGCGAGCGTTCGGGACGCAATGCCGTGCACGAACACCGGTCCGATGACCATGAGGGCCGCGATGCCACCGATCAGCGGCCACGACGGTCCATTCCATAGATGCTCGATCGCGACGTGCGTCCCGCCGGCCGCCTCGCGGAAGCGCCACTCGACGTCCATCCGTGTGGTGATGCCGCCAATGTGCCGGAACCGGATCCGCGGCGAGGCTCCCTCGATGACCTGCATCAGCGATTCCCACCGCGTGGGCCAGTTGAGGGGCCCAAACGGCCGGTTGGCTGACATCTCCACGACGCCGCCGAGCCCCACGCGTTCGGAGAAACGGACGTAGCGATAGTGGGCCAGATGACGCGGCCAGTCCTCCACTTTCGCGGCGAACCCGAAGATCGTGGCGACCGGCGTGCGCACGTGCCGTTCGTCGAGCGTGCGCACCAAAGACCGCGACGGCATGGGACCGAGGTCGAAGCGGTTCGGCTCGCTCATGGGCGCGCTTGCCATGTCGCGCTGACGCGCCACATCGGACTCCGCCGCATGGCCGGCTGAACGCCAGTGGTCTCGCGGACCATGGATTCGAGTTCGCTCGGCGTGAAACCGCGCATCACCGAGACCACGCCGTCGTGCCGGGTGACTGGATGAAAGCCGAGCGCGAGGCTCGCGATCCAGAATCCGGCCGCGGCCGCGCGACTGCGACGCAGGTCCGCGATCACGACCCATCCGCGCGAAACGCGGTGCAACTCCGCGATCACGATGCGCGCCTCAGCCTCGACGAAGTGATGCAGCAATTGCGAGCAGATCACGAGGTCCACGCTGGCGGTCCGCGCCGGAAGCGTCAGCGCGCTTCCGGCGAAGGTTGCGTCGAGCCGGTCGCGTCCGGCGCGCGCGACGGACTCCGAGATGTCGACACCAAGGACCTGCGCAGTTCTCCCCGCGGCTGACAGGTCTGCGCGCACCGCGGCCCCGATTTCGCCGTGGCCGGTGCCGACATCCAGGATGGAGACGGACTTGGGCAGCTGCGGAATCAGGTCACGAACGACAGAGGTGACCGCCGCGCGCCCACCGAAGAGCGCATTGGAGCGCGCCACATCTGCCAGTGCGCGCGTGCGCACCGATTCCGGCGTGGCCGGATCGTCGAGGAGTTCAACGCCGCGGATGCGCCGCGGAGCGAGCGCGTCTGCCAGCGTCAACGGAGCCGCGCGTACGCGCCGCGGTAATGGAGCAGGGGTTCGCCGCCGCCGACGGAGGCCCGGTCCACTTCGCCGACGCAGATGCTATGGTCACCGGCCTCGTGCCACGCAACCTTCGTGCACTCCAGGTGCGCGTGTGCCCCGTCAAGCAGGAGCGCTCCCGACGCCCCGCGAGTAAACGGCAGGCCGTCGAACCGGTTGCCTTGTTCGTCGCCGAATCGCCGCGACAACGCCTCCTGCGCGGATGACAGGACGCTGAGCCCGAACGACGAGGCGTCCTTGCACACCGCGTACAGGGTGGCGTCGCGCGCGATGCAGGCCAGTACCAGTGGCGGCGACAGGCTCACGGACGAGAAGGCGCTGACCGTCATCCCGTGATCGATGCCCTGTGCATCGCGGGCCGTGAAGATCGTGACACCGCTTGCAAATCGGCCAAGCGCGGCGCGGAACTCGTCCGGAGTGATCACGCGAACATCAAACTGGCGAGGAAGCCCGGTCGGAGCACCGTGTTGGCGGGCACGAAGTCGCCAGTGACGCCGGCGAGCAGGTCGGCGAGGGGTTTTCGTGCCGCCATCGCGCGCGTGGCGCGATTCATGAGCATTGGCGACGCGACGCCCAGGCCAACCAGCTGCTCGACCCGCCATTTCCCGCCAAACTCGCGCGTTCGCGCGGCCTCGTACGCCCGCCCGGCGTCTCGCGCGGCGGCTTTCGTGTTCGCCCCGAGGGCATCAACCACGTAGTCCGCGAGCAACTCACCGCCGCGGAGTCCCGCGTAGATGCCTTCGCCGGTGAATGGATCGAAGAAATCGGCGGCGTCGCCCACGAGAAATGCGCCGTCAGACCACGCGCGCCGCGCATGCGACGCAAACGGGCCCGTCACCCGCACTTCTCCGTCCGGCTCAACGCTGGCGAATCGCGGCGCGAGGTGCGCCTTCGACCTCAGCCACCGCTGCAGGAAGGTGCCCGGGTCTCCGCGAAACTCCGTCGCGCGCGCGCGCGGGAAGACCCCGGCGACCGTGGTGACGCCATCGCCGACATCGGCGATGCCGACGAATCCGTCGCGCTCGACGTGCAGTTCCACCCGATCGGTGATGTCGCCGACGCGGCGATAGTGCGCGACGATCGCCATCCGGCGCGGCCACGGCCACGCGCGCGCCAGCCCAAGGTGTCTGGCGACGATCGAGCGAAGACCGTCAGCCCCGATGACGATGGGTGCGGTCGCGTCGCGCTCCGCGCCGGTGTCGTCGCGGACACGCACGCCGCACACCACGCCGTTGTGGCGCAGCAGCCCCACGACGCAGGTTCGTTCGTCAACGACGGCACCCGCACCGCGCGCTGCCTCCACGAGCGCTGCGTCCAGGATCTCGCGGCGTATCGACAGGCCGTAGTCGCGGAAAGCGCGAAAACCGTGCGAGGCCGCGTAATCGCCGCGTGCAACGGTGCCGTCTGGCGACCGCAACGAAATGCCGCGGAGTCGAGCAGCGTGGCCATCAGTCAGGCCGAGCACGCCCATGTCGGCGAGCAACCGCGACGCTTCCGGACTGAGGCACTCGGCGCAGGGCTTGGACCTCGGGAATCGCGCCCGATCCAACACGCGCACGCGCACGCCGCGTCGCGCGAGTTGAAACGCGGTGCTGGCGCCGGCGGGCCCACCGCCCACGACGAGGACATCAACTCCGGACGGCATCGTCAAATGAACGTCGCGATCGAGGCCCCGAACAGCGCGCCGTAGAGCGTGGCCAGCGCGTTGACGTCGTCGTTGTCGATCCAGTGCACGCCACCGACGACGTCTGTGGGCATGCCACAGCGGTGCTCCTTTCGTTCGGTCATTTCGTTGCACGTGCGACAATGCCGCCGGGCCTGAACCACCGCGCCCATCACCGAATCCATGAGGGCGCCGAAGAATCCACCGGCCGCGGCAGCGACAACCACCTGGGTGGGCCACCGCACCGCCCAAGCGATCAGCGCGACAAAGGCCGCGCCTCCAACTGCTGCGAGTGTGCCTTGGACCGTCACGCCGCCGGACGTCCCGGTCGGCACCGGGTGGAATCCCACGATGGATCGCGCCTCGGCCTTCGCCAGCGCGCCGAGTTCCGTGGCCCACGTGTCGGCGCTGGAGGTGGCGATCCCGGCGGCGCCGAGCGCGATCCACAGCGTGCCGGGCGACAGCCAGTAGATGAGCGCCGCAGCGCCGAAGAGGCCGCCATTGGCCAACACCTGAATCGCGTCGCGGGCGCCCGTCTTGTCGACGCGGCCGTCCATGCGCTGTTGCTTCACGTCCGCGCGGAAGCGCGTGAGCAGCGAAGCCACAATGAAGTAGGAGATGAGCACCACTGCCCACCGCCAGCCGGCGCCAGCAGACACCGTCCCGAGTGCAACGGCGGCAACCGCGCCCCCTGTGGTGAGCCACCCAACGCGTCTGGCCGCGACGCCCACAGCGGTGGCGGCGACAAGTCCAATGAGCCACATCGGTATTAGCGACACGCCTCAAGAATAGCTCTCTGGAAAAGCGCATTGCAGCCGTTCACTTTTGATTCGTGATTTCAACCGTGGACGCGCTCTTGCCCTTGAGCCTCCTCGAGGCCGTCCGGCATGTGGACACCCCCGGCGATCTCGACCAGGAGTTCGTTGACGAACTCCGCAACAAGCGGCTGGGCCTGAGTGACACGGTCTACCTCCAGATCAAGCGCTATACCGACGCGGTGCGCAAACGTCAGCGCGCGGGGCAGGACGAATCCGTCGGCCTGGCCAAGCTCATCGGCCGGCGGCCGGACGCCGAAGCCGTGTTTCGCGCGGCGGGCCAGTACTTGGCGCGCGAGTCGTACAAAACGATCAATCCGATGACGCGCAAGCTGCTGCGCTGGTTGCCATCATTCCTCGCGCGACCCGTGGCGCTGCGCCGTTCGCGCGCGATCGCCGAGCGGTACGTCAACGGCAAAGTGCGACGCATGGGCGGCTATGTCCTGCTCGACGTTCCGGACTCTGTTACGCTCAGCACGGCGCCAGGCAGCATTGGGTGCGCGTATTACGAAGCGGTGCTGCGTGAGCTGCTCAAGCTCATGATTGGCAGCGTCGGGTCTGTTGATCACGTGCGGTGTTCCGGACGCGGGGAAGGTACCTGCGAGTGGCGCGCCGACTGGAAAACCTTTGATGCCTCAGCTTAACCAGAAAACGCTCCCGTCAATCCAGGCCGCCATCAAGGAGATGGGTCTTGACGGATGGCTGCTCTTCGATTTTCACGGTCTCAATCCTGTCGCGACCGGAATGATCGGGCTGGAAGGATTGCTGAGCCGCCGCATTTTCGTGCTCATCGGACGCGAAGGCGTGCCCGTGGCCATCACGCACGCGATCGAGCAGGGCCCGTGGAAGCACTGGCCGGCCGAGTGGGGCAAGCAGACGTACAGCTCGTGGCGCTCGCTCGAGGAGCAGCTCGGGAAACTCGTGAAGGGCAAGCGCGTGGCAATGGAGTATTCGCCGGGCGACGCAGTGCCGTACCTCGACCGCGTGCCCGCTGGCGTGCTCGAGATGGTGAAGGCGTCCGGCGCGAAGGTTGTGACGTCGGGCGAATTGGTGACGCGCTTCTACGCCGCCTGGACCCCGGTGCACGTTGACGCGCACCGCCGCGCGGCGGTTGCGATCGCGCAGATCGCCAAGGACGCCATCCACGTCGCGGGCAATCGTGCCAAGGGTGGCTCGCCCATGGCCGAACACGAAATCGCCAAGTGGATCATGGACCGCTTCGCCGAGCAGAAGCTTGTTGCAGACCACGGTCCGATCGTGGCGGCGGGAGCGAATGCCGCGAATCCGCACTATCACCCATCGGCGGCGTCCGCCCGACTGATCAACACGGGCGACATCCTGCTGATCGACCTGTTCGCCCGTGCAGCGTCCGAGCCAAGCGTGTGGGCGGACCAAACGTGGATGGCATCCTTGGGCGCGCCGAGCGAGCGCGCGCAGAAGGTCTGGACGACGGTGCGTGACGCGCGGGACGCGGCGATCGCGCTGGTGCGGGAACGCGTCAAGAAAGGCGCGGAGGTACGGGGCGGCGAGGTGGACGATGTCTGCCGCGCTGTGATCGAGGAGGCCGGGTTCGGTCAGTACTTCACACACCGCACCGGCCACAGCATCGACCAGCGCGACCTGCACGGCAGTGGGCCGCATATCGACAACCTCGAGACGCGGGAAGAGCGACTGCTCATCCCTGGCGTGGCGTTTTCGATCGAGCCTGGCATCTACATTGCAGGCGAGATCGGTATGCGGAGCGAGGTGAACATGTATCTCGCCGACGGTCAGGCGACCGTGACGCCGGCGCCGTACCAGCGCGACCTGATTATCGCGGAGTAGTCATCGCGGCGAGGAGGGGAACGACAACGGCTTGTCGCGGATTCCGCGAAAGAGCGCGGATGGGATCGAATGCAGCGTCGCTCCTCACGCCTGAAAAAGTCCTTGCCGTTGTTGTCGGGCTGGCACGAGGGCGCAATTCGAATCGGCTCGATCCCATCCGCGTTCCTCCGCGGAATCCGCGATTCGTAGTTCTCGCCGGCGTTGCCGACCCGGACCTAAGCGGCCAGTCGATCGACGACCATCATGGCGAACAACAGCGCCAGATAGAGCAGCGAGTACGCGTACAGCCACCACGCCGGCTTGACCCACTCCTTCGCGAACTGGACGCGAAGCGCGCCCCACAGCGAGATCGCGCCCAGCACGAGCGCTGACACGAGATACGTGAATCCGAGCGCGCCCATTGTCCACGGCAGCACGGTGAGCGCGATGAGCACGATGGTGTACCACACCATCTGCCGCTTGGTCTCCTTCTCGCCCCATACCAGCGGCGCCATGGGAACACCCGCGTTGCCGTAGTCCTTCTGCTTGTTGAGCGCGAGCGCCCAGAAATGCGGCGGCGTCCAGTAGAAGATGATGAGGAACAGGTACACCGACATCAGGTCCACCGACCCCGTCACCGCGGCCCAGCCGACGAGCGGCGGAAACGCACCAGCCGCGCCGCCGATCACGATGTTCTGTGGGGTGCTGCGCTTGAGCCAGCGCGTGTACAGCAGCACATAGAAGTAGAACCCCGCGAGCGCCAGCGCGGCGGTGAGCACGTTGGCGAAGACCGCGAAGAGAAACGTCGCCGTGGTCGCCAGCAGCAATCCGAAGGCGAGCACCTCTCGTGGCTGCATCCGTCCGCTGGGGATCGGGCGCAGGCGCGTGCGTGCCATGCGATCGTCGATGTCGCTGTCGAGGTACATGTTCACCGCGTTGGCGCCGCCGGCCATCAGGTAGCCGCCCACGAACACGGCGAGCACCAGGTCCCACGACGGCTGGCCCGCGACGTACATCGGCGCGATGGTCGTGACCAGCAGCAGCGAAATGATCCGCGGCTTCGTGAGCGCCACCATGTCGCGGATCAGCCCGCGCACGCCGGTGTTGGTCGCCGCTACGTCGCTCATGCCGGCTTTGCCGCCGCGGCGCTCGCGAGATAGGCCGCGTGGAAGAGCGTCATCCAGACGGCGACGCCGGCGGCCTCGTGCACGACGCGGAGCGGAATCGGCAGCGTCATCCAGATCATCGCCGCGCCGATGACCAGCTGCAGCACGACGAGACCCGCGGCCATCGACGCCATGCGGCTCACCGTTCGCGACTCATCCTTTCGACGCCGGATGGACAGCGCGACCATCGCAATGTGGAAGAGCAGGAGGAACGCCAATGCACGGTGGGCGATCTGGATATGGCGTACGCCGGCGTAGTTCCCCTCGGCCGGGACACCGCACGACGGAAAGGACGGGCACGCGGCGGCGGCGCCCGGCACCTTTGCGACGAGCGCGCCGGCCACGACAACCGCCAGTGCTATCGCGGCACCGGCTGCCAGCGAGCGCGTGGCGCGCGCCGTGCCGCCCTCGGATTTCGCGGATTGGCCGCCCATCGCGCCGGCGCGAACTGCAGTCGCGATCAGCACGCCGAGCAGCGACATCGCCAGCGTCCAGTGGCCGACGGTCGCGTACGCAGTGTTGCCGAGTTTCACGGTGATCATGCCCAGCAGGGCAACCGCGACCACGAGGACAAATCCGGCCATGGCCAAACGCGCCACGCGGCGACCGGCGTCGTCCGAGGCCGCGCGCCGCGCGATCCACGCCGACGCTCCGATCGTCAGGACCACAATCAACGCGAGCAGGCGGTGCGTCCACTCGATCATCACGATCGGCTGGTCGAAGGGCGGAATCCACGAACCGTTGCACTTGGGCCAGTGATCGCCGCACCCCATGCCCGATCCCGTGATGCGCACGACGCCGCCGAAAACCAACTGGAGGTACGTCACCACCACGGCGGCAACGCTGAAACGGCGGGTCGCGTTCACCGGGCCACCTTCATGGTCTCCGGCGGATGCTGCTCGCGTTCACGCACGCGCTCCCATGTGGCGGTGAACACGAGGGCGAGCGCGAGAATCGGCACCAGCGCCCACACGAACTCCGAGAGAGCGCGTGGGCGGGGGACCGCGGCGGACACGTTCTCCGTCGCGCGCGACGACACGCTGGACACCAGGATCGCGACGTGTGCAAGGGCAGCGGCAACCACGCACACGAGAAACACGCCGACGGTCACACTCACTCCGGCGACCTAGAAAATGGAAAGCTTGATGTACTTCCTCGGATTCTTCTGGAAATCCGCCAGCAACGAGTCGGTGCGCTGGATCAACCGGCGCGCATCGTTGTACATCGTGCTGTCCCGCAAGAGCTTTCCGGCGGTGCCCTCGCCGCGCTCGAGGCGCGCCAGAACCGCTTGCAATTGCGTCGAGACGGAGGAGAGGCGCAGGGACAGTGAATCCACGCCCGCCGCTGTCGTCCGCACCTGAGCCGCGGTCTTCCCGATTTCCGCGGAATCCACGGCCATACGCGCGGACGCGAGTGTCGCAGTGACGTTCTTGTTCTGCTCGTCGACCACGCCCGAGATCTGCGCCACCAGCTTGTTCATGCCGCGGATGGACTCGTGCAATTCGCGAATGCCACCCGCGGTGATCAACTCGGCCTCGAGCGTCTTCGTGATCCGCGACAACGCCGTTGCGATGGTGTCTGCGCGCGCCTGGAGCGCGTCGAGTCCGGCGCCGCCAGCAGGGCGCGACGGTACCGTATCACCTGCCGCAAAGAACTCGGCGCCCGGCTTGTCCGCCCGCAGCGCGACGATCACGTCGCCAAAGATTCCGACCGGGAAGACCTCGGCGACGGCGGTCTTGGGAATCTGATACGTGTTGTTGACGACGAGGTCCACATCCAGCAGTCCGTTCGGGTTAAGCCGAACCGCAGAGACGTAGCCCACCGTCACGCCCGCCAGGACGACGGACTGACCTTGCTTGAGGCTGTGACCCCACGCGAAGTTGGCGAACAGCGGATACCCGCGCTTGAGCTGCCCGCGAACGAGCCAGAGCGTGCCGGTGACCAGAATTGTCACGGCGACCGTGATCAGAATGCCAACGGTCACCTCGTCGCGACGTTTCATGCCTGGAGGAATGGAGCGAACAGGAAAGCTGTGAGCGCGTCGAGAATCAGAATTGCGACCGACGCGATCACGACCGCGCGCGCGGTCGAGCGACCCACACCTTCCGCGCCGGAGGACGTAATGTAGCCCTCGTACGAGCAAACAAAGGCGATCGCAACGCCAAAAAGTGTCGCCTTCATCAGGCTGTAGACGACCTGAAACGTTCCGAACGCGAGGCGCAGACCCTCCCGCATTTCGGGGCCCGTGATGTCCGTCGCCGTCACCGCGATGATGAGGCCCGCGAGTACGCCGGTCGCGTCCGCCAGAATGGTGAGGATGGGCAACATGACCGTCGCCGCGATGAGGCGCGGGACAATCAGAAATGCCAGCGGGTCGTAGGCCAGTGTCTCCAGGGCGTCGATCTGCTCTGTGACGCGCATCGTGCCGATCTCGGCAGTCATGCGTGCGCCGACGCGTCCCGTCAGCACAAGTCCGGTGATGAGCGGCCCGAGCTCGAGAATGATGACCTGGCGAGTGGCGAGCCCGACGAGTGAGAGCTCGACGCCGGCGAACAACTGGTGCCGCGTCTGCAGGGTCATGACGCTGCCGATGAACGCCGCGCAGATGACGGTGAGCGGGACGGAGTCCACGCCAATGATCTTCATCTGACGCAGCGTCTCGCGCCGCCACGTGTCGACCTCGCCGAAGGCGCGAATCGTGTCCGCCATATACAACCCACGCGCGCCGATATCATTGAAGAGGCCGCGCCAGAACGCCGTGATGCGCCGGAAGAACCGGATGCTCGCGCGCTGCACGATCGGGTACGACTCGGTGAGCCGCGCTTCGGGCTCGTGGGAGTAGCGGTAGGAGTAGCTCATGTGCGCACGCGAACCAGCAGGACCAAGCCCAAGGCTCCAAAAATGGCGCTTGGCACCCACGCCGCGAGGTCCGGGGGGAGCAAGCCCTTGCCGCCGATCGCCTTGGTGAGCTGCACGAGCATCAGGAAGATCACGGTGACCGCGAGGCTGATGCCGATGCCGTACGCGGCGCCACCGCGCTGCGTGCTCGTGGCCAACGGCGCGCCAAAGAGTGCGATGATGATGCACGTCACCGGGATCGCGATCTTGAGCGCCCGTTCCACGCGCAACATGTTGACGTCGCGGCCGGACCGTTCCTGCGTGTTGATGAAGCGCGTGAGTTCGCGATAGCGCATTTCCTGGGGACTACGTGGTTTGGTCAGCATATCGGCGGGTCGTTCCGCGAATTGCCGGTCTAGCATCCGTCCGAACCGAAGCGCGGTGTCCGGCGTGGTGTCCGTCACGAGCCGCATTTCGCCGGCCTCCATCGTCCAGCCGGTGTCTTTCACCCAGCGCGCCCGCGGCGCGGACACCACGACAGTGGGATAGGACGGTCCGGTGCCACGGCGCTCAATCTGAATCTGCTCCATCGTCCCGGCCTTGGTGTTGAGCGATCCGACCTTGTAGACGCGACCGAACTCGCCCGCGAACGCGAAATTGTAACGCGATGTTGTTCCCCGAAACCGGTCTTCTTCCAGCAAGTCCATGCGGCGCGCGGTCGTGACGGGAACCACTTCGGCGAGCGCGAGGTCCACGCCTGCCGCGAGGACCGCGCCGAAGAAGATCGGCAGGCACAGACGGTAGAAGCTGATTCCGGACGCCTTGGCGGCAGTGACCTCCGAATGCCGGGTGAGCGCGCCAATGGCGAACACCGTCGCGAACAGCACGGCGGCCGGCAGCACCATGAACATCGATTCCGGGATCCAGTACAGGTAGCTCAACGCGATGTCGCCCTTCGGCAATCCGCGCGCAATGAATTTGTCGAGGTTATCCGTGAGGTCGATGACCACGAGCAACAACGGGAAGCCCAGCGCCGTGCTGACGAGAATCCGGATGAACTCGCCGAACACATAACGGTCCAGCGGCCCCCCGATGCGGGCGCTCATGCGTGTCGCCGGTGCCGGGTGCCCCACCCGGCGATTGCGTCGCGCAGGGCCATCAGTCTGTCGCCCCAGTCGCTGCCGCGCGTCGTCGCCGACTCGCGACCCATGCGGATGGCGAGCACGAGGCCGAGGCTCGCGAGCACGATGTTGGCGGCCCACATCGCGACCCACGGCGGCAGGTATCCCTTGTTGGCGAGGGTCTCGCCGCCGATGAGGCCCACGTAGTACACGCCGAAGATCGCAAAGCTCACGCCGATCACCAGTCCGACCCCGCCGCGGGGGAAACGCAGTGAAATTGGCGCCCCGATGAGCACAAAGATCAAGCACGACGCTGCCAGCGAGAACTTCTTGTGAATTTCGACGTCGTACCGATTGCGATCGAGGCGCGCGTCCTCGCGCCGCACGCGCGCCTCCTGCAACTCCGACCGCATGCGGTGCAGCGCGATCGGATCCACCACCTTGGCCGGTTCCTGCGCAGGCACAGCTGCCTTGGCTTCCTTTACGGCGAACCACGTGAGGGCGGCACAGTACGCGGCGCCGAGCCCCGGCGGCACGCGATACTCGGGGGCCTCCGGCTTCTCTGCGGCCAGGTTGTCGTGCAGCGACTTCAGCGAATCAAACGTCGCCAGCCGCATGTTGAAGTCCGCGCGCGCCAGCATGCGCTGCATTTCGCAGACCGACATCTCGCGATCACCTTTGGACACGTTCTGGCCCTGGGATTCCTGATACGAGTTGAGCACGTTCTTCACGCGCAGCCGGTTGCGACGAAAGAACATCCGCGACAATTGGCCGGGCTTGTTGTTCGGGATTTCGTGCATCGTTCCGTCCCACAGCGTCATGTCCAGGTCGCGCCGGTTGGGTGCCAGCGCGAGGAGCCCGCTGTCCGCATAGATCGTGCGGCGGTGCGCCGGGTCCGCCAGATCGTAGATGACCACATCCTTCATTTTTGACGTGCGCTCGTCGATGCGGGCGGCGCGGAGGTAGAGCTGCCCTTCCTTCACCGCATTGATCACCTGCTCGCGCAAGGCGAACGTCGGTTTGGTGCGGAAGATGTCGAGCTGTAGCGTGGCGAGACGGTGGTTCGATTTCGGCAACACCTGATCGTTGAACGCCAGCATGACGCCCGACATCAGGAAGCCGGCTCCAAGCACCGGGACCATGAGCGACCACATGCTGACCCCGCTCGCTTTCATGGCTGTGATTTCGTTCTCGGAGGCAAGCCGGTTGAATGCGTAGAGCACCGATGTGAGCACGGCCATCGGCATCGTCATCGCAACTGTGAAGGGGATCGACAGCGCGACGAACTCGCCGATGACCCCCGCCGGCAAGCCCTTGCCCACCAGGTCCCCGAAGCGCTTGGCGATATACTGCAGCAGCATCAGGGACGTCAGCGCCGACGATGCGAACAGGAACGGACCTATGTGTTCCTTGAGGACGTATTTGCCGATTATCTTCAAGCGGCTTCTGGCTTTAGGGCTCGCGCAAAAGTGCTGTTGGCGCGCCCGCCCAACTTCGATTGGGCGTTCGCTTGGGGTCGCGTCAATATACCCTTCACCATTACCTACGTGCCGTCATCGGCCCGCATGCTGAGCGCCCTGTTCCTCCTCCTTATCGCGCTCCCTGGTTGCGAGACGCTGAGCCAATTCCGGGGCGCGCAAACCGCGTTCAGCGGCGATAGCGCGTTGGTGTTTGCGCGGGCGCAGGTCGCGTTCGGTCCTCGCGTGCCCGGCACCGAAGCGCATCGCAAGGCGGGCGACTGGATCGTGGAGCAGATGCGCCTGCGCGCCGACACGGTCGAAGTACAGACGTGGACGCACACGACGCAGTCAGGTGTTTCCCTGCCGATGCGCAATATCTTCGCCCGCATCAATCCCTCGGCCACCGCGCGCGTCCTGTATATCGCGCACTGGGACACGCGGCCCACGGCGGACAATGACCGCAATCTTGGCGCCAAGCAGCGCTCGTTCGATGCGGCCAACGACGGCGCGTCGGGAGTGGGGTTGCTCATTGCGATCGCGTCCGCCCCGAAGAAGACGCCGCCGAACGTCGGCGTGGACCTGTTGTTCGTGGACGGCGAGGACTGGGGTGCGTTCGAAGCGTGGGAAGACACGACCAAGAACAAGGACGTGCTCATCGGCTCGCAGTACTTCGCGCGGACGATGCCGGCGACCTACCAGCCGATCTTCGGCGTCTTGTTCGACATGATCGGTGACGCGGGGTTGCAGATCTATCAGGAGGTGTACTCGCTGAACCAGGCGCCCGAAGTGGTGTCGCGGGTATGGGCTGCCGCGAAGGAGCTGGGGTACGCGAAGCACTTTATTCCGGAGCCAAAGTCCGCGATCACGGACGACCACCTGCCGTTCCTTCGCAAGGGCATCCGCGTCATCGATGTCATCGACCTCGACTATTGCTCGGATGGTGGTTCGGGATGCGAGGGCACCGAGCGGAACCTGCATCACACCACCGGCGACACGATGGAGCGCATCAGCGCCAAGAGTCTGCAAATCGTGGGCGACGTCGCTCTGGTTCTCGTCACGCGATAGATCAAGAGTTCGAGCGCGTTCCGAACTGCAACGGCTTGGACGCGGATCGTCGCGGATCAACGGCGCGGATCCGTAGATAACTGCGGCAACGGCAACCGCGAAACTGATTTCCTTGGTTTCGATTCCGTGATCAACGGCTCGGATCGAACGGATCAACGCGACGCGGAACTGACTGGCTGCGCGGAACGCGGGGTTCCGCGTCCCGTTCATCCACCGAATCCGCGGGGTTGATCCCCGAAATCCAAGACCAGAAAGAATCAGTTTCGCAGTTGCGTTTGACGCAGTCTCCGCGACAATCCGCGCCGTTGTCCGCGACGATCCGCGTTCAAATCAGTGGTAGGTGTAGTTCGGGTACGACGCGAAACGTTTGATGGCGCGATTGGCCTACGCAAGTGCAGTAATGCCGGATGCCCACGTCGAACGAGCGCCGAGCGCTGTGGTTTCTGGCCATGGTCGCGCTCTCGGGCAGTGTCGTGCGCGTACTGAGGGCCCGATCGACCGTCGCGCCGGCCATCCCGAACGAGCACTTGGAGTGGCAACTCGGACGGGTGGATTCCGCGCGCGCCAAACGGGGTGCTCCCAAGCGCGCCAAGGCGCGGACGGACTCGCCGATCACACGCGCGCGCGGTCCTGTCGATCTCGACCAAGCAACGTCCGCGGAAATCGAGGCCCTTCCGGGAATCGGTCCGGCCCTCGCGGCCCGGATCATCGCGCACCGGGACTCCGCCGGGCTCTTTGGCTCCGCCGCGGCCTTTTGCAAGGTCAAAGGGGTAGGCCCGGCTACGTTCAGAAAGCTGCGCGCGGAGGCCACGTTTTCGGGGGTTCCGGCCTCGACTGACAGCTGCGAAGTAGTGTCGTCCCGGCCGTCAAAGAGCCACGTCACAAATCGCCGGAAACGCCCCTAAAACATTGCTTGACATGGGGCTTACGTGACGGCAGGTTCCGTCACTCGGGCCTTCCATTTGGCGTCCCGAACACCGTCTGTGGGAAGGCTCGCGCGCGCCTGATGCGCGCAGACCACACTCTCCGCTGCCATGGCCGCACCCGCGCCACAACCGATGCGCATTGGTGACCTCCTGATCAAGGAGGGGATGATCACCAAGGAACAGCTCGACGAGGCCCTGCTGGAGCAAAAGCAGAATGGCACGCGCGTCGGCTACAACCTGGTGAAGCTCGGATTCGTGCCGGAAGTCGAGCTCACGAAGATGCTCGCGAAGCAGTACAAGCTGCCGGCCGTGGACCTGTCCAAGTTCCAGGTGGACGCCAAGATCGTGAAGCTGATCCCGGGCGAGTTGGCGCTCAAGAATCTGGTGCTGCCGCTCAAGCGTGACGGACGCACGCTCACGGTCGCGATGGCTGACCCCACGAACATGGGCGTCATCGAGGACCTCAAGTTCATCACGCGCTACGACGTGTTCCCGGTCATCGCCGGCGAATTCACGATCCGGAACATCCTCGAGAAGATTTTCGAGAGCACCGAAGCGCAGCTCGGCGCCCTGATGAAGAGCATCGAGGCGACCGACGAAGAGACCGAGATCGAGGTCGTCAAGGAAGAAGAAGAGATGTCGGCGGCCGCGCTCGCGGCTGCCGTCGACGATGCTCCCGTTGTGAAATTGTTGAACGGCATCCTCACCGATGCCGTGAAGCGCGGGGCGTCGGACATCCATTTCGAGTGCTTCGAGCACGACATCCGCGTGCGGTACCGTGTTGACGGCGCGCTCATGGAAATCATGAAGCCGCCGCTCAAGATGAAGGCGGCGCTTGTCTCGCGCTTCAAGATCATGTCTTCGCTCAACATCGCCGAGCGCCGCGTGCCGCAGGACGGCCGCATCAAGCTCAAGGTTGGCCAGAAGGTCATCGATTTCCGCGTCTCGACCTGTCCGACGATCTTCGGCGAGAAGATCGTGCTCCGGATTCTCGACAAGGGCAACCTGACGCTGGACCTCGAGAAGTTCGGCATCGAGAAGCAATCCGAGAAGGAACTGATGGAAGCCGTGCAGAATCCGTATGGCATGGTGCTCGTCACCGGCCCGACAGGTTCCGGCAAGACGACGACGCTGTACTCCTGCCTCGCCAAGGTGAACAGCATCGACACGAACATCATGACGGCCGAAGACCCGGTTGAATACAACATGTACGGGGTCAACCAGGTGCTGGTGCGCAACGAAGTTGGCTTGACGTTCGCTGCGGCGCTGAAGGCGTTCCTGCGCCAGGACCCGAACATCATCATGATCGGCGAGATCCGTGACCTGGAAACGGGAGGCATCGCGATCAAGGCCGCGCTCACGGGCCACCTGGTGCTCTCCACACTGCACACGAACTCGGCGCCGGAAACGGTGACGCGCTTGCTGGACATGGGCCTGGAGCCATTCAACGTGGCGTCCGCGCTCAACCTGATTCTTGCGCAGCGACTCCTGCGTCGCATTTGCGGCAACTGCAAAGAGAAGGTGGAGCTGACGCCGGAAGAGTACGACGCGGCGAAGTGTGAGCCGACCACGAAGCTCAAGGAACTCAAGTTCAAGCAGGGGCAGCTCGACGCCGCCAAGGAGCGCTCAACTCCGGAAGCCAAGCCGTACCTCGAAAACCTGACCATCGAGTCCCCGATGTCAGACGTCCCGATCTTCAAGGGCAAGGGCTGCGAGAAGTGCGGCGGCTCTGGCCTCAAGGGCCGTCAGGGCGTCTATGAAGTGATGACGATGACGCCGGCAGTCCGGAAAGTCGTCATGCAGAACGCGGGCGCGACGGAGATCAAGGAAACCGCGGTCGAAGGTGGCATGCTCACGCTCCGAATGGATGCGTGGATGAAAGTGATGAAAGGCATCACGACGTTCGAACAAATGGTCCGAGAGACAACCGTTTAATGACCGCACCCCCAGCAGTCGCCTCAACTCCGGGAGGCCCGCCCCAGAGCCTCAACCTCAAAGTTCTCCTCGAGGAAATGATCGCCGCCGGCGCGTCCGACCTGCACATCACCGCGGGCGAGCGCGCCAAGCTGCGCGTCGACGGCGAAATCACGAGCTCCAAGATCGACTATGTGCTGCAGCCGAAGGACACGATGCAGATCGCGTACTCGGTGCTGACGGAGAACCAGAAGAAGCGCTTCGAGCTGGAGGACGAACTCGATTTCTCGTTCGGCATCCAGAACCTTGCGCGCTTCCGCGGCAACTGTTTCAAACAGCGCGGCTGCATCTCGATGGTCATCCGCCAGATTCCGTTCAACATCAAGACCTTCGACGAGCTCAAGCTGCCCAAGGTGCTGGCGGACTTGTCCGACCGTCCGCGCGGCCTGGTGCTAGTCACGGGCCCGACGGGCTCCGGCAAGTCGACGACGCTGGCGGCGATGATCGACCGCATCAACAAGCTCATCAAGGGTCACATCATCACGATCGAGGACCCGATCGAGTTCATCCACAAGCACCAGGGCTGCATCGTCAATCAGCGCGAAGTCGGCGCCGACACGAAGAGTTTCGGACACGCACTCAAGTACGCCTTGCGCCAGGACCCGGACGTCGTGCTCGTCGGCGAAATGCGCGACCTGGAAACGATTCACGCGGGCATCACGATCGCGGAAACGGGCCACTTGGCATTCGCCACGCTGCACACGAACTCCGCAGCCGAGGCCATCAACCGTATCATCGACGTCTTCCCGTCGCACCAGCAGTCGCAGGTGCGCGCGCAGCTGGCGTTCTGTCTCGAGGGTATCGTCACGCAGACGCTGCTGCCCAAGGCCAAGGGCCGCGGCCGGGCGATGGCGGCGGAGATTCTCGTCTGCACGCCCGCCATTCGCGCGCTGATCCGCGACGACAAGATCCACCAGATCTACTCGATGATGCAGTCTGGAAAGAAATACGGCATGCAGACCATGAACGACGCGCTGTACTTGCTGTACACCAGTCGCGAGGTGGCATGGGAAGAGTGCGTGCGCGCATCGACCGATCCGGTCGAGCTGGCGCGTCTCTGTGGTATCGCGCTCGAGTCTGACGGATCCGCACCGACGTCGTCTCCGAAACCGGCGGTCGGCGGCAGTATCAAGAAATAGTCGCCAGACCCAACAGGAGCAGCTATGGCCTCATTCACATACACGGCACGTGACGCTGGCGGCAAGCTGACCAGCGCGACCCTCGAAGCCAACACCAAGGACGAGGCGCTCGGTCAGCTCAAGAAGCAAAAGCTCAACGTCATCAAGATCGACGAAGCGTCCAAGAAGAAGAAGATCGGCTCGGTCGGGATGCGCGACATCGTCATCTTCACGCGAATGTTCTCGACGATGATCAACTCGGGCCTGCCGCTCGTTCAGGCGCTCGGCATCCTGGCAGAACAGAGCGAGAACCCGAACCTTCGTGAAGTCACGAAGGCCGTGGTCTTCGACGTCGAGTCGGGAAACACTGTCGCCGACGCGCTCAAGAAGCACCCGAACGCGTTCAGCGACCTGTACGTCAACATGGTCGCCGCTGGCGAGGCCGGCGGTATTCTCGACACGATCTTGATGCGCTTGTCGGTCTTCATGGAGAAGAACGACCAGCTGGTCCGCAAGGTGAAGGGCGCCATGATCTACCCCGGCGTCATCTCGACGGTGGCCGGCGGCGCGATCACAATCCTGCTGCTCTTCGTCATTCCGACGTTCGAGCGAATGTTCAAGGAAGCCGGAATTCCGCTGCCGCTGCCGACGCGCATCGTCATCGCATTGTCGCAAGCACTCCAGGCGTACTGGTGGGCCGTCATTCTGGTTGGCGTCGGGGTCGGTTTCGCGCTGAAGAAGTACTACGCGACCGTCGGCGGAAAGCTCGTCATCGACCGTCTTGCGCTGAAGGCGCCGGTCCTGGGCGATGTGCTGCGCAAGTCCGCCGTATCTCGCTTTACGCGTACGCTGGGCACGCTGATTTCCTCCGGCGTCAGCATCCTCGACGGCCTCGAGATTACAGCGAAGACCGCAGGCAACCAGGTCATCTCGAACGCCATCATGGAATCGCGGTCCTCGATTGCCGGCGGTGAAACGATCTCTGCGCCGCTCAAGAAGTCGGCCGTGTTCCCGCCGATGGTCATTTCGATGATCAATGTTGGCGAGCAGACCGGCGGATTGGACGAAATGCTCAACAAGATCGCCGACTTCTACGACGAAGAAGTGGACGCCGCAGTCTCCGGCTTGCTCGCCTTGATGGAGCCGGTGATGATCGTGTTCCTGGGCGTGGTTGTTGGTGGCATGGTCGTTGCCATGTACCTGCCGATCTTCGACATGGTGAACGCGGCGGGCTGATATCGCCAACACCAGGGAGTGGCGAATCGCCGTGGGGCCAGAGGCCACCACGGCGATTTTCGTTCCGGCGGACGGTGTCAAACGCGCCGGCACCTTCATCTGCGCGCACGGCGCTGGCGGCCATCTCGGCGACCGCGCCATGCTCAAGGCGGCGCAGGCGCTCCAGTCCGCCGGCCTCAGCGTGGTGCGTTTCAACTTTCTCTACAAAGAAAGGAACGCGGCGCGACCGGACCCGATGCCCAAGCTGATGGACACGGTCGCTGCGGTCACGGAGTACGCGCGAAAGGAACTGGGGAGGACAGGGCCGATTTTCATCGGCGGGCGCTCCATGGGCGGACGCGCGGCGTCCATGCTCGCGGCCGAGGGCTACGAGTGTGATGGCTTGATCCTGCTGGCGTACCCGTTGCATCCGCCGGGACAGCAAGAGAAACTGCGTGACGCGCACCTGCCGAAAATCTCGGCGCCGGTGTTGTGCTTCAACGGCACGCGCGACGACTTCTGCGAACCCGAGTTGATGACGCGCGTGCTCACGACGGTGCGGATCACGTGGACGATGCACTGGCTGGACGGCGCGGATCACAGCTTCCACGTCCTGAAGCGGTCCGGACGCACGGACGTGGAAGTGATGGACGAGGTGACGGCGGCGACGCGAGACTGGTTGGCCGGCCTCTAGTTGTTTCTCGTCACCGCCGCGATTGGTTGCGCGGCGGGCGGCTCCCCTAACAAGTTGGCCCATGCCAAAAGCGATGATGTGGGTAGTCAGTGCGCTGGTTGCGTTGCTCCTCCTCGGTTTCGGCGGCTACATGTACGCCGGCCGCTTGATGTCGCAGCGCGCGATGTCGCCCGAAGCCCTGGGCAGCGCGACGCCCGCGTCGGTGAAGCTGCCGTTCACGCGGATCGCGGTGCAGAACGGAGATCGGACGTTGATCGGCTGGTGGGTGAAGGCACCGCCGCAGGGAACGACGCCCGCGCCAGCTGTCCTGTTCCTGCACGGCAACTCATCGACGATCTCCGACTACGTGACACTGCAGCATTTCTTCTATCGGCAGGGCATCAGTTCGTTCGTCTTTGACTACAGCGGGTTCGGCGGCAGCACCGGGTCGGCCTCGTTGGCCAACGCCGTGATTGACGCGGGGCTTGCGGCGCGAATGTTCGCGGACAGCGCCGGCCAGTCGACCAGAAAAGTCGCGATGGGTAGCGCGCTCGGCGCGACCGTCCTGCTCCAGGCGATCGACAGCGTGCAGCCGCACGTCAATGGCATCGTGATCGAGGGTGTGGATGCGTCGGTGAAAGACGCCGGTGTGAACGCCGGCCGGATCCCGAAAATGCTCGCGCCGCTCATGAAGGACATTGGGGACAACGTGGCCGCGGCAGCCAACGTGCGCGTCCCGACCCTCTTCGTGCACAGCACGCTCGACAACCGCGCGCCCATCGAAGGCGCCGAACGCGTGATGGCTGCCGTCCCAACCACGGCGGCGCTGGTGAAGCACTGGCGCAAAGGGCACTCGGCGATCCTGGCCTCGAGCAAGGCGTGCGACTGGGCGCCGGTGCTCACGTTCATGAAGCGAGGCGCGTTACCCGCGGCTCAGGTCGACTCGATCGACGCGTGCGCGGCAGCCCAGGCCGCGGCCGATTCGGCGAAAGCGCGCGCGGCGGCACTCGCGACGGCTCAGGCGAAAGGGGGCGCGACCAGGGCCGGAACGAAGCGGGCGCCGCCGACGAAGGCCGCGCCTAGGAAGAGTCCCTAACGGTCACCCGGGTCGGCGACGCCTCCGGCCCGAACTTGGCGCTCAGCGATCGCAGGTACGTGTCGATCCCGCTCTCGTGGCCCATCACGAATTTCGAGACGAAGCGGAAGAGGACGTTCGACACCCAACCCCGTTCGGTGATGGTCACGTCCGACTTGTTCGGGTCTGACGGATGCGACGCGATCTGATACTCCCAGTCGCCGCCAAACGGTTGGTCCTCATCGACGATCCTGGCGACCAGGCGCGCTGGCGCCTGAATCTCGGACACCTCGAGTGTCATCGCCCCCGTGCTCGACGTCTCTTTCCACGAGAGGGGCGCGCGTGAGATCACCTCGACGCTTTTCACATCCTTTCGCCAGGCCGGGTAGTTGGCAGGTTCGGTAATAGTCGTCCACACCTTGATCTGCGGTGCGGCGACGGTCACGGTCATTGAGGCGACATGGTCGCGCGGGAGGATGGCGCCAATAATCGCTGCAATGCCGACGATACCGGCGAGAAAGGCCAGCAGGATCAGGAGTTTCTTCATGAGGTAGGAACTAGGAACTAGGAATTAGGAATTAGGAACTAGGATCTGGATGGAGGCGAGGTTCAGCGCAGGAAGCGACGGGCCAACTGCGCGAGGCGTTCGTCTCCAACCCTGTCCGCCTCGCGTTCGATTCGACGCACATGTTCCGCCAAGGCCGCGTCACCCCAGCGATAGCCGGTAGCGTCCTCGGCGCTGGCCGTGTCGCCCCCACGCGCGGCCTCGAGGAGGACGACGGCTGCGGCCGCATCGTACGACGGATCGTCGCGCGTAGGCAAGTGGAAATCCTTGCGCGGTCCGCCGCCGGCGTCTTCATTCACGAACGCGCGTGACATTGCTATGAGCTACCTCGAGTTTGCGCGCAGCGCAAACATCCCGACCCGGTTCCTTTTTCCCATTTCCCGTTCCCAATCGTTCCAATGCCTGATCGCCGTGAGTTCCTCGAACGTCTGAGCGCAGCGGCCGTGCTCGGCTCGCTTCCCACCGCCGCTTACGCCGAGGGCGCCGAGACAATGCCGCAGCAGGGCAGAGTTTGGGATATGACGTGGGTCGAGAAGCTCAACGGCATTCCGCACAAGGCGCTCTTCGACTGTACGGAAATTGAGAGCGGAAACGGAGTGGCCCGGGCGGGCATTTGGGAGAGCCAGTACCAGTCGGCCCTCGGCGCCAAGGCGGCGGACATCAAGACTGTCTTGATACTGCGCCACACCGGCGTCGCTCTGGCGCTGCGACAGGATGCCTGGGACAAGTTCGAGATCGGCAAAGCCGAGGGCGTGAAGTCACCGATGACGGAGGCGGTGACCGACTGGAACCCGGCGCTCAGTCCCAGCGATCGTGGCGACACGCCGGGCGCCACGACGGATCGCGGGCTGACGGGCTTCATCGCGAAAGGCGGCATCGTGCTGGCGTGCAACCTGGCGCTGCTGAAGTACGTGCGCCTGTATCGCGACAAGGATGCTGTGGACGGCGCGGAGGCACAGCGGCGCGCTGCGGCCGCACTCATCCCGGGGATCGTGCTCCAACCGTCCGGCGTGTTCGCAGCGGTGCGCGCCGGTCAGGCTGGCTGCGTGTATGTGAAGGCCAGCTGAGCCATATCACAAAACATCGCTTTCCACACAGGCTTCGAGGTGGGCAATTGAAAACCTTTTGCCCGGTGCCTCGTCTTTTTCGTTGACATGGCAATGAGAGCCATGCCGAATGCATTTGTTCTCATCCTTTCAGGAGTCGGACATGCGTCATCTGAGGAGCGCAGGGCTCGCAGTACTCGCGTTGGCTGTGTCGGCATCTGCGGCGCTCGCGCAGAACAAGGGTCAGCTGGAGATCGGCACGGATTTCGTCGGCCTCAACAGCAATTCTGTTGATGGCGGCTCCGGTTCCACGACGACCATCAGCGTGAACAGCAGCTCCAATGTTCGCGTGGGCAAGATGATCACGGACAAAGTGTCGGTCGAGCCGCATCTCAGCTTCCATCGCAATTCGGCCAGCGGTTTCAGCAGCCAGAGTACCGGCATTGGTGTCAGCGCCCTGGTGCATCTCAAGAAGGCGGCCGACAAGCCCAGCATCTATGTTCGCCCGAGCGTGGCGATGCGCATGTCCAAGTTCACGAGCGGTGTCAGCACGACCACGAGCAACCGCACGAACCTGGGCGTGGCCGTTGGCATGAAGAAGAAGCTGAAGAGCATTCTCATCATTCGCGCCGAAGGCTACTACCTCATGACGCCGAAGAAGGACACGAGTCCGGCGCAGACGGACCTCGGCGCGCGCGGTGGTGTTTCGATCGTTCCGTAGTAGCGACGCATTCCTGGAAAGCACGAATGGCCCGGGCGAGTGCCCGGGCCATGCTCATTTTTGGCACTACTTCAGCGGACGGCCGTACTTGGCCATGGCGGCCCGCAAGCGATCGACGGGGAGCGCATGGACCCGGTTGTCATCAACGCCGGTCATCGTCTCGGCCGCGAGCAACGCGTTGACGATCGACTCTTCCGTCGCCTGAACCGTGGCATACGACAACTGGTTGAGGCGCGCGTTGGGCAGCATGTCCACGCGCATTACGCCTGAGTCGCCATAGACGCGGGTGTTGGCCGTGGAAAACGCGATGAAGATGTCGCCCGAGCCGTTGCCGCCGTAACCGCCTGTCCGGCCGATGCCGAGCGACACGCGCGTGGCGAGGCGCTTGAGCTGATGCGGCAGCAAGGGCGCGTCAGTCGCGACGACGACGATGATCGACCCCGTTTCGGTGTCATTGCCGGATGTCGCCGGCCCGGGCAAAAGGTCAGGGATCTCGCGGCCGACCGGAACGCCGGCGATTTGGAGGTGCTGCCGCAAACCGTAGTTGCATTGCACCAGCACGCCCACGGTGTAGCCGCCGAAGTTGGCGTCGAGCTTGCGCGACGCGGTGCCAATACCGCCCTTGAAACCGTGACACACCATTCCGGTGCCGCCGCCCACATTGCCTTCCTTGACCGCGCCGGTGGTTGCGCCGTCCAGCGCGGCAAGCGCGTGCTCCACTTTGACGTGAAAGCCGTTGATGTCGTTCAGCCGCCCGTCCCAGGTTTCTGCGACGACCGGTAATCCCCACGGTTGAAGGCCCGGCGTGCCCACTTGCCATTGGAGAATGGCGTCGCGCACCACGCCAACGCTGTTGGTGTTCGTGATAGCGATGGGTCCCTCGAGGATGCCGGACTCCTGGAGCCACGTCGTGCCCGTCATTTCGCCGTTGCCGTTCAGGGTGAACCAGGCGCCGAAGACGGGATCCGGATTCGCCTTGCCGCGCGGGTGCACCACCGTCACTCCGGTGCGCACGGGCCCCTTGCCGACGACGAGCTTGCCCGAGCCGGTGATCAGCGTCGCGTGCCCCACCTCCACGCCACGCACGTCCGTGATGGCGTCGAGCAGTCCCGGCGTCCCGTCGATCGGGATGCCCAGATCTCGTGCGCGCAGTTTCTGGGCCGTCACGTTTGAAGCGACAAGAAGCAATCCGACGGCGATCCTCATGGCGCCGACGGATCGAACGGCGGACCCTCCACCAGCAGCATCTGGGTGGTCGCGCAGCTCTGGCGCAGCTTTTTGCCGGGTGCGTACTCCGTTGAATTCCACCAGGCGCGCGCGGCGTCCGCGTCCGGGAACTCGAGAATCACCATGCGCTTCGGATCCCACGTGCCCTCGAGGATCGTCGTCTTGGCTCCGCGCACCAGGTACTTGCCGCCGTATTTCGCAATGGCCGGCGGCGCGAGGCCCTTGTACGCCTCGTAGGTGGCTGGGTCGTGTATGGTGACGTCTACGATCACATAGGAGCGCATCAGGCAAACCTCTTGAGTGAGCGTTCGCGCGCCTTGTGGGCCTCTTCTTCGCGGTTCCGCGGCGGAGCGTGAATATGAAGCGAGCTGATCAATTTGCGTGCGGACGTCGTGACTTCATTCACGGCGATGGCGAACGCTTCCTCATTGGCGCGCGACGGCTTGTTCGATCCGCTCAGCTTGCGGACGAACTGGAGCGCTGAGGCGCGGATTTCGTCGTCCGTTGCCGGCGGCTCGAAATTGGCGAGCACTTTGATGTTACGGCACATGATGCTGCATCTCCTTCCGCCCCTCGGCGGACCGATAGCCCGGCAGAAAGCGACAGCTGCCGGATGGACCGCGCAAGGAGCAGCGCGGAACGGGTCTTGACGGGTCGCACGTGGTTTCGCACGCTTTGAATTCTCCTAATCACTGGGCGGTGCAGCGATGGACCTTGGCGAATTCGTTCTCGCAACCGGCGCGTTGGGCACGGCGGCCTTCGGTGTTGTTGAGACGCTCAAGATCCTGCCGGCGATCGGCAACGCGGGCTTTCCTGTCGCGCAACGACATCTCGGCCCTCTGCACCAAGCGCTCGAGGTGGCCTACGGCGGGCAGTACCTGGACTTGCTGCGAGGCCAGTATCGTGCCGAGGATCGTGACCTGCTCGCCCGATCGCTGCGGCAGGGCGTTCGCGTCGGCATCACGGACGCAAACGCCGGCGTGATCGCGGGCTTCCTGGGTTCGATTGACACGGCAATCCTGGCCGCCGCGATCAAGGCCGCTGAATCCGGCGACTCGATGACGGCGCAGCAGCGCAACATCATTGGCCGGTACGAACTGGCCGCCGACGCGCGCATTGACGCCGCCCTGACGCTGGCGCGGGCGCGGTACATCGACGTCGCTCGGATCACTGCGATGGTAGTGGCGCTTACGATCTCGTTCGCCGTCGGTCTCAGCGCGCCGAACGGCGACTGGTTCACGGTACTCGTCGTCGGATTGGCCGCGGTGCCGCTGGCTCCGATCGCGAAGGACGTCGCGTCCGGCATTCAGGCCGCCACAAAGGCGCTGCGCTCGCGGTGAACTACTACCTCGACTTCCGCAGCCGTAATTCGGGCGGGCCGGTGATGCCCGGCCGCCTGATCTCAATGGACGGATTTGTGTCCGGCACCGAGGACGACCTGCGAAACGAGACGCGCGTGGTCTTCCTGATTCACGGCTTCAACCTGAATCGCAAGGACGGGCAGGCCGAGCTGACGAGACTTGCCGCCGACCTCAACAAGTGCGCGGGCGCCGGGCTCGTCGTGGTCACGTGGCCGGGTGACAGCTGGGCGAAAGCGGCCGGCTATCTACTCGAAGGCAACGACGCCGACGACTCGGCGCGCGAACTGGCTCGCTTCATCGATCGCGTCCTTGGCGCCGGTACGCAGCTGTTGTTTGTCTCGCACAGCATGGGTGGCCGCGTGGTCATGGAGACACTGAAGCGATTGCCGGCGCGGCGCTTTGTGGTCTCGCAGGTGTGTGTCATGGCGGCCGCCATCGACGATTTCAGCCTGTCGTGGCGCCGGGGATATCTGGGCGCCGTGGAACGCGCAGGGCGCGTGAGCGTGTTGGCGTCCCAAGCCGACCAGGTTCTGCGCCTCGCGTATCCTGCGGGCGACCTGCTCCAGAGTTTCCTGTTCTTCTGGAAGGATGTCGCCGGGAAGGCCCTCGGGCTCCGCGGACCGCGCGGCAAGGACGGTCTCGCTGTGCCGGCAAACGTGTTGCACCGGCAGATTCCCGACGCCGCCAAGGTGGATCACGGCGACTACATCTCCAGCGCGCCGACGGAGAAGCACGCGGCGGCAGCGCGGTTCGCCGACGCGGTGCTCGCCGGCGAACCCGATCCGCCGTATTGAACTACTGCCCGGGCTTGTACTCCCGTTCCGTGTGCCCCATCAGTTGGTGGCGATAGAAATACACGGTCCGGAAGTCTCCCGATGCGTAGCGCGTCGCCTGGTCGTTGAAGTGCTTCGACGCCGTGTTGCCGCTTTCTCCGCCGGCGGTCACGGCGCGGGCCCGCACGCTGTCGCCGAACTCCACGACCGCGACGAAGCTGTTGCCGCTCGTGCCATACCATTTCTTGGTGTTGCTGTATTGCCGGGCGCCAAATGAAGCCAGCGAGCCCCACCGCGCGGACGTAAACGGCACCGGGATCGAGGGCTGGGCGTCGTCGAACGTGGCGACGATCTCGTTCTTCGTGCGCTGGAAGCGGTTGATGTCGCCCCACGGCGTCTGCCATTTGCCGAAATCAGCCGTGAGCTTTGTCACCGCCCGATCCAGTGCGGCGAGGCGCTGGTCGTCAGTGGCGTTGGTGACTGCAAAGGTGTGGGCGCCCATCCGCGCACGCGTTGCCTCCTGCGCCACGCTGCGCTCCATGTCCTCGGCGAAGAACACGGCGAGCGACGTTGCCACAGAGCTTGCGCCCCAGCGGAAGTCCCAAGCGCGCAGGAGTCGTACTTGCTCCGCGAGCTTGGCCTTGAGCGGGTTCGTCGTCGACGCAGCGTCCCACGATTTCACCACGGCCGGCACGATATCCGCCAGGCCGGGCAGGTAGCTGTCAAACGCGAGTTCGAGCAAGCCGTCGCGCGTGATGTTCTTGCGGTCGCTGAGCAGACGGATTGCGTGGACGCCGCGCGCGTTCTCGCTCGAGGTCTCGACGTACGCGGGGAATGCATCTCGCTTCGGGCTGCTCTCGCCGCCGGCCGTCCAGGGCCAGTTGTTCGTGTTGTAGGCCCAGCCACTCGACGGGTTGATCACGTTGGGCGACTCGTTCACGGAGTGTACGCCCTTGTAGTCAGTGGCGGCATCGCTGCCGTCCACGGGACGCGTCCAGTCAAACTTCGTGTCGCGCCTGGGGATGTAGTTGGCGTGAAAATACGCGACGTTGCCGCTGTTGTCCGCGAAGAGCGTGTTGTTGGACGAGTTCGAATGCGTGTCCAGGATTTTGATGAACTCGGCCATGTCCTTTGCCTTGGTGCGGCCGTACGACTGCATCAGCGCCTGAATCGGGATGTCCATGAGGGCGACGGCGATCCACTTGCCGTCCTGCTCCCGCACGATCGGGCCGTGGTGCGTGCGGTAGACCGTGAAGTCGCGTTTGGCCATACCGCTCGCTGTCTTGTATGGGACGGAGATGGTCTGCGAGATCACCGGCTTCTTCTGGCCGCCATGCAGATAGAAGCGGCGGTCGCCTTCCTTGAGGATCGTCTCGGCGAACTCGTCGATGTTGTCCACGCCACTGGAGGTGTGCATCCAGCCGGCCTTGTCACTGAAGCCCTGATAGATGAAGAACTGGCCCCACGTGGCAGCGCCGTACGCATTGAGACCTTCCTCGCTCACCATCTGGAGCTCGGAGCGGAAGTAGAAGGATGTGTGCGGGTTGATGAGGAGCAGGGACTTGCCCGTCGCCGAGTTCTTCGGGGCGATGACGATGCCATTGGAGCCACGCGGCTCGAGATCCTCACGTTCGCTTCGCTCAGTGCGGGCGTTCCGCACATACTCCTCCTCCTGCGACGTGGCTGCCGGCCCGCCGTAGAACGCGCGGAGTCGCGGAATCGAGATGCTCTCGATGTCGCCACCGATCGAACCTTCGCTGAACGACAGAGCCATCCACGGCTCGAAGCGCGTGATGACGCGCGGCTTCACCGTGGGATTCTTGGAGAGGTAGAAGTTCAGTCCGTCCGCCCAGGCCACCATCAGCTTCTTGAGCCAGTCGGGGCTGCGGGCGAACATCGCTCGCAGGGTATCCGGGTTGGCGTACATCCTGGCGCGGAGGTCGTTGAAGATGCGCGCCTCGCCTTCCGCCTCGGCAAGGCGGCCCAGCGACGTCAGGTAGTTCTGTTCGATGCGGTTGAAATCGTCCTCGGCCTGCGCGTAGATCATCCCGAAGACCGCGTCTGCGTCCGTCTTGCCGTAGATGTGGGCGATGCCCCAGTCGTCGCGAATGATCGTGACGTTCTGCGCCTGCTTTTCCCGGCGCGCCACGTCGGACGACTGAGCGCCGCCAGTGGCCGTGAGGCAGAGTGAGGCGAGCGCGAGGGCAAGTGAAGCGGGCTTCAACATGGTAGTTGCGACTTGGGGGTAGAGTGAACCTGCGGAGAACTGTGCCTTGCCGGGCGCCGGGAGTCCAGCGTTGGGGGGCTGTAACCTCATGCTTCTGGCGACCGTATGTTTTGGTATGCAGCAGACCACAGCCCCGACCCCAGCCCCCAAGGCGACCGCTGCACCGATAGTCGCGGACGGAACGCGCCAGCTCATCTACAAGCGGGAGGAGATCCGCGACCAATTGAAGGAGTTGGCGCGCCGGCGAAACGAGTTGCAGGAACTGCGCAGTGGATTGACGTCCGGGCCAGCCGCCGAGATGAACGCCCGCATTGCCGTGATCGACCGGCGGAGCGCGCAGTTAGAGACCCAGCTGTTCGCCACGAACGACGCGATCGCGAATGGTTTCGGCGGCCCCGTGGTTTCGGAGGCGGACATTCAGGGGCAATTAGCGGAGCTGGACGCTTCGCTGTCGCAAACGCAGGACGAAGCGATTCGCGACGCGGTGAGTGGCGCCGTCGACGATGCGGTGTTCGGCGCCTTCGCTACGGCCACGACCGCGCTCCTGGCGCTGTTCGTGGCGTGGCGCGGAGTTCGTCGCTTCATCTGGAAGCCGAAACGTCCCGCGGGCCTGTCGGCTGACTCGGCGCAGCTCGAAAAGTTGCAGCAGTCGCTGGACGTGATCGCGATCGAGGTCGAGCGTATTTCAGAGGCGCAGCGCTACACCGCGAAAATGTTCAACGAGCGCGGCCTGACCGCCGGGGCAGCGCAGCCCGTGCCGGCGAACCAACTGGAGGGTGCGCGTGTCCGATGAAAACCATGAATAGAGCCGCCTTTCTTCGCGAGGGCGGAGGCTACCTGCTCGCCGCGCTGGTCGGTCCTGCGGTTGTGGCGGCGCCCGGGAGCGCACACGCGCACGCCGTGACTTCGGACCTGGAACACCCGGAGCCGCGCGAGGGAATCACCGGCGAACTCGTACTCACGGAGGAAGCGCTCGCCAAGTTCTCCAAGCGCCGCAAGATTGCGCAGGCTTACGCCTCGGCCCGCGCCAATCCTGCGATCTTCGACGGAATCGCCTGCGCCTGTTCGTGCGGCGGCAGCAAGAAAGGCGAGCACCGGTCACTGCTCATCTGCTACGAAAGCATGCAGGCCACCGGGTGCGGCGCCTGTCAAGAAGAGGCCGAGATCGTTGTGAAGATGATCGACGAGGGGAAGTCGCTGGCGGAGATTCGCGCCGCTGTCGATAAGTGGGCCGACTAGGGTTCGTCCCCGCTAGGCCCGTAGATCTGCGGTACGGTGGACCCCATCGGCCGCAGGTACGTCGTGATCTGGCCGCGATGGTGCACGATGTCGAAGAGGAAACTCCACGCCATCGGTGACGCGGGCCGCTGCTTCCCGAAGAAGTCGAGCTGTCCATTCCAGCGCGAGTCGGGCAGGTCCTTCCACCGCTTTTCGAGGCCGGCCGCCTGCGTCTCGTAAGCCGCGAGGATTTCTTTCATCGTCGCCGGCTTCGCTGGTGGCGCCCACGCGACCTTTCCGGTCTCGAGTGCCTCGATGATCATCTTCTCTTCGCACACGATCTGCCAGGCAATGTCGGATGCGGTGCGCGACTTCGGGTCGGGCTTGTAGTCGGATCCTTCGGGAATGCGCGAAAGGACCTTTGCGGTTGTCTTGGATTCCTTGACCCAAAAGTCGGTGAAGAGCTTCTGTTCGTTCACGGAGACATCGTCCCGCTCACCATGATGTGGGCCTTGGGTGTCCCGGGGAGCATGATCCACGGACCCGTAGCCGACGGCACGGGCGAAAGGCCAGTGGACTGAGGCGTGGCGTCGGGGACGTACACCACCAACAGCGTCCGGGAATCGCTGCTGACCTTGCCGGTGGCCGGGTCCCACGCGCCGGCCTTACCGAAGATCTGGTACATGGCGGCCATTTTAGGCATGGAAAGCTTGCCGCTCTTCACTTCCGCGTAGCGCACGGAGTCAATGGCTGTGCCTTTCACACCCTGTGCGCGCAGCTCGCGTCCGCGCGCCATAAACGGCTCCATGCCTTCGTGATAGCACGCAACGTGAAAGTCTGCCTGGATCGCGAACAGGGCGAGACAGTTCATGCCGTTCTTGCCGGCGCGCAGTGTCTCGAGCTTGTCCGGAGTGCGATAGCCCATGACCGTGGCGCCGGCGCGTAGGTCGGCCGGCAGCGCGAGCACGGAGGCTGCGATCTGCTGATCGACGGTTGGCACCGGCTTGGTCGCGGAAGGCGCAGCCTGCGCGCCGAGGTGTGCCGCGACCGACAGGGCGATGCAGACTGTGGCGAATTTCGTAGCGTTGAGCGTCATCGATGTCTGGGATGGTGGTGAACGCGAAACATATCGAACCGCGGTGAACCGTCAGTCTCGCGGGGGCGGGAATCCAAGGACACTGCGGAACATGAGCGACGGAATGCAGATGTCAGTGGTGGCCACAAGGACCGCGACGCCTGTGAGCATTCCGCCGAGCAGGTAGCCGGCGGTGTCGCGGCCAGTGCTGAACAGCCAGGCTGTTGGCAGGAGCCAGACGGCGCCCAGGCCGCAGGCAAAGCGCGACGGCGCTCCACGGCGCGGGAGCGGCCCGGTGCCGGTCAGGTGCCGGATTCCGAGACTGTAGATCAAGTCAAAGGGGTGGACAGGAAAAACGGCGGCGATTGCCGCGACCGGAACCAGCGCGAGGAGCACGGTCGGCGAGGCAAGCGCGGTCCCCGTTCCTGCGACGAGCGCGCACAGCGCGAACGCCAGTCGCAGCCACGCAGCGACCGGGCCCAGCGTTGCCGCATCGCACTGCTCGAACCCCTGAATGTCGAGCCGTCGGCGCGTTACTGGCGACAGTTCATGCACGGTGTGGTTTTACCTCGCGTGTGCCGTGTGGCCAGAGACTCAGGTTGAGCTGCGGACGTTCAAAACCATTGCGGCCGCCGGGTCGCCGCAGGAGTGGAGTTGCGACTTCTTCAATGCCATCGTTGCTCGCCTTCGCTCACAGCACGCGGAAGTAGCGTCGTTTCGGATCCTGCGGCCCGGTGCCAACTTCGCGCAGGAGGCCGCTCTCGACCAGACGGGCGAGTCGCGTGCGCGTAGCGCGCGACGTGAGGCCGATGACCGCGGCGATCTCGCTCGTCAGTCGGCCCTCGCCGTCCGAGAGCGCGTCCAGGATCGTCTGGTCCATTGTCTCGACCGATGGGCGGGACACGCGTTCGCTGTAGATCGTCACGCGGAAGCGCGCGGCGATTTCTTCGAAGCGCGGCGGCGCCAACCCCGCTTCGCGGCACGCGCCGATCATCCGCTGAACGCCGCTCCCCCATTGCTCGATCAGACCGAGTGCGTGGAAGACGCGGCCGATGACGCGATTGCGCAGCTTTGACACGCCGCGCTCGAGGTCTTCGACCGTGAGGCCAGAGGGGAGCAGCCCCGGGTTCTCGATCTCGAGTCGGTCATCGAAAAGGGAGACGCGGATCGGTGCGCCGCGCTGGGAGTAGTCGGCGTGGGCGACCGCGTTGATCAGCGCTTCCCGCACGGCAAGCGGCGGGAGGCTCCAGCGCTCCTTGCGGCGGACGCGCCCAATCTCCGCCCCGTGCGTGGAGTGCTTCTCGATGAACTGGATCGTCTGCTCGATAGCGCGCACCGGCAGCTCGCGGAACTCGGCGTGGTCGGCGATGCGCGTCTTGTCGACACCGATAAAGCGGCCCGCCTGGATCCATGCGTCTGGAAAGTGCGTCGAGCGATCGCGGCCGAAGAGGAGCAGTCCTCCAACGGTCGGCACCCGCCGTCCCTGATGGTTCGTCACCAGGTGCAGCGTGGCGAGGTCGTGCTTGGTGAGCCTGCGAAGCGACGCAAACGACTCGGAAGCTGCTCGGAAGTCGAGGGCTTCTGAGTCGAGGTCGGGCATCGGTTGCTCGTCAAAGCTTTCGCCGCGCACCACTCGTCGAAGCTCCTGGATCATGTCGGCATCGGCGCGGCGGTTGGTGGAGCCCACTCGGACATACGTCCCTGATTCGCTCCCCTCTCGCTTGATGTGGTGCGGGCGGGCGGGGCTGGGGTAGACCTGAACCGCGATGAGCTGGGTGCGGCGCCACGGGAGGATCTCGATATCGGGAGCGAGCCGCGGTGTGATGGAGTCGGAAATGAGACTCGCGATCCGCTCCTCGAGGTCGAGGGCATGTTGCACCCCGCGCACGCGCGCCGTGCGATCCTCCACTCCCAGAAGCAACGTGCCGCCGGCCGTATTCGCGAAGGCGACAAGGGTCTTCAGGGCGCCGCCAGGGGAGGAAAGATCGCGCTTGAACTCCAGCGTCTTGCCCTCGGGGCGCTTGAGCAGGTCGAGGAGGTCCATGAACTCGGAAGCATACTGCGAAGCGAAGGACGGCGCTATGCTTCCGAGTCGGGGATGACAGCTGGGCGTCTAACGCCCAACGTCTGTTAGGCACTCAGGGAGAGATCTCGGATCTGTTCGCCCATGACTCGCCATAGGTCGCTAGCTCAGGGGCTCCGCAAAGCACGAGGAGAGTGCTGCCGCCTGCACTACGACGGAGTCTACTAAGGGCAATGTAAATACCGCGAAGCTCGGAATCGCGATGCGCAGAGGAAATGATGACGACAACGTGGGGCGCCTCCCAACCTTTGAGGCTGTGAAGAGTTGAGGCTTTCACGCGCGCGTCGCCCATCCAAAACGCCGACTTACGCCAGCGCGATGACGCTGTTGCGTTGCCGAACACATGGCATGAGTGAATGCCGAGGGTTTCGAGTTCGGCTACGATCTCAGAGCCGATTCGATGTGTCTGCGCGACAACTGCAAGATCAGACCAACTTAGAATCTGCGGTTCAACACGTTGCGGGAGACTTCGGATGACATCGACCGCCTCCATCACGATACGGTCGGGTGCTACCTGAACCCACTCAACCCGCAGAGGTTCAAACAGATCACTCTGCACTGCGACCGGCGGTGCACTCTCGTTGCCGGGAAGGAACGTCTGAACGAATCGCTGCAAATGGGGCACGAGCTCGACAGGGAACCGGTAACTTCCATCGAGTTCGAACCAGCGTCCACCGCGGAAGCCAGCGTTCTCGAGGCTGGTCTCGGTCCATGCGGCTGCATGTCCGTAGAGATCTTGGGTCCGATCAGCGGCTAGAAGCATCTCACCGCCGCTACGCAGAGACGTGCGAAGCAGATTCCACCAGTCAAGCCTAAAATCCTGGCCTTCGTCGCATAGGATCGCGTCGTATGTCGTTATTTCGCCACTGCCGCTACGAATAGCGGCCGCCACAACCGACGGGAGGTCCGTCGCCAGCATCTCGTTCAGCGAGTTCGCATCCGGGGCTAGATCGTCTGGCCCCGCGAAATGCTTCCGCCACAGCTCCTTGTATTCCCGCTCGTATCCTGCCTCCTCGCAGGTACGTTTACACCAACCGTGGAAATGCAACCAAGTGATGCGATCGGTGATGCTGCGCTTTGGATTTGGATACCTCACTGCGAGATCGCGCAGGTAGTGAAGCAGCGTGATGTTGAACGAAATTACGAGAACGTCCTTACCCTCAGCCGACAGTTGCGCTGCGCGAGCGGCCAGCGCAAGGGACTTACCACTCCCCGCTGGACCGCGAACACGCCGGTACCCAGTCGCCGTGCGTGTCATCGCCAACTCAAGTTGCTTCTCATTCATTGGCAGCGGAGTGCGCTGGCCCTCGGCGTGGCTCGGCTCGATGAGCCAGGATCGTAGGTCAGCTGCAATCTCTTCGTTTATCCAGCTCGAAGTGCGATCTCGCGCCGCCCAAGGGAAAACTTCGGAAAGGAGACTCTGCGCCAATGCCTCGCCTCCGGAGATCGTGTTATAGTCAGCCGCCTTGGAGCCCGACAGCCTGTGTGCCGTCAGGGCGGGTCGAAGAAGTGCTCGAGCGGCCTCGGTTGGAGCTTGAGTAAAAATCAGCCCGGCAGTGATCGCGGCTGCGGCACCGGGCTGGCTTTCGAGTTGAGCGCCAAGCCGCGGGCAGTATAGAGTGCGAATCTCATCCCGGTATCGGGTCAGCTTAGCGACCGGTTCATCACGCTGACGAAACCAAGGGCCTCCGTGTTCACGGCTCCAAAGCTCTGGAGCCCTATCTACGGAAACGCGATACTCGTACTCCAGTTTGCTGAGGTTCCAGTCCTTGACCTCAAATACTGCTATACCCCTCGCTGGATGCAGCAAGACAATGTCAGGACGTAGCCCATTCAAGTGCGGTTGGACGTAGATCTCCCAGCCATCCGGCAGCGTGCGATCGAAGAACGCAACGGCTGCCAGTTCTCCCGCGGTGAGAGGCGTACGGAGATTGGCAAGAGCGCGTCGCTCTGGCGAGATCACGCGCTCTGAGAGCGAAGCCGTCATGCGTTCTGTAATCGTGACAAAGATGCGACGGTCTTGAGTGCCTAACACCTAATTGGGTGGAGTGGATAAGTAGCGAACGAGCGGGTTAGGTCGCACACGCACGCCACCTAATCTTCAAGATATCCCAAACCACGAATCGTGCTATCTGGTGGGCAAGGGCGACGTTACTCGGCCTTGCCGAGTCTTGGCACGGTGTGAGTTAGGCCGCGAGACCTCGCGACCTATTTCGCGAATGACGGCGTGGAGGGCCGTATGCGGCGTGGCTACAGCACGTCAGCCGCCGAGCGCTTGGCCGAGCCTGTCGAGGAACATTGACACCCGATGGGGCTGCGCGTTGTAGCCCATGACGCCGATGCGCCACACTTTGCCGGCGAGCGCGCCGAGCCCGCCACCCATTTCGACGCCTTTCAGAAGCAGGTTGGTGCGCACCGCAGCGTCATCCACGCCGTTGGGCACCTTGATGACGTTGATCGTCGGCGCGCGATGCGACGAAGGTGTGAAGAGTTCGAGGCCGATCTTGCTGAGCCCAGCCAGGAGCTGCTCGTGTGCGGCCTGGTGCCGTGCCCAGCGCTTCTCGAGGCTCTCCTCCAGAATCAGGCGTAGCGCTTCGTGAATTCCGTAGATGCTCTGGATGGGCGCAGTGTGGTGAAACGCGCGCTTCTTGGCGCCGCCATCGTCGCCCCAATATTGGAACAGCAGCGAGAGGTCCAGATACCACGTGCCCGGCTTGCTCTTGCGCGCCTTCGACGCCGCAATGGCGCGCGGTCCTACGGTGATCGGTCCCAGTCCCGCGGGCGCTCCGAGGCACTTCTGTGTGCACGAGCCAGCCGCGTCCACGCCCAGCGAGTCGATCTCGACTGGCATACCACCGAGCGACGTGACGCAATCCATGGCGACCAGCGCGCCATGCTTGCGTGCGGCCGCAACCATAGGCGCGATGGGCTGGCACGCGCCCGTGGTCGTCTCCACGTGGACGAACGCGAGCAATTTGGTCTTCTGCTTCGCCAACGCCGTGTCGACGTCGGCGGGGTCCACGATCTGGCCCGGCGGCGCTTCGACGACCGTGACGTTGGCGCCCGCGCGCCGCGCGAGTTCCGCCAGCCGTTCGCCGAAGTGTCCGACGACGCACACCACCGCGTTGTCGCCGGGCTCCAGCAGGTTCATCATGATGCACTCGAGTCCGGCGGAGCCGGTGCCCGAAATCGGCAACGTGTGATGGTTCTTGGTGCGGAAGACGCTGCGCAGCGCGGCCATGGTCTCGTCCATCAACTGGACGAAGTACGGATCGAGGTGGCCGATGGGATGCTTCGTCATCGCGGCCAGCACGCTCGGGTCCGGATTGCTTGGGCCCGGGCCCATGAGCAGACGCTCCGGCGGATTGAGCGGCAGCGGCGCCGGACGGATGGTCATGCTCTCGAGGTCAAACGCGTGCGTCATTGGCTCCTGGCTCTCGGCATTAGACTCTCATGGCTGTCAGGAAAGTACCGACACCTTACGCAACCCGAAGCGGCTTGATCCGCGCCACGACAGTCCGGATTGCCTGCTCGGCGTCCCAAAGGTCAACGGCACGCTGTGCATTCAGCCAGAAATCCGGTGAGTTGCCGAACAGGCGAGAAAGACGCAACGCCATCTCCGGCGTGACCGCCCGCCGGCCCCGGAGCAACTCGTTCACCGACTGGCGGGACACGCCCGCCGCCTGCGCCAAGCCGGCAACCGTGAGGCCGTAATCGGCCATGAAATCCTCAAGCAACATTTCGCCCGGGTGCGTCGGCCGGCGCTTCATGGCCCGCGAATTGGGAATACTCATGCAGTCCTCCTAGTGATAGTCGCAGATCTCAACGTCGTAGGCGTCCCCGTCCACGAACCGGAAGCAGATGCGCCACTGGTCGTTCACCGCAATGGCGTGCTGTCCGCGTCGGTCGTCTTTGAGCGCGTGCAGCCGATTGCCGGGCGGTACTTTCAAGTCATCCAGACGAGTCGCCAAGTCGACATACTCCAGCTTGCGCGCCGCGCGCTTCGCGACGTCGGCTGGGAACCGCTTGGACCTGCCGGTCGTGAAGAGCTCAAGCGTCCGCTTGTCCGCAAACGTCTTGATCATGGGAGAGTGTAACGTGTCACGTGACAGATGGCAAGCACCCGCGATCCTCGGGGCGGCCTGTCTTGCGCTGGCTAGTGCCGCGCCGGCCGTCGCGCAGGTGCGGACCGCAGACCCGACCGCACGCGGATTGCAGCTCTCGGACTTCCCGCGTTTCGTGAAGCTGGCCGACAACGTCTACGGTTACGAGGAGATCCGGCAGCCGGGCTTCACGACGGTGAGCTTGGTGGTCGTCGGCGCCAATGGCGTGTTGATCGCGGACGGGCAGGGCAATGTCGCGGCGACGCAGACGATGCTAGATCGCATCAAGACGCTCACGCCGCTGCCGGTGAAGTGGTACGTGGTCGGATCCGATCACGGCGATCACACCGCGGGGAATTCCGTCCTGCCCAAGGACATCACGTTCATCGTGCACCGCACGTCGCGCGCGCAGTTGGTGCGCGACTCGATAGCCGCTGCGGTCGCGAACGCCCGGCCCGGTGCGACGCCGCGCACGGTCGTCGTGCCGCCCACCGCGATGACAAGCGACGAGCACTCCATCGACGTCGGCGGAATCACGGTGCGCGCGATGTTCCTGGGCCGAGCGCACACGGGTGGCGACCTGTCGGTCTATCTGCCGCGGGAACGCATCCTGTTCATGAGCGAGGCGTACCTCAATCGCGTCTTTCCGGCGATGCGCTCGGCGTACCCGTCGGATTGGGTGAAGACCGTGGACCGGGCGCTGGCCATGGACGTGACGCGCTTCATCCCCGGCCACGGTTTCATCGAGGAGCCGGCGGTGTCGCGTGAGGAGCTCATCGCGTTCCGACAAGCGCTTGTCGACGTGATCGCCGAATGCAAACGGCTGTACCGGTTGGGCTTCAAGCCGGCCGACGCCGCAGTTCAGGCCAACTGGGGCCCGTACAGCGAATGGTTCATCGCGGGCCAGCAGGCCCCGATCGCGATCCGAAAAGTGTACGAGGAGATCGAAGGCCGCCTCGCGCCGCCGCCGCTGCGATGAGGCCAGCCAGCGACTCGGCTCCGTCTGACGCGACACGACTGCGTGGTGCGCTCGCGCATGCATTCGGGGACCTGCCGCCCGCGGACCTGGACGCGCTCGCAGCGCTCTTCGAGGAGAAACCGGTCTCGCGGGGAACGTGTCTCTTCTCTGAAGGCGACGCGGCCACTCAGGTCTTCGTGTTGTTGGCCGGCCGCCTGCGGGTGAGCGTCGGGAGCTACGACACCACCAGGGTCATCGGCGAGATCGGACCAGGCGAAACGGTGGGAGAAGTCGGCGCGGTGACAGGCCGTCCGCGCTCGGCGACGGTGGAGGCGGTGAAGGAGAGCCTGCTGGCCGTGTGTTCGCGCGAGAAGTTCATGGGCCTGGCCGAGCAGCGTCCGCAGTTGCTCATGCGGCTGATCGGAATTGTGGCGGACCGCGCGCGCCAGGCGGAGCGTTTGCCGTCTACGTTGACAATTACGATCGTCCCACTCTCATCGGGCGCGCACGTGCAGGCGTTCGTGAATGACCTGCGGCGCGCACTCGAGGAACAGGGGCGCACCAGCCTGTTGAATCGCGAGGGCGCGGGCGAGGGCGGCGACGCCGACGCGCATGCCACCGGCAGCGGCTTTCTGGAGCGTCTGGACCACCTGAGTACCGGCGCAGACCATCTTCTGTATTTCGCGGAAGGACGCGTGGGCCCGTTCGTGGAGCGGGGCATCACCCAGGCCGATCGCATCGTGCTGCTGGCGGATGCAGACGATCCGCCGGCGCGCCGAGAGGTGGAGGAGCGGCTGGCGAGCTGGCTGGGGCCAGTGCCGACTGCAACGCACCTGGTGCTGCTGCACCCGGCGGGGCGCGCGCATCCGACTGGAACGGCGCGCTGGCTGGATGAGCGTACGCTCACCGCGCATCACCACGCCCGGTCCGGTCGCGCGGACGACGCGGCACGCGTGGCACGACATCTCACCGGGTGCCCGGTGGGACTGGTGCTGGGGGGCGGCGGCGCGCGCGGAGCCGGCCACATCGGCGTCATTCGCGCGCTGCAGGAACACGGCGTGCCCATTGATACCATCGCGGGGACGAGTTCCGGCGCCGCGGTCGCCTGCCAGTTCGGGTTGACGCTGGACACGGCGTTGGTGCAGGAGGAAAATCGCAAGTCGTTCATCGCGAACCGGCCGTTTCGCCGGTTGAGTCTGCCGTGGGTGTCGCTCGTGAGCCGCGAGGCGCTGGACAGGGTGGCGCTGGACACGTGGGGCGACCTGGACCTCGCCGACCTGTGGCTGCCCATCAGCGCCGTGTCGTGCGACATCTCGCAGTCGCGTCGCGTGCTGCATCGTCGCGGCCCGGTGTGGGAGGCGGTACGGGCGAGCACCGCGCTGCCGGGGATCGCGACTCCGCTGTTCGCGTCGCAGGGCGTGCTGGTGGACGGCGGCGTGATCGACAACGTGCCGACGCGGGAATTGAGCGAGAGTTGTGGCGGTGGGCTGGTCGCGGTGGACATCGCGCCCGAGGAGGCCATCGCGGTGGACTACGCGCACCTGGCGCTTCCGTCGCCGTGGGTGCTGCTGTGGCGGCGCTTTCGACCGTGGGGAAAGGCGCCCGCGGTACCGACACTTGTGGAAGTGCTGCTGCGCAGTTTCACGGTGGCCAGCGCGGCGCGACGTGCCGCGCTGGAGCAGGAGGCGGATTTGGTCCTGCGTCCGCCGCTGGCCGCCTACGGCCTGCTCGACTTCGACAAGCTGGACGAGATGGTTGCCGCGGCGTACGCGGACGCCTTGCCGCGGGTGGCTGCGTTCAAATCCGCTCAGCAGGCCAGGAGCGCAGGCAACAAGGCACTCGCGTGGGCGAGGCCATCCTCCACATAGCCCCCGCGACCCGGCTGGGCCCACACGCCGGCGTACCACACGTGCTGTTGCCCCTGTAGTGCGGGCAGCGTGGTGCGGAGGAACGGTTGCGCGCGCACTGACGGAACCGTCCGCCGGAGCACCGTGCGGTACAGCACCCGTGAAGGCTCCGGCTCCGTCTCCATGTTCCAGGAGAACAACAGATCGTGGCCGGTGGGAACGTTGGCGACCCGGTTCCAGTGGATGGTGGTGCCCACGCCGCGGCCGGGTTGTCGCGGAAGGCGATACGCCACGCAGTGTCCGTCGGAGAAGCCGGGGTGGAGCGCCCGATCGGTGTGCGCCACGAGCGGGATGTGCGCCTCGGGGAAGTCCGGCCACGCGTCATGCGCGTGCGTCAGCAGCGGCCTCGCGGCGGCGGGCGGGATGGCGAGGATGACCTGGTCGAACGTCTGCGCACGTCGATCGGTGCGGACGAGCACGCCGTCGGCAGTGGGCTCCAGCGCTCGGACGGTCTCGTCCAGGTGCAGCGCGCAGCCCTGGGCTAGAGCCGCAGTGAAGGCCTCGCTATCGGGCGCAACGACGCACGGTGGGCTCATGGCGGTCGTTCCCTGAAACGCGAGCACCGCGGCCATCGGCGCATCCAGGACATGCTCCACAGGAGGAAACCCTAATGAGCCGCAGACCCATGGAAAGATGTGGCGCCAGAACGCGTCGTCGGCATCGTTGCCAAGCGCCTGGCGCACCGACACGTCCGGATCACACCGGCTCACACGATGACGCAGCCAGAGCCGGAGCGCCCTGCCGCTCGCGCGCATTGCATCCAGTGGTCGTTGGCCGCCGAGGATTGGCAAGGCCGGGCCCGTGCCGAACATCCGGAGGGTGCGGTACCACGCGAAGGGCTGAGTCGCATCCGCGTCGTAAAACGTCGCGTCCCAGAACGGGTGTGGCCTGAGGCTGAGGCCCAGTTCGGCGAGCAGGGCGGCTGACTGCCGGTGGTACGCGGGCCAATAGAGCAGGGTGTCATACACTCGGCGTTCGCCGTCCAACACCACCTCGGGAGCGTGAGCGAGGAGTGCCGGCCGGGGACGCGACTCGAACAGGGTGACTTCACGGCCAGCGCGTCGGAGGCGGTAGGCGAGCGCGAGGCCAACGACGCCGGTTCCCACCACGGCGAAATGTCGGCTCACGCGAGCGCGGCGTCGCGGAGCGAGAGCGTCATGTGCGTGAATTCTACGCTGACAGGCCGAGTTTCTGCGCCAGGCCGATGCGCTGAAGCTTTCCCGTGGCGCCGAGCGGAATGGCGTCGAGGATCACGATCTTCTTCGGCACTTTGAAGTCCGCGAGCTTCACCTTGGCGAACTCGCGCAGTTCTTTGTCCGTCGCTGTGGCGCCCTGCTTGAGGACGATGGCCGCCGCGACCTCCTCGCCGAGCATGTCGTGCGGCATGCCGAAACACACGCACTGATGCACAGCGGGATGTTCCATGAGGATTTCGTCCACCTCGCGCGGTGAGACCTTTTCGCCACCGCGGTTGATGATCTCCTTCAGTCGGCCCGTGATGGTGACGTAGCCGTCGGCATCCATCGTGCCTTGGTCACCGGTACGGAACCAGTCGCCGTAGAACGCCTCGGCGTTGGCGTTCGGGTTGTTCTCGTATTCCTGCATCACGTTCGGTCCGCGGATGACGATCTCGCCGGTGGCTCCGACGGGAACCGTCTTGCCGTCGAGGTCAGCGATGCGGATCTCGGGGCCGGCGGATGGGCCAACGGTGCCAGGCTTCCGTTTGCCAGGCGGAAGCGCGTTGCTCGCCATCTGGTGCGCGGCCTCCGTCATGCCGTACGCCTCGATGATTGGCACTCCGAACGCAGCCTCGACTTCGCTGATCGTGCGCGTCGGCAACGACGATGACGAGCTACGGATGAAGCGCAGGCGGTGACGCTTGATGATCTCGGCATTGCCGGCGGCGCGCGTCATGATTGCCTGGTGCATCGTGGGCACACCGGAGTACCACGTCGGTTTCGTCTCGTCGAGCCAGCCGAAGAACTTGAGCGCGTTGAAGCCAGTGGTGCAGCAGACTTCGCCGCCGACTGAGAGTGGGGCAGACAGCGATGCGATCAGTCCGTGGATATGAAAGAGGGGCATGATCACGAACCCCTTGTCTTCTGCTGTCAGTCTCAGCGATCGGGAGATGTTCTCCGCTGACGCGCAGATGTTCGTATTAGAGAGCGGAACGATCTTGGGACGCGACGTTGTGCCTGACGTGTGTAATACGAGTGCGATGTCTGCTGCCGCCGCAGCTCTCGGCTCTCGGCTACGGCTCTCGGCAGACGCGGGAAACGTCAGGGTGAATGTCCCGGCGCCTGTGTCGGGGTGGGGAACAAGCCGCGCAATCGGGATCCCAAGCTTCTCGGCCACCGCGACGCACGGCGATTCCCTGTCCTTGCCTACGATCAGGAGTTTGGCGCGGAGGTCGGTGAGATAGAACTCGAACTCGTCCGCGCGATAGCCCGGATTGAGCGGCGCGGCGGTCGCACCAGAGGCGACGCACAGAAACGCCGCAGCCATTTCCGGCCCGTTGTCGAGCACGATGGCGACGCGGTCGTTGGCGCCGACGCCTTGGCTGTTCAGCGCTACGATAGTGTCCTTCACCATCGCCCACAGCGCGCGATAGGACAGTGGTATGCCGCCGGGAGTGCTGAGCGCCGTCGCGTCGTCAGCGCCGGCTCGCAGCAGTTCAACAAGTGTCGCGGGATTCATGAAATGCAGATCCTTCGCTGCGCTCAGGATGACAAAATGGGAGGCGAGCTCAGGATGACAAAATGGGAGGCGAGCTCAGGATGACAAAATGGGAGGCGAGCTCAGGATGACAGATCCTTCGCTGCGCTCAGGATGACAGGGGAAGGCTCAGGATGACAAGACGAGGCGGCTGTGCGTGTCGCCGATGGTCTTTGCCAGCAACCTGATACACGCGAGGACGCCGTCGATGTGCGGCGTCGGCACGCCCACGACCCGCCCAAGCTCCGCGACAGCGCCGACGAGCGCTTCGTGCTCCAGCCCTCGGCCGGCCTCAACGTCCTGCAACATCGACGTTTTGTGTGCGCCCACTTTCTCGGCGCCCGCGATGCGCTTGTCGATACCCACGCGCAAAGTGACTCCGAGTTTGGAGGCGATCGACTCGGCTTCACGCATCATGGCGATGCTCAGGTCTCGCGTGGGCGGATACTGGAGCAGCTCTGCCAAAGTCGCGTGGGTCAGTGCACTGATCGGGTTGAACGCCAGGTTGCCCAGCACCTTGAGCCAGATCTCGCTGCGAATGTCGGCGAGGATCGGCGCCTTGAAGCCGGCGGCGACAAATGCCTTGCTTATGCGCTCGATGCGAGGTGTGGTCGTGCCATCGAGTTCCCCCAACGCAAAGCGCCTGCCTTCCACGACCTTCACAACGCCGGGCGATTCCAGCGTGGCCGCAGGGTACACCACCGACCCGATGATGCGATTGGCGTCAACCGCCTTCCTGATCGATCCGTCGGGATCGGAGCTTGTCACCGCCCGGCGATCGTGTTCGCCGCCGAGCTTCTCGAAGTACCACCAAGGGATGCCATTCTGCATCGTCACGATGGCTGTGTCCGCGCTGCACAAATGCCGCATGTCGCCTGCGACGGCGCCAACCTGATGCGCCTTCACCGTGAGTAGTACGACGTCCTGTGCACCGGCGTCAGCCATTCGCTCGAACGCGCGTACGTTCGTTGCCGTCACGCTCCTTCCATCTTCGCCAGTGACGGCCATGCCGCGCGTTTTGAGGGCGTCAAGGTTTTTGCCTCGGGCGATGAACGTCACGTCCTCGCCTGCGGCAGCGAGCCAGCCACCGAGATACCCGCCGATCGCGCCGGCGCCGACGATCGCGATCTTCATGACGGACGCGTGGCCAGTGCAGGCTCCGGTACGATGGGCGCCGCGCGTCCGCGCAGCCGTGAGCGGAAAGGCTTGAGGAGTGCCAGCGCCATCAGCCCGGCTGCAAAGTTGAGCATGGCGGACACCACGAACACGGTGTTCCAGCCTCCGCGCACCGCCAGCACACTGCTGAGTGGTACCAGGAGCGCCGCGGTGCCCTTGGCCGTGTACAGGAGGCCGTAGTTGGCCGACGCGAATTTCTTGCCGTATGTGTCGCCGCAGGTGGCGGGGAACAGACTGTAGATCTCGCCCCACGCGAAGTACACCAGGCACATGAGCAGCACGAACGCGGTGGGGTTGGCGCCGTACTTGCCGAGCGCAAGAACCGCGCAGCCCTCGATCATGAACGCGACGAACATCGTGTTCTCGCGGCCCAAATGATCAGACACCCATCCAAAGAACGGCCGGCTGATGCCGTTGAAGATGCGGTCGAGCGAAAGGGCGAAGGTGAGCGCCGGCAGCGTGATACCGAGGAGCGACACTGGGATGTCGGCGATCTGGAAGTCCTGGGCCATCGGCGACGCCTGCGCAGTGGCAATCAGTCCGCCGGCGGCCATCATCACGAACATGACATACATGATCCAGAAGACCGGCGTCTTGGCCATTTCGAGCGGCGTGTACGCGCGATCATTGACGGCCGGCGCAGACGCAGAACCGGCGGCCGCCTTGGGCGCGTGCGACTCCGGAGGCGCCATGAGGAACCATCCAAGCACAAAAACGATCGCGCCTTGGAGGATGCCGAACCGGAAGAACGCGGCTTCATAGCCGGTCGTCTTGATCATGTTCGCGATCGGCAGCACCGTGAGTGCGGACCCGGCGCCAAAACCCGCCGCGGTGAGTCCGGCCGCGAGGCCGCGTTTGTCGGGAAACCACTTGAGTGCGTTGCCGACGCATGTGCCGTACACCGCGCCGGCACCGATGCCCGCCACAGCGGCGGACGCGTAGAGCATCGGCAATGACGACGCGATTGAGTTCATGACCCACGAGATGCCGACGAGAATTCCCGCGATCACGACCACAATGCGGGGCCCGAAGCGGTCCACCAGCCAGCCCTCGACCGGCACGAGCCACGTCTCGAGCAGGACGAAGATCGTGAAGGCCACTTGAATCGCCGGCCGCCCCCAGCCGTACTTATCGTCGATCGGATTGACGAAGAGTGTCCAACCGTACTGCAGGTTGGCGATCTGCACCATGCAGATGACGCCGAGCGTTAGCTGCAACCAGCGGTTCCAGCCGGGCGAGGCGGGTTGAGTCATTCGGTAATGTGTGTGGCAATCGCGATACCCGCACGAACCAGGACTTTCCGTCTCAACCTTTGGCGATGTGTTCGGCAGCGCGCAGCGACAGTGCGCAGAACGTCAGCGTCGCGTTGCAGCTGCTCGCGCTCACGCACGTGGGTGCGCCCACGACGAAGAGGTTCTCGTGGTCGTGCGTCCGGCCCCAACTGTCTGTCACGCTCTGCGTCGGATCTGTGCCCATGCGACACCCGCCGGCCGGGTGGTCCTGAAAGCTGTCTACCGCGGTCCTCAACACTGTGCCGCCGCCCGCCGCTGCCATTCGGCCGAACAGCGCGCGCAGCTGATCTTCGCTCCACGCGCGCGCCGCGGTGCTCTCGGGAGCATCGCGGAACGCCAGCTTGGGCAGGGAATCGCCCCACGCATTCCTCCTCGTGGCGTCGAGCGTCAACTCACTCGACTTGTCCGGGATCACGTCGTAATACGCGCGAACGCGCGCGACGCCGGTCTTATTGCGCTTGCGCCAGTCCTTCATGATGTCGTCGCCGAGCATGAGGGCGCCGGTCTCATCTTGCAGTCGGGCCTCCTGGCCCGATGCGCTTTCCCAGATGCGCAGATCGTGTCGGAGATACCTGCCGTCGGAGCGTTTTGGGACGCGCATGAACTGCTTCGTCACCAGCGAGTGTTGGGTGTTGATCCCCGGGTACAGCTTCATCGGCAGGCTCACAAAGGCCTGAACACTGCGGTGGCCGGCGAGGTATTTACCGACAAGGCCGGATCGGTTGGCGAGCCCAGCGGGGTGCTTCGCGTCACGCGATGACAACAACAGATGCGAACTCCAGACGTATCCGCCCGCGATCACGAACGTCTTTGCGCGGAACTCGACTTCGGTGTTGGCGGCGTCGCGCCGAACGGCCACGGCACGGGTCACGCGCCCGCTCACGTCCACGTCAAGGCGTCGCACCATGGTCCGCGTGTGCAGGTCAACGCGGCGCTGCGACCGCAGCTTGTTCCACGTGAAGTCCGGCGAGTACTTCGCGCCGATGGGACAGATCGGTGAACACGTGTCGTTGCGGCAGCATTGCACGCGCCCGTCGTATGGAACGGAATTCTTCGCTGACGGCTGGCTCCACATCGTGATGCCGGCCTTGGCCGCCCATCCTTTCAGCAGGTCGAGATTGTACGTCAGCGGCAGCATCGGCTGTGGAAATGGCGCACCGCGCGGATCCATCGACGCAGGGCCCTGTTCGCCGGCGACGCCCAGCGCCCGTTCCGCTTCCATATAGAAGGGGTCCAGATCGTCGTACGTGATGGGCCAGTCATCGCCGACTCCGTACAACGACTTGAGCTTGAAGTCTTCGGGGCTGAAGCGTGGAGTCACGCCGCCCCAGTGCATCGCCTGGCCGCCCACTCCCATCGAGCGCGACTGGAGCGGACCGTCGATCTCGTACCCGTCGACGTGGTCGTCGTGCCACGGATTCTCGTCGTACGCCATCACGCGCTCCCGCAGCGCCTGGCGCTTGGCCAGTCCGGGAACGTCGTCGCCGGCCTCGACAACAGCGATGGTCTGCCTGCCACTCCGGGCCAACTTCTGGGCCACCATCGCCGCGGAGATTCCGGAACCGATGATGCAGACGTCGGATTCGACCACGCGGCGCATTCGCAAGAAGTTCACCGGCCAACTCCGGCCAGCGGTAGCGGCTGCCGCGGTGACGACGCCAGCGTACGGCATGTGGCCTTTCCGATCCGCGCGTTGTGACACAGGTCCGTCGCCATGCTGCTGCCGTAGAAGAACGCCAACAGCCCAACGGCGACATGGGTTGCCGCACCGACCGCTGGCATCCGATCCAGGCGTTCACTCTTGAGCTCATCGCGCAGCACTGCGCGTCGCTCGTCGAGTGTCATGCGGGCGAACGTGCGTCCGCCCTCAGTCGAGGCGCGCGCGCCAATGCGCTCGAGCTGTGCTGCCCATCCCGCGCGCGGGCTCGGGCGCGAATACCGAAGGGCAGACGTTCCGTATCCGTGCACCAGCTCGGCGCTTCCGATGTAGTTGTCGACCCACGACTGGAATTCGCGCGCGACGCGTGCCGCTCCCATAGTGCCGATCTCCGACGGCAACGCGGCTTCGGCCAACGCGCGCACCGTTTCGGCCTCGGTCGCAATCCACGAAGCGCCGAGTGCATCGGCGCGCTGGGTGACAAGCGCGACCGGAATCGCGCCCGCCACCCAGACAACAAACGTCCGACGTGTCAGCACGTTGGGTCGAACCTCAATCCCCGATCCACGATGCTACCGTTGCGCGTTCGCCAGATCCCTCACGGAATTGGCAAGCATGCTCACCTTCGGCGAATCCGGGGCTGTTCGCGCGCTCGTAATCAGGCTCGCGGCAAGGGTTGTCAACGGCTCGCGTCGGGATCCCGGCGCCAAGCGCTCGGCCGCCGTGAGCGCGCTGCGAGCGGACGACAGGCCTTCGGGCGACAGTCCGCGCGACCGCTCCAGCTGATCGAGGTAAGCGCGCGAGAGCGCGAAACTTGGTGGAAACGAATACTGCGGCTGCCCCTGCGCATTGAGGTACGCCAGTTTCACCGTCTTGGCCGCATCAAGCTCGTTGTGTGAGAGGTGCGGGCTGGGGATGAGTTCGAAGATGTCCAGGCCGCGCGAGATCTCGGAACTCACGATCACGCCGTTGTACCAGTACGCGGACCACGATCCGGCGCTCGTCAGCTTCGTGGAATCCATCGGCCCCCGGTCGTGAAATGCGATCTCGAAGGGGTGGGAAGCGTCTGTCCAGTCGAACACAGAGACTCCACCCTGATACCAGCCCTGGACCATCACGTCACGGCCCGGAATCGGGATCAGCGAACCATTGTGCGCGACACAATTCTCCTGATTGGTCTGCGCGGCGGGCATTTTCCAGTACTTCTTGAACGTCATCTGGCCGTTCGACAGCGTGAAGATTGCGTCCGCGCCCCATTCCATTTTGTCCGTCGCGCGGCAACGGGGCGCAGTGCCGCCGCCCCATTCGTCGGAAAACAGCACTTTGGAGCCATCGTTGTTGAACGTCACTGAGTGCCAAGCTGCGAAATTCGAGTCGGAGACGGCGGACACGCGTACCGGATTGGCCGGGTTACGAATGTCGAGCAGAATGCCATACCCACGGCACGCGCCCCCGGCGAGTCCGATGGCCGGATAGGCCGTGATGTCATGACACTGCTCCGGTCCGCCGCGCGCGCCACCGCCTGCGCCGCCGGCCGGTCGGGCAACTTCGACCGTTTCGCTGTCAACGACAACGGCCGGACGGTTGGCGCCCTGGCGCGCGGGCCGAGACGGATCCACTGGCTCCGAGTGACGCGGGGCAGGACCGAGATCCTGAAAGATTCGCGGAGAACTTACGATGTGCGCCTTCGCCGGATCGGCGAGCGGCACCTGGATGACTTCGATGCGGAACCGCGCGGTGTTGGGATCGTTCTCAAGCGCCGCCGCCGAGCAGCCGGGCAATTCGTTCGGCGAGCGAATCGTCGAGGAGCCTGAGACGTAGACGTAGACGTTGGTGCTGTCCTTCGGGTCTTCGACCACTGTGTGCGTGTGCGATCCGCGACACGTCTGCACGTTGGCGATGTACTTCGGCCTGGCGATGTCCGCGATATCGAATACGCGGATGCCGCGCAGGCGTTCCTTGCTCACGGAGTCGGGCACGCCTTGCAGTCCGCAATCGATGCGGCCAGTGACTGCTTCACCAGATACGAACGCGAGGTTCTTGTAGACGGAAACGTCGCTCTGCGAGCCGGGGCACACATAGGACACACGCATCCTGGGCTTCGCCGGATTGGAAATGTCCCAGACCTGATAGCCGCTGTAGTTGCCCTGAATTGCGTACTTGCCTGTGAACGCGAGGTCGGAGTTGGTGAGCCGGCGATCGCCCGGCGTGGTCAGGTTCAGGAATGCCGCCGACGGCTTCGTCGTCGAGACGACCCGCAGGTTCCACATCGCTTCCCCTGCGTCGAACCAGCCGGCCTTGAGTCCGATCCGCGGATCCGGCGTCGGGATGCTCGCCGACACCGAGGGCGCCGGGCCGCTGGAAATGGAGGGCGACGAGGACGCGCCGCAGCCCGAGAGCACGGCGCACGCGGTGAGCGAGAGAATGATGTGGTCAGGGCGAGCGTTCATATCGGGGCTCCAGTGGAAACAGGCAATTCTGCGAGCATCTTCTTCATGAAATCGACTTCGGTGATCTGATCGACTTGGACATCCGAGGCGAACTTGAAAACGAGTTCGTCCTGCGCCGCGCCGTTGGAACCGACGAGCGTGGACACCATCTCAATGGCGCCCTCGTGGTGCTGGATCATGTACTTGAGAAAGAGGCGGTCGAAGTCCGGTCCGCGCGACGCGTCGAGTTCCCTCAACTGTTCCGGACTGAGCATACCCGGCATTGCCATCGTGTGTTGCCGGCCGTTCATCGTCATTCGCCATCCCGCTGGATCCGCGTCGGGAACCGGCAGCCGCCTTTCTCGGAGCCAGTTCTGCATCAACCCGATCTCGTCACGCTGGGCCACCACGATGCGGGCGGACATCGCCTGAATCGCCCGGTTCGCGCCGTGGGATTCGGCCCAACCCGCCATGACGACTGCCTGGGCGTGATGGCTGATCATGCCGGACATGAAATCGATATCGGCCTGAACGATGGGCACCTGACCGCCGTCCGCCTTGGCGATCGCAGCGGGAGTCACTCCGTTTTGCGTGCCCAGGACGTTTGGGCGCTGACACGCCGCCGCGACGAACGCGACGAGAACAGCGACAGCGAATTTCATGCCCGGAACATGCGAAAAAAGACGAGGCGCCGCGAGATGCGACGCCCCGTTGCCGACGGCTGAAAGCCGACAGCCGAGACTATTGCTTGGTCATCGTGAAGCCCGAGATGTGGGCTTCCGTGTTGTGACCGAAGCGCAAACCGTACACGCCATCGGTGCTCTTCAACTTGCCCGCGCCGACCACCGCGGCCTTGTCGTAGCTGCCGACCACGGTGCCGTTGACCGAGCACTCGATCTTGTCGCCCTTGACCGACAGAGCGACTTCCTGCGAAACCGTCTGGCCAACGTCCACTTTCTTGACGGCCGCGTTGGCTTCGGCCCGCGCGCCGTTCACCTGGAACGTGCCGCGCTGCGTCCCTGGGGCGAATCCGCGAACAATGAACGTGCCGTTACCGTACGCCGAGCAGTACAGCATGCTGGCGTTCTCGGTGCCCATGTCACTGCCGCCGATCATGATGCCATACGGATGCGGATGGCTGTTCAAGCCCTGGAACTTCGGCTCGGCAAAGGTGGCCTTCACCGTGTAGTTGCCGGAGGCGACGTTGGCCGGGTTGTAGTACGTGATCGCAGGTCCGGTCGTAACATGCATGCCACCGGCGCCCATGCTTTCGAACTTGGCATCCTTTTCGGTCAGGCCCGTGTTTTCACGGCTGACGTCCACGCGCGCCATCCATCCGGCGACCTTGATACCGCCGTCGGCGACCTTGGTCGATGCGTCCTGCGCAACGGCAGCGGACGCGAGTACTGCAAGTGAGAGCAGAGAAACGGAAACGCGATGCATTGGTCCTTACCTCTTTTGGGGTGAACGGGGAACGGGCCTAACATAAGCCGCAGCCCGAAGCGCGGTTAGTCCGTGGACGTCACGAACACGTAGATTCGGCGGTATGCGACCCCTCCTGATACTCCTCACGTGCGTCGCTGTTTCAGCGGCGCCGGCCCAGCGATCCGAGGGCGATTTCCTCGCGCGGGACTTCAAGTTCGGCAGCGGCGAATCCCTTGCCGAATTGCGCGTGCACTACACGACGCTCGGCACGCCGAAGCGCGATGCCGCCGGCGTCGTCCGCAACGCAGTCATGATGCTGCACGGCACCACGGGCTCGGGTAGCGGCCTGGTCGGCCCAATGACGCCGCTCTTCGCGCGCGGGGCGCTGCTCGACACGTCTGAGTACTACGTCGTGTTCCCGGACAACATCGGCCACGGCCGGTCCAGCAAGCCCAGCGACGGACTGCGCATGAAGTTCCCGAAGTACACCTACGACGACATGGTCGAGGCCCAGCGCCGGCTCCTGGTCGAGAGACTCAACGTCGGGCATCTGCGCCTCATCCTCGGCACATCCATGGGATGCATGCACGCCTGGGTGTGGGGGACACAGCATCCGAACTTCGCGGACGGCCTGGTTCCACTGGCGTGCGCGCCTGCCGCGATCGTGGGACGCAACGGGATGATCCGCACGATGATCGTCGACGACATCACGAATGATCCGGAGTGGAAGGGCGGCGACTACGCGACTCCGCCACTCCGCGGCATGCGCGCGGCGATGGGCCAGTTGTTCATCATGACGAGCGCGCCGCTGGTGCAGCTCAACGCCGCGCCGACGCGCGAGCGCGCGGACTCGTCCATCATGGCGTACCTCGACCGCCAGTCACGCGCGCTCGACGCCAACGACGTCATCTACGCGTTCGAGTCATCGCGCTTCTACGATCCGTCGCCGCGGCTGGATCGCGTGACGTCGCGTGTCCTGGCCATCAACTCGGCGGACGATTTCGTGAATCCGCCAGAGCTCGGTGTCGTGGAAAAGCTGATGCCGAGGGTGCCAACGGCGCGCTTCGTGCTCTTGCCGATCACCAGCGAGACCCGCGGACATGGCACGCACTCGCGACCGGCGGTCTGGCACGACTATCTCGCTGAATTCATGAAGACGCTGCCGCCGTCGGGTTCGGCGACGAAGCAGAGACTCCCCAATCCCGATGACGCCGAGTGGACGAAGCCGGCGCCGGCCGTGTCACGCCTGCGCTTCGAAACGACGAAGGGCGTTGCGGTGCTCGAGGTGAATCGCGCGTGGGGTCCCATCGGCGCGGATCGTCTCTACAACCTCGCCCGGCTTGGCTACTACGACGACACGCGCGTGCATCGGGTGAACAAGGACTACATCGTGCAGTTCGGGTTGCACGGAGACCCAGCGGTGAACACCGCGTGGAAGGGCCGCTATCTCAAGGATGACGCGCCGCGATCGACCAATACGCGCGGCTCGTTCGCATTCTCGTACATGGGGCCCGGCAAGAACAACACGCGCAACACGCAGATCTACATCAACCTCGCGGACAACTCGAAGAACAACGTCGAGCCGTTCACGGTGCTGGGAACGGTGGTCGAGGGAATGGCGGTGCTCGACAGCCTGTACTCCGGCTACGGCGAGAGTTCAGGCGCTGGCGTTCGTCAGGGTCGCCAGGGGCCCCTCGAGTCGGGCGGCAACACGTTCATGGATCGCGAGTACCCGTTGCTCGACCGGATCCTGCGTGTCACAGTGACGCCGTTGTCGTCCTGAGCGAAGCGAAGGACCTCATGGGTGCTGAGGAGATCCTTCGTTGCGCTCAGGATGACGCGGGTTTCCCGATCGTTCCGAGGTGGGTGTGCTTGAATGAGTCGGTGTACTTGAGGCCGAGGCCGAAAATGCGGTCGAAGCTCGCGTGGCTGACCATCACCAGTCCGTACAGCTGCACCCACTCCGCGTGCAGGTGCAAACCTCCAAAGACGAGTGCGACGCCGAGTCCGCGATGATGCAGGATGTTGTACGTCCACGCGCCGACCTTCGGGCCGAAAGCGTAGCCGATGATGCCGAGGTCCGGTGTGAAGAAGAGGACTGCGAACCACCACCACGGCATGCCCAGTTCGTGCAACATGTACATCGGGAGGAACGTGAGGAGGGCTTCCTCGACGCGAATCAGGTTCTTCATTTGGAGTCGCTGGTTGCAAGTGGTGTCCGCAAAGATGCAGATTCACCGCATGATTCGACACATGCTTCTACTCGTCGCCTGCCTCCCGCTTGTTGTCACGGCCCAGGGCACGGTTCCCCAAGCTCCGCCAAAGCCGGAGATCTTCATTCGCGAGCCAGCCAATGGTGCGACGGTTTCGTCGCCGGTGACGGTGGTCTTCGGCCTGCGCAACTACGGTGTCGCGCCAGCGGGCATCAAGCTCGACAACACGGGGCATTTCCACGTCATTGTCGGGGACAAGGTGCCGGCAGTCGGTGAAATCATCCCGCCGAACGATGCCGTGAACCGGCATTACGGCACGGGCGCGATCGAGACGAAGCTCACGCTGCCCCCGGGAACGCACACCCTGCGTCTCGTGCTTGGCGATTTCGAGCACCGGGTGGTCAGCGCCGAACTGATTTCCGCACCTATCACCCTTACGGTCAAATGACAGGGTACACAGAACAGGGTATAGGGTATAGGGTACAGGGTATAGGGTGGGATTAGGGTGCGCTAATTACCCTATACCCTATACCCTGTACCCTGTACCCTGTACCCTAGGGTGTTAGGGTTTGAGCTGCTTGTCTCGGATGGCTTTGAATTCGTTTCCAGCACGCCACTGCGGCATCGTGGCGGCCATCGCCACGCGGTAGCCGATCGTCAGGAAGAGCTGCGCGTCTTGCACCGCGCCGGACATATCCCAGTCCGCTTTGATCTCGTCCTGCGGGGTGTGATAGTCGTTGCCGGTATACTCGGCGCGCTTCTTCATGCCGAAGTCCGCCGGCTTGCCGACAAAACTCACGCCGGCATTTGGATAGAACGCGGGCACGCCTTGCTTGGCGAAATTGAAGTGGTCGGAGCGGTAGTAGAAACCCTTCTCTGACTCCGGATCCGGACGGATCGTACGTCCCTGTTCTGCCACTGCCGCGCGCGCGTAGTCGTCCAACTCCGAAGCACCGAGGCCGATGACGGTGACGTCGCTTGTGCGGCCCCACTGGTTGAGCACGTCCATGTTGATGTTCGCGACGGTCTTGGCGAGCGGGTAAATCGGCGTCACCGCGTAGTACTGTGAGCCCAGGAGGCCCTGCTCCTCGGCGGTCACCGAGAGGAAAAGGACGGAGCGCTTCGGCGGCGTCTTCATTGCGGCGAACGCCTTGGCAATGGTGACGAGTCCCGCGGTGCCGGTCGCGTTGTCAGCGGCGCCGTTGTAGATGGAGTCGCCTTTCACCTTGGTTCCGATACCGAAATGGTCCCAGTGCGCATTGTAGACGACGTACTCGTCCTTGAGCACGGGGTCGCTCCCCTCGAGCCTGGCCACGACGTTGCGCGAGTTCACGGTGCGCAGAGCGTTGTCCAGACGGACGGTGGCGGTGACGCCGAGCGGAACGGGGGCGAACTCGGCGGTCGCTGCGCGTGCCTTGAGCGAATCGAAGTTCTGCCCGGCGAGCGAGAAGATCGCCTTGGCTTGGTCCAGCGTGACCCAGCCCTCGATCGTCGCGCGCGACATGTTCTTGTCCGGCGTGACGAGATCGAACTGTTCGGCGGTTCTGCCCTGAACGACGTTGAACGGGTAACCCGCCGGGCCGGTCTCATGCACGAGGAGGACGCCGGCCGCCTTGTGCTTCATGCCCTGGTCGTACTTGTAGGTCCAGCGGCCGTAATAGGTCATCCGCGCGCCGCCGAATTTGGCGGTGTCTGCGAGGGGAGGGTCGTTGACCAGCATTACCAGCGTCTTGCCGGCGAGGCTGGCACCCTTGTAGTCGTCCCACGAGAACTCGGGCGCCTCGACGCCGTAGCCGACGAACACGAGCTCGGCGTTTGCGAGGCTAACGCTCGGCTGGACACGCTTGGTCCACACCACGTGGTCGTCGCGCCATTTGAGGGTGTGCTTGGTGGCGCCCTTCGAGATGGTCAGCGTCGGTGAGTTGCGCACAGTGATTCCGACGAGTGGCACGTTCTGGATGTACGTGCCGTCGGTGTTGCCGGGCTTGAGGCCCAACGCGCGGAACTCGCGCTCGAGGTAGGCGACGGTGCGCTCTTCACCGAGCGATCCCGGCGCGCGGCCGAGCAGCGAGTCAGACGCCAGCACGCGGGTGTGTTGCATCAGCGTAGTGGTGTCGATTGCCGCGGAGGCTTCCGCGGGTACGGCCGGTGTCGCAAACGGCGACGCGGGACCGCACGCGGCTGCCGCGACGGTCAAGGAGAGGGCGGTGAAACGGAGATTCATGGTTTTGGACCTGTTTCGTTAGTGTCAGGCGAATGGGCGGTCGATCGCGGGGCTTTGTTGCGTGAAGAACTTCGGGCCGTTCTCGGTGATGTATAGGCAATCTTCAAGTCTGACGCCGAATTCTCCGTAGATCACGATCGTGGGCTCGTCGCTGAAGCACATGCCGGGCTGGATGGGCGTCGTGTTGCCGCGGACGAAATTGGTCCACTCGTGGCCGTCGAGTCCGATGCCGTGGCCGGTGCGGTGCGGCAAGCCGGGGACCCTGTAGTCCGGCCCGAACCCAGCGTCGGTGATGACTTTTCTCGCTGCGGCGTCCACGCTTTCGCACGTGGCGCCGACCCTGGCGGCCGCGAAGCCGGCGTCCTGCGCGCGGCGTTCCAGGTCCCAGATGTCGCGTTGCCGTTGCGAGGGCTTGCCGAGCACAGTGGTGCGGGTGATGTCGGCCGCGTAGCCCTCCACCTTGCAGCCGCCGTCCACGAGGACGATGTCACCTTCCTTGAGCGCTGCCGGTTTCGTCGTGCCATGAGGAAATGCTGACGAGACGCCGAAGAGGCACAGGGCGCCATCACTGGCGCCCCCAAGCCGCTGGATCGCTGTCGCGATGATGCCGGACAGTTCGCGCTGCGTCATGCCGGGTTTGAGCATCGGAAAGACGGCTTGGTATGCCGCGATCACGATGTCGTTGGCGCGCTGCATCAGTGCGATCTCTGCCGCCGACTTGTACATGCGGCACCCGGCAGTGACTGGCGTGGCGTTGACGAATTCCAGCTGCGGCGCCGCGGCGCGGATACCGTCGGCGAGGAAGAACCGGACCTGCTCCTCGAAGCCGACGCTGCCCGTGGCGATACCGCGGTCGCGGAGGATCTGGGCGACCAGGCGATACGGGCTTTCGTCCTCCTGCCAGACGCGGACGTCCTTCGAGAACTTGATCAGTTCGCGGGCCCGCTCTTCCTCGAACCCCGGCGAGATCCAGGCGAGTTCGCCCTGTGCCGGGATCACGACACCGAACGGGCGCTCGGACAGGCCCCATCGGACTCCGGTGAAGTAGAACATGCTGGAGCCCGACTCGAGGAACACCGCGCCGATGTTGTGCTCGCGCATGAGTCGGCGCGCTTTTTCGATGCGGGCCAGGCGTTCGGCGTCGGAGATGGGCGTTGGCGCCGGTGTCAGCGGCCGGAGGCGCGCGATGGCATCGGGAACGCCTTGGGCGGTCGCGTCGATCGCGAGCGCGGGAACAGCCAGGGCGCCGAGGGCGGCGCCTGCGGTCCGACGAATCAGGGATCTACGGTGCATGGGGAGGGCCAGGAACGGGGAAGGAAGTCGAGGTGAAGATCACCTGTTCTGCCCGTTCCGGCGAGTCGCAAGGGCGCTGGTGACGTGGGTCACCCGGGTGTGGTGCTCCGGCGCGCTCAACCCCCTGCTGTGACGCCGTTTATGAACGAATCGTCATCCCTGCGTCATAGATCAACCTTATAGGTCTTTTAGATTTCTTTTCACCTCCACCCGATGCAGGGCGGACTGAATCCAGGTCGAATCCCGTGAACATTCTCAAGACTTTGAAGGTTTGGGCCTTGGTGGCCCGTGCAGCCCGAACGGCGGTGAACGCGCGAAACGCGGCGCTGGTTGTCGCCCTCGGGTCCGCGATCGCGTGCCAAGATTCGACCGGCCCGAGAGATCCCCGCGACATCGTCGAGGGAGCGGCCCTGTTGCCGGCGGTGGAAGACGCTCGTCTCCGGTTGGTGCCCGTCATCCAGAACCTTGGCGTGCGCGACCGCATTGCCTACGACATGCAGCAGATGGAAGCCGCCCTGCAAAAGAAGGATGGGCACAAGGCGCGCTATCACCTGCGTGTCGCCGGCGGAATTCTCATGGACTATCGCGCGGGACTCGCGGGCGTCACGACGGACGGTCCTGACGTCGGCGGCATTGCCCTGATGTTGCACGCTGTGTCGGTGGCCGCCGGTGGTACGTTTGACATCGACGCCTTTCGGTAAAAGAACGAACTCGTGACGCGGATCTTAGCGGGGACCCTTCGCAGCCTCCAGCGCTTTGGCGCTGGCGCTGTGGCGTTCCTGTCGATCCTGGCGTTGCCCAGCGTGGTCAGCGCGCAGGTCGTGCAGCCGGACACCGTGTTCGCCTGCTACGTACCCACGACGGGAACGGTATACCGCATCAAGATGGCCGGCTTGCCCGTCTCGTGCGTAGCGACGACGCACGTCGCGTTCTACTGGCTGACCCAGGGCGGCGGCGGTTCGGGAACCGGCGCCACCGGCGCCACTGGTGCCACGGGTGCAACGGGTGCAACGGGCGCGGTTGGTGCCACGGGGACGACGGGTGAAACCGGCGTTTCGGGCGCGACTGGTGCCACGGGCGCGACGGGTGTCGCTGGTGCGACAGGTGCGACGGGAGCAAGCGGTGCCGCCGGCAACACCGGTGACACCGGGCCGGTTGGGCCGATCGGCGCAACGGGAAATACGGGTGTCGCCGGCAACACCGGCCCAGTGGGCGCAACCGGCAATCCTGGTCCGACCGGAGCGACCGGAGCGACGGGGTCGGCTGGCGCGACAGGCGCTTCGGGTGCCGCGGGCGCGACGGGAGCTACCGGTCCGACCGGCGCGACTGGAAGCACCGGCTCCGACGGAAATACGGGTGCCGCGGGTAACACGGGTGCAACCGGACCAACCGGGGCGACGGGCAGCACCGGCGTGCCAGGAACCACCGGTGCAACTGGCGTCGCTGGCAACACGGGCGTCACGGGCGCGACCGGCGACACCGGACCGACCGGAGCGACGGGCAGCACTGGCTCGGTCGGCAATACGGGCGCCGCGGGCAACACGGGTGCAACTGGACCAACCGGGGCGACGGGCAGCACCGGTGTCGCGGGCAGCACCGGTGTCGCGGGCAACACCGGTGTCACGGGCAACACCGGTGTCGCGGGTGCTACGGGACCGACCGGAGCGACGGGCAGCACTGGCTCCGTCGGAAATACGGGTGCCGCGGGTAACACGGGTGCAACCGGACCAACCGGGGCGACGGGCAGCACCGGCGTGCCAGGAACCATCGGTGCGACTGGCGTCGCTGGCAACACGGGCGTCACGGGCGCGACCGGCGACACCGGACCGACCGGAGCGACGGGCAGCACGGGCTCCGTCGGCAATACGGGCGCCGCGGGCAACACCGGTGTCACGGGTAATACTGGCCCGATCGGCGCGACCGGCCTGACCGGCAACACTGGTGTGGCCGGCAATACGGGTGTGGCGGGCAACACGGGTGTCACGGGCAACACCGGTGTCACGGGCAACACCGGTGTCACGGGCAACACCGGTGTCACGGGCAACACCGGTGTCACTGGTGATACGGGCCCCATCGGCGCGACCGGCGTGACCGGCGTGACTGGCGTGACTGGCGTGACTGGCGTGACTGGCGTGACTGGCAACACCGGCAACACCGGCGTCACGGGTGATACCGGCCCCATCGGCGCGACCGGCCTGACGGGCAACACGGGTGTCACCGGCAACACGGGCGTTACCGGCAACACGGGCGTTACCGGCAACACCGGTGTCACCGGCAACACCGGTGTCACCGGCGATACGGGCCCGATCGGCGCGACCGGTCTCACAG
>JANNRQ010000125.1:0-11990 GCA_031401495.1 Gemmatimonadota bacterium
TGGGAGTACCGGCCGGGATCAGCGCTGTACTTCGTGTGGGCGCAAGAGCGCACGTCGGCAGACGGGGGCCCGGGCCGCTCGCCATTCAGCGCGCGCGATGACATGCGGTCGTTGTTCCGGTCGCATCCAGGGAATGTGTTCCTGATCAAGGGATCGTACTGGCTGAGCCTCTAGGTTCAGGCGGAAGTCGTTTTCACGCGGATAACGCAGATGACGCGGAAACCGCCAAAACTGCAACTGCTTTGTTTGGTGTGAGTACTCGGTACTCGAACCTGAACAAAGCAGTTGTCGTTTCCGCCTCTTCTGCGTCATCCGCGTCATCCGCGCGAGAATGTCGCACACTCGGCCTAGTGCGTAGAATACCGGATGCTCAGAGTCGCCTTTCTCGGCCTCGGCTCCATCGGCCGACCGATGGCCCGCAAGATCAAGGAAGCCGGCTTTCCGCTCACCATCTGGAACCGCACCCCGTCCCGCGTTTCCGCCTTCGCGAAAGAGCTCGGGCTTGAACTGACGGTTTCGGCGAAGGCCGCGGTGAAGGACGCTGATGTTGTGGCCATGTGCCTGTCGACATCGACCGACGTCGCCAGCGTGCTCGATGCCGAGACCATTGGTGCCATCAAGGTCGGCGCGACGGTGCTCGATCTGACCTCCGGCGATCCGGCAACCTCGAAACGCATCGCGGCCACGCTTGCCGCGAAGCAGATCGCGTTCATTGATGCGCCGGTGAGCGGCGGCGTGAAGGGCGCCGAAGCCGGGACCCTCACGGTGATGTGCGGCGGCGACACGAAGGACCTCGAGCGCGTCAGGCCGGTGATCCAGGCCTTTGGAAAGACGATCGTGCACTGCGGCCCCATTGGTTCCGGCGACGCGGTAAAGGCGATGAATCAAGCCCTGCTCGCACTCACCATCTGGGGCACCGGCGAAGCGCTTGTGGCGCTGGCCAAGTCCGGTGTCAATCCCGCGGTCGCACTTGAAGTCATCAACGCCTCCAGCGGCCGCTCCAACGCCTCCATGAATCTGTTTCCCGAACGTGTCCTCAATCGTTCCTTCCCGCGCACGTTTCGCCTCGCGCTCATGGACAAGGACGCCCGCATTGCTGCGCAGATCGCGCGCGATGAGCATGTTCCAGCACCCCTGACGCAACTCGTGGCCGACCTGTGTTCGGCGGCCCGCAAAGAACTCGGCGAAGAAGCCGATCACGTCGAAACTGTCCAGGTCATCGAGCGCTGGGCCGGAGTACAAATCAAGTGAGAACAACTTCCGCACGTCCCGCCCTGCAGTTGCCCACCGCGAGCGTCGACGACATCCGCGACCAGTTCCCTGCGATGGCGCGTCGTCACAACGGTGTCCCGGTGGCCTACCTCGACGGCCCCGGCGGTACGCAGGTGCCGAGCTACGTCGCCAATCGCGTGTCGGACTACCTGCTCAATCACAACGCCAACACGCATTGGAAGTATCCGACAAGCACCGAGACCGACGCCATGATCACGCGGGCGCGCCGGTCGCTGGCCGCATTCGTGAACGGCGCGCCCGACGAAGTCGCCTTCGGCCTCAACATGACGACGATCACGTTCCACCTGGCACGGGCGTTGGGGCGCTCGTGGGGCCCGACCGACGAAGTGCTGATCACCGAGCTGGACCATCACGGCAACGTGGCGCCGTGGCGCGCGCTGGAGAAGGAGCGCGGCGTGAAGATCGTGGTCGCGAAGATGCGTGCTGAGGATGGCACGCTCGACCTCGAGGACGTGGAGCGGAAGATCGGGCCCAACACGCGGCTCGTTGCCGTCGGCGCGGCATCAAACGCGCTGGGAACGATCGTGGACATTCCGCACGTGGCGGCGATGGCGCGTGCCCAGCACGCGCTCGTATTTGTCGACGCCGTGCATTACGCACCGCACGAGCTGGTGGACGTGCGCGGACTGGGCGCAGACTTCGTCGCGATGAGCGCGTACAAGTTCTACGGTCCGCACGTCGGTGTCCTGTGGGGCAAGCGCATCCTGCTCGAAATGCTCGATGTCCCCAAGCTGGCCCCAGCGCCCGACGATGCACCCGAGCGTTTGGAGACCGGCACACAGAATCACGAGGGCATCATCGGCGCCGGTGCGGCGGTCGAGTGGCTCGCGATGCTGGCCGGCCTCACGAGCGGCAAGCCGCCGAAGCTCGATGACAAGGCGTCAATGCGCGCCGCGTTGGAGGCGTCGTTCGTCATGCTGCACACCGAGGGCACGCGCCTCTTCGCGCAGCTCTGGAACGGCCTCGGCGCCATCAAGAGCGTCACGCGCTTCGGCCTCCCGGCGGGCGCGCGCCGCACGCCAACGATCTCGTTCCGTGTGGCCGGCGTCTCGTGTGACGATGTCGCGGTCGCGCTCGCCGACAAGGGCCTTTTCGTGTCACACGGCGACTTCTACGCGACGACGATCATTGAGCGGCTCGGCGGCTGGCCCGATGGTGTCGTGCGGGTCGGTTGCAGCGCCTACACAACCGCCGAGGAAATCACGCGCGTCCTCGAGGCGGTCGACTCACTGTCGGGCTGATCCCCTAAGGCTTCTTCTCCAGCGCCGCCGCAAACAATTCGTAGTTCGAACCCGGGTGCCACAAGATCCATCCATTGTACCCGGCATCGTAGACGGCCTTCTTCTGCGCCAGAATTTCAGCGGCGCCGTACGCCGGCTTGCCGAGTGTGAACGCCTGGAGCCAAGCGCGCACACGCTCGGGGCGGCGTTGGTTGATGGTCCAGTCGCGTACCCGCGCCGTGTCCAGCGCGTGCTTCACGATCGCGTACGGGTCGGCATTGGGTCGCGCGATCCCGAACGCGCCGTTCGGGTAGTGCGACGGGTAGACCATCGGCAGCATGACGTCAACCACCGGGGACAAACGCTCCCAGTTCTGGCCGACCTCGAGCGTCCCGCGCGCCGTGGCGGCCATGCCGAAGACGTCCGCCGTCGAACGAGCGCCGAGCGGCGTCAGTCGTGCTTTGGCCGCGGTGAGGAAACCGACCAGCGCTTCTGATTTCGTGCGCCCCTGGGCGTGCAGAAACACCTGCTTGGGCAGCGACGCGAACGGTTCCGGGAACCGGATATAGTCGAACTGGATCTCGACAAATCCAAAGCGCGCAAGCTCTTCGGCGACGGACAGGTTGTACTCCCACACCTCGGGAGTGAACGCACTGACCCACGCCTCACCCTTCTTGTCGCGCCAGGTGGTGCTGTCCTCCTGACGGATGTCCCATTCCGGATTGAGCGCCGCCGCGACCGGGTCCTTGAACACCACCACGCGCGCGATCGGTGCGATGCCGTGGGCCTTGAGTGTGTCCACCAGCGCCTGCACGTGCCGGACGATGCCGTAGCCGGTGCCTGCGTTCCGCTGGACTTGGGGGTTGGACGACCGGTAGTTCAGGCCGAACTCGTCCTTCATGTCCACAACGAACGCGTTGATCTCGGTGGAATCGGCCAGCGCGAGGAGCCGCCGCAACTTCGGCCCGCTCTGGGCGGCGAAGCGATTCAGGTACAGGCCGCGAAGCGCTGGTAGTGCAGATGTGTCGCGTGAGGTCGCCGCGACTACCTGCGGCGGCGTCGCTTGGGCGGCGGCTGTGCTGGCGCGAACGGCGTAGAGTGCAAGCAGAGTGGAACCGAGCGCGACTGCCGCGACTGTCACGCGAACCGGCACCTTCAATTGAGATTTCACGCTTCCCGACATCAGTGCAACTGCTCCGTATATTTGACTCTGAATGACGCGTTCCCGCCCTGCGAGCAACTTAACGACTCGACTCCCGGCTCTCGGCTCCTGGCTCATTGCGGCGATGCTGCTGGCCGCCACGGGATGCTCGCCTCGCACGCCGCCGCCGCCGTTTGCCGAGTTCGTCATTGCGGCCGGTGACTCCGCGTTCTGGATTCGGGCTGATGGCGCCGGGGTCCGCATGCGCGGCGCGCCGATTGTGCTCTCGCGTTTGAATGGCCGATTCTACGAGCTCTACGTGGAGGACGACGATCGCTCGTTCGTCGACGCGTTCTTCGTTGGCCAGACGCTGTACCAGCGCGACCTGGTCAGCGGCGACTCGATCGAGATCTTTCGCGACTCCGTGGTCGCCGCACTGTCGGCCAAATACGCCAAGGCCAATCCGGAGGCACAGCGCTTGGCGCCCGATGAGGACGTGGACGAGGACCCCTCGAAGAGCGCTTCTGCCGAGCTCAGCGTCCTGGGCATTCACGGCCCGTACCTGTCTGTCGAGTATCACGTTGACACGACGGGTTCGGCGGACGACACCTGGCACATGACGCGTCACGACGTGGTTGACATGCGGTCGGGCCGGCGCGTGGATCTCACCGAGCTGTTGGGCAAAGGGCTGGCCACCACCATCGTCCGGCGCGCGCGAAACCTGTATCGCGAGACGGTGGACTCCGTCCTCAAGGACCAACGGGAGATTGCCAAGGTCGCGGCCCGCGCCATCAATCGCTTCAGGTTCGACCCGACAAGCTTCGCATTGGCTGCACCCGGCGGCGCACTCATGATCGCGTTTTCGGCCCCGGGGCAGGGCAACGGCGGCGAGGGTTTCGTGCTGCCCCTCCGGCCGATCGCCGTGTCCGAACCGGCGTGGTGGGCCGAGGCGCGGGAATCGCTCCCGACCTCCGTCACCGACGGCGAAGAGCGCTGGGTGCGGGATCGGTATGCGGTGCGAGCGGTCTATGACACGATTGCCCGTCCCGTTCGTCTTGTATTGGAAGACTCTACCGGCCGCCAATACCCGATCGGAGGTGTGACCGCCCCAGTGCACCGCATCTATTGGTTGGACAACCCGCAGTTTGACGCAACGCAGCGTCGCGCGCTCATCAAGGCGTTCGACGAGGCGGCGCTGTATGACAACGTGGCGCGTACCGCGTCCCGCTCCGGAACGCCTGTGGTACTCACGTCGCTGGTCACGGTCCGATGACCAAGAACGCCCCGAGGCCGGTGAGCAGCAGCAGTCATGAGACGTCCGAGCTCATGATGCCGCATCACGCCAACAACCTCGGCCACGTGTTCGGCGGTGTCATGCTGTCGATGATGGACAAGACCGCGGCGATCGCGGCGTTCCGCCATTGCCGCATGAACGTCGTCACGGCCAGCATCGACCGCGTGGATTTTCGCGAGCCCATTCACCTCGGCGACCTGGTCGTCATGAAGGCCAGCGTGAATTACGTGGGCAAGACGTCAATGGAAGTGGGCGTCCGTGTGGAGGCCGAGGAATTGCTCTCGGGCCGACGCCGCCACACGAATTCCTGCTACCTCACGTTCGTTGCGGTGGACCGCAACGGTCGTCCAATCGTGATCCCCGGTGTGACACCGGAAACCCCTGACCAGAAACGGCGATACGATGCCGCTGAGCGTCGCCGCAAGCGGCGCCTCGAAGAACGCGCGGCTGAAGCAAAACGATGAAAACACTCTTTACCGTCGACGAAGCCAATCGAACGCTGCCGCTGGTGCGGCGCATTGTGGAAGACGTCGTCCGCCAGCATCGCGTGTGGCGCGAGAAGATCCTCGAACTGGATTTGGTGGCGTCAACCGTTCGCCCGGGTGACGCGCACGATCGCGCGGCCAGGCTCGAGCGCGAGGCACAGCAGTTGGCCCGCGAGATCGACGGCTATCAGCGCGAACTCACCGAACTGGGGATCCAGCTCAAGGATCGCCGCTTGGGTCTCGTCGACTACCCGAGCGAAGTCCACGGCAACCCGGTGCTCCTCTGCTGGCGCTTGGGCGAAGCCGAGGTCCAGTATTGGCATGACGAGGAAGCCGGATACGCTGGCCGCCAACCCCTGATGTCATCGCCAGTCGGATGAAGAAGATGTTTCGCGCTCCGGACGGAACGGAGTGGAATGTGCAGGTGCAGCTCCCGGGATCGAGCAACGCGATGGTGCTATTCCGCCATCCCGACGGCGCCAGTTCGCACCGCGATCGCTACAACTGGTACATCAGCACTGGGCCGGAAGCGCGAAGCGTGACCACGCGCCTGTCGCCCAAGGGCGTTCTCGAGAAGCTGGATCAGGCGCAGCTGGCGACTCTGTTCGCCCGCTCAATCGCCGTCTCGCGGCCGACCGTGATGCCCAAGACGACGCTCGGTATCTAGCTGCCAGTCCGCGCGCAGCGAGGAATCTGCATTTGGTACTGCAGATCCTTCGCTTCGCTCAGGATGACAAACGGAACGGAACCTCGACGTTCATGCCGTCGCGGCCGATGATGCTCTCCGGAAATTCCGCGCGCGCCTGAGCTTCGAGCTCCGCCGCGTCGCGGGAGTAGCGCGCAGAGAAATGCGTCAGCAGGAGCCGCCGGCACTGCGCAGTCTTGGCGACGATTGCCGCTTCCCGTGCAGTCGAGTGGCCCGTTTCTTTGGCCCGGTCCGCCTCTTCGTCGCCGAACGTGGCTTCGTGGATGAGCAGGTCCGCGTTGCGCGAGATCTCGATTGTGGCGGGGCACGGACGGGTGTCGCCCGTGATTACCACCGTGCGGCCCGGGCGCGGCGGACCCACCAGCTCTGACGGCTGGATGACCTTGCCGTTCTCGAGTGTGACCGGTTCGCCCTTGTGGATCTTGCCCCACATCGGCCCCTCGGGCACTCCCAGTTCGCGTGCGTGGTCGGGGTCGAAGCGGCCTTTGCGGTCGTCTTCCTTGAGGGCGTACCCGAACGCCAGGCCCGGGCCGTGCTCCACTGCGTATGGGATGATCGCGTGGTCCTTTCGCTTGATCGCCTGGCCCGGCTCCAGCTCGTTGATCTCCACCGGAAACGTGATCCGGTCCACGCCGAACTTCTCGGCACTCTTGAGGTGCCGTTCAGCGCCTTTGGGTCCCCACAGTCGCAGCGCGTCCGTCCGCCCCTGAAGTGCCATCGTGCGCATCAGGCCGATGACGCCGATGACGTGGTCCGCGTGGAAGTGCGTGAAGAAGATGTCGCCCAGGGAAAACGCGACACCGTACCGCATCATCTGGCGCTGCGTGCCTTCGCCGCAATCGAACAGCAACGTCTCACCTTCGCGCACGAGCGCCACGGACGCGACGTTGCGTTCGATGGTCGGGCGGGAAGCGGACGTGCCGAGGAGGATGACGGAGAGCGACATGGCGCGGTCAATATACGGATAGGGTATAGCGTGTAGGGTTCGACCCTAAACCCTGGACCCTAACCCTGGACCCTACACCCTGTTTTCAGCGCTGATCACTTTCAGCCAGCGCGCTTCGTCGATGTTCCCGCCCGAGACCACCACGGCGCACGGCGTTTCGACCTGGAACTTCCGGAAAAGCACGGCGCCGGTGGCACACGCGCCCGCGCCCTCGGACCGTTTGCCGTGCTCGCGGTGCAACCAGACGATCGCCGCTGCGATCTCGTTTTCGCTCAGCGTGACGATCGCGTCGAGTGAATGCTTGCCGATATCGAAACCTTCGGCGTCGATAATGCCGGCGAGGCCGTCGGCCAAGGTCGCGACGCTTGGAATGTCGACGATCTTGTTCGCCTTCATCGACAGCGACATCGCGGCGGTGTTCACGCTCTGAGCGCCGTAGATCTTCACGTCCTTTCGTTCACGTCGGAGAAGGGAAGCGCAGCCACCCAGCAGCCCGCCGCCGCCCACGTTGACTACGAGCGACTTGAGGCCTGGCAGGTCCTCAATGATCTCGAGTGCCACCGTCCCCTGACCGGCGATCAAGTCGTCGCCCAAGCACGGATTGATGAAGGGCCGGCCGGTTCGCTTGCCGTCCTCGATCGCGACGACCATTGCGGCGTCGTAGTCCGGCGCCGAATCGTCCAGTTCAGCGCCCATCGCCTTGATGCCGTCCTTTTTCACCTGCGGTGCGGTGCTCGGCACGTACACCTTGGCCTTGATGCCGAGCGTCTTGGCGGCGGACGCGACCCCCATTCCGTGGTTGCCAGCGGACGAAGCCACCACCCCGGCCTTCTTGTGCTCCGGTGAAAGGCAGCCCAACGCGTTGAGTGCGCCTCGGAGCTTGAACGAACCGGTGAGCTGCTCGATTTCGAGCTTGAGATACACATCGCCGCCGGCGACCTCGCTCAGGCCCTGGGAGCGGACCAGCGCTGTGCGTTTGATGTGCGGGGCGATGCGCTTTGCAGCCTCGCGGATGGCCGCGGAGCGAAGGGACTCGAACATCACCAATTCTACCCGGTTACCAAAGCCCCCGCCGAGGCGTCAACTTGTTGCAAGCGCTTCCCCTGACTAGGTTTACGAGTGGGCCCAGGGGCTGTAGCTCAGCTGGGAGAGCGCTGCAATCGCACTGCAGAGGCCACCGGTTCGATCCCGGTCAGCTCCATGATGTGTTATATTATTTGCAGCAAATAACTGCCCGCCGCCGTTCCGTAGGACGTAGAGTTCCAAAGTCGGTGTGCGTGGCAACTTGTGGCCGCTGAGCAAAGCTCGGTGGCCTTTTTGTTTCTAGGAGCCGAAGCCGGCTAAGTCCGCGACAATTCCCGCGAAGACTTCCTGGAGCCAGAGGTTCATTTCCTTCTCGGCGCGGCCCTGGTAGTCGCCAACGGCTGCCGCACCTAGCCGCCCGACGAACCGCAGGATGGCGCTCTCCTGGACCTCGAGGTGCAGGCGCCTCAGCAGGATCGACTGTCCCCCAACGCTGTCCCGCACGCCGATACGGAACAGCGCCCCGCTTCCCTGGAACGGCCGGCGCAGGGGTGTCTTGAGCAGGCGCTCGGTGATCAGTGGCAGTACCCATCTAGGCTCGCGGCGCGACACGATGCTCCACGATGCTTCATGGTCCGTGCGAATGATCGTGAAGTCGGCGTGATAGTCGCGGAACCCGGCGGTGAAGCGCCGCACCGTCATCGTCATGTCACCGTTGAGCGTGAGCGAGTCCGGCATTGGCAGCACCGGTCCGTTCATCGAGACAATTTCGCCGCGGAGAGTGCGCACCTTCATCGTCAGGTGGCCGGCGTTGCTCAAGAGTTCGAAGTACCGCGAGCCGCCCCCGTCGGTGAGGGTCCAGTGCATCTTCGCCGTAACGAGGTATTTCCGGGCGTATTCGGCGAAGTGGGGACGTCTCGGAAGCATGATGTCGGGCCGAATCGTCACCGAGTACGTCGTCAGCGTCGAACTATCCGCGTAGTGCGCGGAGCGAATCGAATCGACGACAAACAGCTGGCCCAGTGCCGCGGTGGTTCGTGGGGCGACCAGGTGGTAGTCGGACTTGATCTCGCCCTCGAGCCGGCCCTCGCCGGCAGCGAACAGCGCGCGCGTGAATGCCGCGACTTCGGACGCAGGCGCGGTACCCAGCGAGTACATCACCTCGGTGTCCCAGGCGTAGGCGTCTTTCGAGAGCTGGGTGAGGTTGATGACGTGCCGCGACTCCGCCGCCTGGGCCGGATTCGGGGCGAACCGCACCGCATCGAGCCTGTAGCGGGGCGCCGCAAACACTCCCGATATCAGCAATGTGCGGCGCGATTGGGAGCCAGCGGTCCACACGCTGGTGTCGTCCCATACCTTGGAGGGGATCATCGCCGCGTTGGCGATCTTGATGCGCGCCGTGTCGTACTTCGCGTCGCGAAAAGGATCCGTTACTCGAGCGCCGAGCGCCGAAAAAATCTGGACTGCGCGCGCGCGGGGAACGGCGCTCGGGTTGGCGCCACCGAGCCGGACGAACGGATCGCGACACGAGCCGGTCAGAGCTGTCGCGATAGTGATTGCGCCCAGCCGTGCCAGCCTGGAGCTTCGGATTTCCTGCGTAAGTCGTGCTGTGATCAGCACTAAGGCGATTGCGTTTTGGGTTGCCGCGGCTGAGCGCCGCGGCTAGCTTGATCGAGCTTCCAGAGGGTCTACGAAGCTAACAGCGAGATTCGTACCGCTGCCCCTTGGTGTAACTGGCAACACGCCTGACTCTGGATCAGGAGAGTCCTGGTTCGATCCCAGGAGGGGCAACTGAACAGGGTATCGGGTGTGGGGTCGGGCCGCCGATGGATGGGCGGCCTTTTTCGTGTAGCCCGGCCGCCCTACTTGGCGCCCAAGTTCTTCTTGAGGAACGCGATCGTCCTGGGCCAGCCGTCCTTCGTGGCGGCCACGTCCGCCAGTTCGGTCGCGGTGTCGCGCCGACGCCCGTCGGGCGCGGTCGAATCTCGCACGAAGTGCGGATCGTCCTGCTGACGCAGGAAGCCGTGCGACGCGCCCTGATAGTTCATCGCGGAGTAGTCCTTCATCGCCGCTTTCATCATCGAGTCGATGGCGGGCATGTTGGCCGCGATGCGCGCGTCGTTTGAGCCGTTCAACAGCATGACCGGCTTGCTGATCTTCCGGAGCGAGTCCGCATCGATCATCGGTGGCTGGCTGCTCATGTAGGGCCAGTTGCCGTAGAACGCCACTCCGCCAGAGTAGCCGGTCGTTCCGCCGTTGACCGCGTGCGCGAACACGGTCTGGCCGCCCCAGCAATAGCCGATGACTGCATAGCGCGGCGCCGCGGATGGCAGTGACATTGCGTACTTCGCGGCGGCGATGATGCCCTTGTTGCGCTCGGCGGTATTCACTCCGGCAATGAGCCTGCGCGCTGAGTCGCCGGTCAGTTCGACCGTGCTGTGTCCGCCGCGCACGCGTGAGTTGAGATCCGGTGCGATGGCGATGAAGCCATCGGCTGCGACTTGGTCAGCAATGCCGCGGACCCAAGTGGCGAGGCCGAAGATTTCGTGGACCACCACGACCACGGGAGTCCTCGGATTGGACGTCACTGGGTACACGACCCACGCCATCAGTGAATCTTTGGAGCCGGGCTCCCAGGCAATTGTCGCCCACTCCGCGTGGCGCGGGCTGGCCGCGATGCGCGCGGCCGCGCGGTTGGCGCTGGCGGGATAGTTCAGGTTTCCTACGTCCGGCCCTTGCATCGTAGTGCTGGCGCGCGGTGCGGCGAGGTCAACAGCAGACATGTGCGCGACGTGGTCTTCCATATATCCGCCGCCCCTGCGGCATGCGGTTGCAAGCACAAGCGCCGAGCCGATCGCGGCGAAACGAAATGCGTCCATGTCTACTGCGCCCCGAGGTTCTTCCTGAGGAACGCAATCGTCCGCGGCCACGCGTCTTTGGTGGCCTCGACGTTGCCCTGCATCGCGACCGTGTTCAGCCGGCGGCCGTCCGGCGCTGTCGAGTCACGCACGAAGGCCGAGTCGCCCTGGGCACGCAGGAATCCGTGGATCGCGTTCGGATAGTTCATGGCGGAGTAGTCCTTACCACCGGCTTTCATGATTGAGTCGATAGTGGGCATCGCGGCGCCAATGCGGGCGTCGAGTGCGCCGTTGAGCAGCATGACCGGCTTGGTGATCTTGGCGAGCGAGTCCGGGTTGTTGCCGTACGCTGTTCCATAGAAGGCCACGCCACCGGCGTAGCCCTCGATGCCGCCGTGGATGGCGTGCATGAACACCGTGCCGCCGCCCCAGCAGTAGCCGATCACTGCGTAACGCGGCGACGCGTCAGGCAGGGACATGCCCCACTTGGCGACGGCAACGATCTGCGCATTGCGATGCGCCGGCGTCACCTGCTGGAGGATTCCCGACCGCTGTGCCTGCGGGACCTCCTCGTTCACCGGGCCGCCACGCGCCTTGGAGCACAGGTCCGGCGCGATGGCGATGAAACCGTCGGCAGCGACCTGATCAGCGACGGCGCGGTTCCAGTTGATGAGGCACTGGTTTTCGTGCACGACGATCACGACCGGTGTCTTCGCCGACGACTTGGCCGGATACACGACAAACGCGCCGACGGTGTCAGGCGAACCCGGCTCCCAGGCGACCTTCACCCATTCCGATTTGCGCGGGCTGGCAGCGAGCCGGGCAGCCGTCGTCGCAGCGCTCGCCGGCAGTGCGGCCGCCTGCATGGCCGAGCCGCCCATGGCGGACATGTCGTGGCCGGCGTGTTCGTCCATGGCGGTCTGACGGGCGCAGCCGGCAACGCCGACTGCGAGAATAGCGAGAGAACGATCCTCTGACATTGGCCGGGCCGGCTGTCGCCCAGATAGAGGCCGTCGATCCTGAC
>JANNRQ010000126.1:0-3583 GCA_031401495.1 Gemmatimonadota bacterium
CCCGCACCGTGCGCAGCCAGTAGCGGTAGGCATCGGCTTCGTTCCGCACCAGTTCGATTCCCGAGGCCTCGCGGAACTTGAGCAGCGACCGCACTACCGACCCGGCGTCGCGCGCGAGGTGGATGAAGCGCGCTGCGGGGAAAAGCCTGCGCAGCGCCGGAATGTGGAGCGAGTACTCGGGTGTGCCGTCTACCCAGCGGCCCTTCGGCTCCCCCGGGCCGCGCGCGAGCTGATAAGCGTGGTGGGCAAGCGACGGGTCGGCTCGCGCCGCACGCTCTGCGTTGGCCTTGAGGGCGTCAAGCCGGCCGAGTAGCAGCGCGTTGACCGACTTTCCTAGGGAGGAGAGAAAGTCGTCCAGCGAAACGTCGCAGGCCGCGAGCTGCGAGCGCTCGCCGCGCGATGTGCCGAGCGCATGCGCGACGGCGGCGCTGACTGCAAAATCGCCCATCCAGCACGATTCCTCCATCGGGATGATGTTCGGATGCTGGCCGAGGCACCAGGTCAGGACGCTGGTGCCGGAACGCGGCGCGCCCACCACGAAGATCGGCGAATCTGGATTGTTCTGGCTCATGGGGCATTATTCTGGGGCAGTAGTCGACAGGAGATCAACCGATGACGAAGCGATCCTGCATGTGCGCTAGACTGCGCCCAGGCTGACGAGGAGGGGTCATTGACGGTCGATGAAATTGTCGCGTGGTTCAATGCGGAGCGCGAACCGGCGCTTGCCAAGGACGATGCGATCCTTCTGATGAATGCGCTGCATCCGCGCGCGGTCTTCGTCAAGACGCTCGCGCGCGGCGCTTGCCTGCTCGACGCGGGCGCTGGCGACGGCGGGCTGGAAGTATTCAGGCACTGGCCGTCGCCGAAGCGAACGGACCTGCGGATGTACGCGTACTCGCTTTCGAAAGGTGCGCGTTTCGATTCTTATGACGGTTTTGAACTGGGCCGGTGGGAGGACGGGCCACCCGCGTTCGACGGCGTCCGGTTTGAGGCGATATTCTGCTCGCATTTCATAGAGCACCTCGCCGACGCCGCGCCGTTCCTGCTGTGGACGGCGCAGCGGCTCGTGACCGGCGGCCGTCTGTACCTGGAGTGGCCCAGCCCCTTTGCGGCGCTCTTGCCGACGAGGGCGGAACTGGCCAAAAGGGGGGTGCAGCTCCAGATCACCAACTTTCACGACGACGCCACACACAAGGCGATCCACGATCGCTCGCGCGTTGTCACTGTCCTGGTGGGCGCCGGATATTTTATCGAGCAGCAGGCCTACGTGTCTCTGCCGTTCGTCGAAGACGAGATCCTCGCGCACCGCGCAAAAGGCCTCCAGGACGCGTACGCGATCCAGACCGCGTACTGGTCCAAGACCCGCTGGGCGCAGTATCTCGTCGCGGTCCGCAAGTAGGCGGTGGTGACGCGCAAAGACACGCGCGCAGGCACGGCGCAGGACGAGGCCGAACTTGAACGGATGGCGGGCGTTCTGCGGGTCAGGGGTTACCTCGTGCGCAAAACGGTCGTCCCGCCGGTGGCGATTCCGGACATTGCCGCCTATCATCCCTACGTCAACGATTGGGCGATCTATTCGCCGTGGACCACCGACGCGCTCATCAAGGAGGTGATAGACGAGCTTCTCGCGCGCGGCGCGAGGACCCTGGTCTCGCCGGACCGCCTCTGGACCCTCAGGAATTCGCTGTTGCAGACCCGTGATCTCGATGGCGAAGTCTGGGAACTCGGCGTCTACAAGGGTGGCACCGCGCTGCTGCTGCGCAGAATGCTGGAGCGGCTTTCGCCGCGACTGGGTACCGCGATCGGGTTGCGCCTGTTCGACACCTTCGGCGGCATGCCGGCGACCGACAAGGCGCGCGATGTTCACAATGCGGGCGACTTCGGCGACACCAGCCTTGACGCGGTGCGGTCCCTCGTCGGAAGCGAAACCTGGATCGACTACCGCCAGGGCATCGTGCCCGCGAGCTTTGGCGGTCTGGACGGCTGCGCCATCCGTTTCGCGCACATCGACCTGGACATCTACGAAGCCATATACGCGGCCTGCGCCTTCGTCTATCCGCGCCTTCTGCCCGGCGGCATGATCGTGTTCGACGACTACGGCTTCTGGAGTTGCCCCGGGGCGCGTGCCGCGGTGGACGAGTTCTTCTCCAACAAACGCGAAACGCCTTTCGCGCTGCCCACGGGCCAGGCGCTGGTGACCAAGCTTCCCTAGCGGTGCGCCATTTGTAATCTTTTGCGCTGAGCAGACAGGACTTCGCCGGGCGGCCGCGATATGGTGCAGGATCTGGCATGCTGCCCAAGAGCAAAGAGCCGCCCGTCCAGATCAAACGGGGAAACGTGAGCATGAAACGATGGCGCCGCGCCTTGTGGGGAATCGTGGGAGCCTTCTGGGCTCTGGGCGTGCACGCATTCCCGATCGCACCCTACTTCCCGCTGGACGACAACGCTACCTGGGGTTACCGGATCGATCTCGGTCCGGCGGATGCCGTGACGCGGACGGTGCTACCCGGAACCACGACCGTCAATAGCGTGCCGGCGAAAACCATCGCCTATTCTTCCGGCGTGATCGAGCACTACACCAACGATCCCTCGGAGGGTATCCGGCTTCACCGAATCTTCGCGCCGCCGCAGTTTTTCGGAACGCATTGCGGGTTACTTAGCAAGACCGACACCCTGTCACTCCCCTTCATCCATTCGCCGTCGGATGTGCCGTCATTTCCCGCCGCGACGGGAACGCAAAGCGGAAGCGTCAACCGCGTTCTTGCGCCGGAGGGCCCCTGCCCACCTCCTGGAGCGGTTTTCACCTATAGCGGTAGTTCGACCGTGCAGGGTTTCGAGGTGGTCACGGTGCCGCTGGGCAGTTTTCAGACGGTAAGGATCGTTTCGGATCTGACCATCACGTTTGTCGAAGTTTCACAGATCGTTTACGCGCGCACTCAGACGCTCTGGCTGGCAAGCGGCATCGGCGTGGTAAAGGAGGCGAGGACGGAGTCCTCCGAGTTCAGCACTCTGTCGGAAACGCTCGAACTGACAAGCACGAACGTGGTACGAACGACTGCGGACACGATCAGTTTCACGCCGGCGACGGGCGCGGCGCCGGGGAGCGCGGTGTCCTCGAACATCGTGACCATCACCGGCATCACGGCGGCGGCCTCGGTGAGCGTGACCGCAGGCACGGTGCGGATCAACGGCGGCGCGCCGGTGAGCTCTGGCACGGTGACCAACGGGCAGACGTTGCAGGTGGTGGTCACGGCACCTGGCTTTAACGCCACCACGGTGGCCAACGTGACGGTGGGCGGGGTCACGGTGCCCTTTTCGGTCAGTTCCGCGAAACGCGCGCGCGGGGACTACGACGGCAACCTGAAGTCGGACATATTCTGGAAATACGAATCCACCGGCACGACGTTCGTGTGGAAGATGAACGGCACGATGATCGCGGGCACGGGTTCGCCGGCGACAGTGGGCGGGCCAGGCGCCGGTTGGAGCGTGCAGGGGATCGGCGATTTCAACGGCGACGGCCGTAGCGATGTGCTGTGGCGCAACTCGGTGAGCGGCGCGGTGGTGGTGTGGCTGATGAACGTCG
>JANNRQ010000127.1:0-3826 GCA_031401495.1 Gemmatimonadota bacterium
CCCTGCTTGACCTTCAGCCGATAGAAGTCGAGGCCCGCGCCGCGTCACTCACGGCACAGGGATTCAACGCCACCGCGCACGTCGCGAATCTGGCCGACACGGCCGCCGCATCGAACGCTGCCGCCGAGATCATCGCGCAGACGCGCGAGCAATGTGGCGGCGCGGTCCACGCGGTCATTTGTGTCGCCGGCGGCTTTGGCGTGACCGGCCCGCTCGACAGTACCGACACCGCAGCGTGGCAGAAACAATTCACGATCAACCTCGACACCGCCTACAACGCCACGCGCGCGTTCCTGCCTGCGGTGCGCGCAGCGCGTGGCTCGTTCGTGTATTTCGGCAGCGCGGCGGCCCTCCCTGGGGGGAAAGTCGCCGGCATGGCGGCGTACACGGCCGCAAAAAGCGGCGTGCTCGCGCTCATGCGCGCCGTGGCGGCCGACGAACGTGCCTTGGGTGTGCGGGCCAATGCCGTCGCACCCACACAGATTCGCACCGCCGCCAACCTCGATACCATGGGAGCCGACAAGGACTACGTCGAGCGTGAGTCGGTGTCCGATGTCGTGGCGTTCCTCGCCAGTTCGTTGGCCCGAAACATCTCCGGGCAGGTCATCACGCTCGCGTAGCCTCGCTGGTGCGTGAGTTCGTTCGCGTGTTGACCAGCGTTACGTCGACGCCCACCTTTCACACCTGATGACTCTCGCTGCGCGTCGTCGACCAGCCGTCCGTGGAGTTTTCCTCGATCGATCGCTCGAGGAGCTCCCGCTCTTCCGTCTCAGTGATTCCGCCGACGACACCCCGGTGTCGTTCACGGCAGACAACGGAGGACGCTGGCGCGTCATTCCGGCGCCGGGTGATCGGCTGCCTGGCACATTCGATCAGGACGTGTACGTAGAGTTGCTGCATCGGTACAACGAGGCCGGGTCGCCATTCGATGGCGTTGTGTCCTTCACCCTGCATTCGTTCCTGCGCTCTATGGGTCGACGCGCGGATGGCCGCACCTACGAACAGCTGCGCGGCGCACTCGCCCGACTGGAGCGCACGACGCTTGAGTCCGTGGGCGCCTACTGGTCGGCCTCCTCGGGCCATGCCGACGTGAGCTTCACAATCCTGAGCGCGGTGGCCGTCCAGCGCCGACGGGTCGCCGATCGCGAGCAGTTGCACCTGTTCGGCAATCTGGCGGCCGGCGAACCCGGGGATGCTCGAGTCATTCTGTCGCCCACGATGCGCGCCAATTTGGCGGGTCGCCACACGATTTCCCTCTCCTCGGTCCGCTATCACGCCCTCTCGTCCCCCGTGGCACGCCGGTTGTACCGAATCCTTGAGGTTGCCCGGGCCGATGGGCGATTATCATGGCGACTTACGCTCGAACGACTGGCCGAACAACTTCCGCTGACGCAGCGTTATCCCTCGCACTTGCAGCGGGTTTTGCAGCCAGCGCACGAGATGCTGCTGAGTGCCGGACTCGTGCGAGACATCGGAATCCGGCAGTACGATCGCGTGTGGCATGTGGACTATGTGTTGGGCGCTCGGCCTCGGGATGAAACCTGAAGGCCTGCATAAGTGTCTCTCTATCAGCATTCTCTCGATCTTCCCTCCTTCAAGCCGCCGCATGACTCGCACCCGTAAGGCCGCTGTCGCCAGCCTCTTGCTCCTTCCGCTCCTCGCCGGAGGCTTCGCGCTTCAGGCACGAGCGACCCGTGGCGGCGCCCAGCTGCTCGACCAGGTCCTCACCTTCGTGGCGCTGCGCTACGTCGATACGCTCGACGCGCAGGTGCTCTACGAGAAGGCCGCGCGCGGGCTGGTCAAGGAACTCGCCGACCCGTACACCGAGCTGTTCACGCCCAAGCAAATGGCGGAATTCTCGCGCAATACGAATGGTCGCTACGCCGGTCTGGGCATGCAGATTGTCAGCGTCGGTGGTTATGTCACCGTCGACAAGGTCTTCCCCAACACACCCGCCGAATCGCGCGGTGTGATGGAAGGCGATCGCATTGTGACGATCGACACGTTCCAGGCGCGTGGTTGGAGCACTCAGGACGCGCAGAACAAGTTGCTGGGCGCCGTCGGCACGCCGGTCACCGTCACGTTCTCGCGTCCTGGCATGGCACAGCCGCTCAAGCTCGACTTCAAGCGCGCGGAAATCCATGTGCCGGCCGTGCTATATCGCATGATGCTGGACGACCGGGTCGGATACATCCCGCTGACACGCTTCAGCGAGCAGACGACGCAGGATATCACCGAGTCGGTGATCGAACTGCGCAAGAAGGGCGCCAAGGGCATTGTGATCGACCTGCGTGGCAACCCCGGTGGTATTCTCGAGGAAGCGTTCGCGATGTCGAACTTGTTCCTCCCCAAGGGCAAAGAGTTGCTCAGTGTGCGCGGACGCGGCGAATTCCAGAAGTTCGTCGCCGAACAGGAGCCGCTCTCGAATGATATTCCACTGGTGGTGCTGATTGATGGTGGTTCAGCGTCCGCCTCTGAGATCGTTGCCGGCGCGCTGCAGGATTACGATCGCGCGCTCGTGTTGGGCACGACGTCGTACGGGAAGGGACTCGTGCAAAGCGTGTACAATCTCGATGGCGGCTATGCGCTGAAGATCACGACCGGCAAATGGTACACGCCGTCGGGTCGCTCCATTCAGAAGGAGCGCAAGTTCAACGCCGACGGACAGTTTGTCGAAGTGGCGTCGGACTCGATCGAGAGCGACTCAGTGCGCCGGTCGCGTCCGGTGTTCAAGTCAGCATCGGGACGGACGGTGTACGGCGGCGGCGCCATTACGCCAGACCTCATGGTTTCGGCCGACACGATCTCCAGCAAGGAGCAGGCACTGCAGCGTCTCATGGCGCCGCACTTCACCAAGTTCTTCAATGCCGTGGGCATGCTGGCCCAGGATCAGAAGGGCAGGGTCAAGGTCGACTTCACCGTCGATCCAGCGTGGCGTGATGATCTCTATCGTCGACTGACCGCCGACACCGTGAAGATCGACAAGGCGGTGTTCGACGCGGGCGCATCGTGGGTGGACCGCTATATCGAAGGCCGCGTGGCGCGCGTGGCCTTTGGCGATACCACCGCCAAGCGTCACGAGCTCAAGGACGACAACCAGCTCCGCAAGGCGATGGATCTACTCCGAAAGAGTGCCACGCAGAAAGAGGTCTTCGCGGCCGCCGCCGCCGATGCGTCGACTGGTCGACCGGCTCTGGCAAAGAGCTCCCGCGGCACGCCCTAGCGGCCTTGGCGGAATTGTCTTGGTCACAATTCCGCCGTCAATAGGGAGAAATCCGGACGAGTGGGTAGTCGTCCGGATTGCCGGGTGCCCGCACCCTGTCTAGCATAGGTTCATGTGCATACATGCCTCCGTTTATCCCGAACGCCGCGTCCTTGCGGCGTTCGTGCTGTCCGGCATTTTCGCCACGCTGGCGGCTTGTGGTCGGGCCTCGTCGCCAGCGTCGACCGCCGCAGAACCAGAAGGACGCCTGGCGGTCCCGGCGGACAGCGGCGAAGGTCATCTCACCAACATCCGTCGCATCACCAACGGTGGAGAGAACGCCGAAGCGTATTGGAGCGCGGACGGCAAATGGATCACGTTTCAGTCCACTCGTGACGGACGCAGCTGCGATCAGCAGTACACGATGCGCGCCGATGGCTCCGAGCTCACCAAAGTATCAGTGGGCGGCAAAACCACCTGTGGCTGGTTCCTTCCCGGAGCCAAGCGCCTGTTCTTCGGTGCCACGCACGCCGCTGACTCTGCGTGTCCCGTCAAGCCTGATCCATCAAAAGGCTACGTGTGGGGCATTGATCCCTTCGACATTTACACGGTGGGTCGCGACGG
>JANNRQ010000128.1:0-8970 GCA_031401495.1 Gemmatimonadota bacterium
GGCGCGGTGCTCGCGCTGGCTCGGCCCCGCTCCGGAGCGCGCGCTGAGGACGTCAGCACCGAGGGCATCAATATCGTCATCGCCTTCGACATCTCGAGCTCGATGTTGGCGCAGGACTTTCAGCCACAGAACCGGCTCGAAGTCGCGCGCGAGAAGGTGCGCCAATTCGTCTCGGTGCGGAAAAGCGACCGCATCGGTATCGTCGCGTTCTCCGGGGAAGCGCTCACCCAGGTTCCGCTCACCACCGACTATCCGGTGGTCATGGCATCGCTCGCGAATCTCCAGCCCGGTCAGTTGGACGACGGTACGGCCATCGGCACCGCCATCGCCACAGCCGCGAACCGCCTCAAGGACGCACCCGGCGCGTCGCGCGTGATGGTCCTCCTCACCGACGGGGTCAACAATAGAGGGGCCATAGACCCGCGCACCGCCGCGCGCGCCGCCGCGGCCATCGGCATTCGCATCTACACCATTGGCGTCGGCACCGAGGGCATGGCGCCCGTTCCCGTGGGACGCGGGCTCTTTGGCCTGCGCTACGAAATGCGTCCCGTCGAAATCGACGACGCGCTGCTCACCGAGGTCGCCAAGGTCACCGGCGGGCGCTACTTCCGCGCCCGGGACGCCGCCGCGCTCGAGCGCATCACGCAGGAGATCGACCGTCTCGAGCGCGTGCCGCTCCAAACGCGGAGCTACATCCGCTTCACCGAGTTGTACCGCTGGCCGCTGATCTTGGCCCTGATTGCGCTCACGGCCGAGATGGCGGTCGCGTCGCGCCGGGGGCCGCTCCCCGCATGATCACGGTCATCCCGAGTGTCGCCGTCGTCATCCCGAGCGCAGCGAGGGATCTGCAGTGATCACCTTCGACTACTGGTGGCTGCTGCCAATCGCGGTCGTTCTGTCCGCGCTGATCGTGTGGCTCGTCAAGAACGGGGAGCGCGATCGCGTGGCGCGCATGGCCCGGCTTGGCGATGCGTCGGTCGTCCAGCGACTGATGCCGCCGGACACACATGCGTCGGTCCGTGGCCGCATGTGGCGCCTGGCCGCCGTTGGCGCCTTGGCCGGAATTGGCATCGCCGGTCCCCGCTGGGGCGTTGAGCAGACGATCATGCGCGCTCGCGGACTCGACATGGTCTTTGCGCTCGACGCATCGCTCTCGATGATGGCCAACGACGATAGGCCCACGCGGATGGAGCGCATGAAGCAGGAAGTGCGCCGCCTCCGCGCAATGTCCGGCGGCGACCGTGTCGGCCTCATCGCGTTTGCGGGTCGCAGCTACGTGCTGTCGCCGCTCACGGTGGACGCGGGCGCACTCGACCTGTTTCTGGACAATCTTGACCCGACGGTGGTCGGCCAAGCCGGCAGCTCGCTGGCACGTGCGATCAGGCAAGGCACAGACTTGCTCTCGCTGTCCAAGGGCGGAGCGGACAAGGCGCTCATCATCATGAGCGATGGCGAGGCGTTCGAGCCGGTGGAGGATGTCACCGCCGAGGGTCGACGGGCGCAGCAGCAGGGAATCAGCGTGGTCACCGTTGGGTTCGGCACGACAGTGGGCGCGCGCATTCCGATTCCGGCAGCAAACTGCCGCGAAGCGCGCCAACGGTGTCCCACGACCGACTTCAAGAAGGACGAGAACGGTCAGGTCGTGATTACGAACTACCACCCCGAGTTTTTGAAGGCCGCCGCGGAGGCGGCGAACGGCACGTTCATCGATGCGGCCCAGTCCGACAAGGCGACCCGCGTTCGCGCCGCACTTGCCTCGCTCCGTCGCGAGCAGCGCCTCGCATCCGCGGGTGAAACCCGCACGCCGCGCTTCCAGTGGTTCATCCTGCCCGCGCTGCTCCTGCTTGCGTTCGACACGATCCGCATGGAGCGCGTGCGTCGTCGTCTCCCAGGCACGAAGCACCAAGCACCAAGCACCAAGCACGACGCACCAAGCACCAAGCGCTACGCACCAAGCACGACGGCCCCGGTTGTGGCGAGCCTGCTGCTGTTCTTGGCGAGTTGCGCCAACCAGAACCGCCTTGAGTCTGCCGCCCGCGCGTTCAATGGCGGACAGCCCGCGCGCGCCGCACAACTCTACCGCGGCGCCATCAATGAAGGCGACAAGACAGCGCACACGCTGTACAACTACGGGACCTCGTTGCTCGCCGCGGACTCGCTCGGTATCGCGGCCGAAGTCCTCGAGCGCGCCGCGGATTCGCAGGTCGAGGAGATTCGCTACCGCGCCCTGTTCAACCTGGGACTTTCGCACCTCCGGCGCGGCCTCACCCTGCCGCCGCAGCAAGCCGGGGAGCCGCTGGATGCAGCGCTGGCTACATATAAGAAGGCGCTGCTGCTGCGCCCGGACGATCTGGACGCCAGGTGGAACTACGAGCTGGCGCTTCGCCAACGGCAATCGGGCGGCGGCGGAGGGGGTGGGTCCAATGAGAACAACCCGTCGCCGTCGCCGGAGGAGCAGTCGGAGCGGCCCAGTGGCGGGTTGAGCGAACGACAGGCGGAGCAGCTCTTGGGCAGCGCAGCTCGGGAGGAGCGCGACGTGCAACTGAAACGACAGCAAAAACGGGCCGAACCGCCTCGGAGCGGAAAGGACTGGTAGTGATCGCGCTCGCGGTGATGGCGCAACTGGCCATTGTCACCCACGCGCCGGACACGGTGCGCGCCTGCGACGCCGTCGAGGTGTCGGTCGCCGTCAGCGGACCGGCCGCCAACGCGCCGCGCCTGCTGACGCCGAGCTTTCGTCCGTTCGACGTGCTCCGCGCGGGTTCACCCCGCCTGGTCTACGACCGGTCGAGCCGCGGCTCGGTGCTCGCCGAATACAAGTTCGTCATCACCACCGACCGGATCGGCCGCTTCACGATTCCCGCCTTTGTCGCGCAGACTCGAACCGACTCCATCGAGAGCAAGCCGCACGTCATCACGGTATTGCCGATGCAGCTTCGGGGGCCGTCCGTCGTCGCCCGCGCCCGCATCGACACCGGCGCCGAAATGAGCCTCTCGGCCCAGGCCGCCGAAACAGTGTATGTGGGTCAGCAAGCGACGTACGAAGTCGCCGTGTTTCTCAACCAGATCACGCGCGACCGGCTCCGTCGCAATCCCACGTTCTATCCGCCGGAAATGCAGGGCATGCTGGCCTACGACCTGCCGCTCTCCGCGCAGGGATATCGTCAGCGTTCAGGCTCGCAGTGTTTCGACGCGCTCGTCTATCGTCGCGCCGTCTTTCCGCTGGTGCCGGGGAAGGTCGTGATTCCGCCGGCACAGCTGGTCTACAGCACCGCGCTCTCTACCACGAGCCTTTTCAGCCGCGAGGAGAGTCACGAGCTGCAGACGGACAGTGTCTCCATCATCGCCGTTGACCCGCCGCGCGAGGGCAGGACCGCGGAGTTCTCCGGCGCGGTGGGCAGTGTTCGCGTGGACTCGCGTCTCGATAGCGTCGCGTCGCGCGTGGGGGATCCGCTGCTCTTTACGGTGCGTGTCACCGGCACCGGCAACGTGAAGCTCTTTCCGCGGCCCGCGGTCCGGATTCCGTGGGCGGGTCTCGTCGCCGCTGACGAACGTGTCACCGTGGATTCGTCCAGCGCGCGTGTCGGGGGCGTGAAGGAGTTCGACTGGGTGCTCACACCGCGCATCGCCGGGGAGTTCGACGTGCCGCCAGTTCGGTACGGCTACTTCAATCCCGGCACTCGGCGCTACGAGATTGCGATCGCACGAGGGGACCGGTTGCGCGTGGCCAACGGCGCACTGGCCAACGCAGACACCGGCCAGGCCGAAGGGCCGCTCTCGATCCGCGCGTCGTACGCGGGACCGGCGTCGCCCTCACCGCAATCCAGCCCGTTCTTCTGGCTCGTGCTCGCACTCGTGCCGCTGCCGGCGCTCGTGTCGCGGGTTCGACAGCGTGGCGCCGCGCCAGTCGCCCCGCGCGCGTCGCGCAACTCGATGCAGGTGTTGGCACAGGCGGCGGAGTTGAACGACGCGGTGGAGCTGCGTCGCCACTACGTCCGCGCGCTCGCGCAGCGACTTGGCGCCAGTCCGTCCGATTTCACCGACCCCGGAGCGCTGGCGCGCGCGTTGCGCCGGGCGGGCGTTTCCGACAGCACGGCCATTCGCGCTGAGGCGCAGCTCCGTGATCTGGATTCCGCCGCCTACGCGCACGGTGGCGCGCTTCCGCCCAACGCCGCCAAGAACGCCAATCAGCTCGCGCAGGCTGTGGACGCAGAAGCGTTGTCGCGCGCCGAACTGCCGTTCTGGGTCCCTGTGATCGTCACGGCGGCATTGCTCGGATCCGCAGCGCTCGCAGCAGCCGCCGTCGCATCGGATCCCGCGATGTCGTTCGCGAGCGGCGTTTCGAGTTACCTGCGACAGGACTACCCCGCGGCGCGCACCTCATTTGCTGATGCGGCAACGCAGGAGCCGCGATCCGCAGCCGCGTGGGCGAATTTCGGTACCGCTGCGTGGGCTTCCGGTGACACCGCTTCCGCCGTGCTCGGCTGGCGTCAGGCGCTCACCCTCGAGCCCTCAGCGAGCGACGTCCGCTCGCGACTCGGCTCCCTGCGGCCGTACACCGCGTCGTCGCCGGGGTGGGCGCCGTCACTGCCCGCGCACTTCCTGGTCTGGCTGTTCGCGTCGCTTTGGGTTGCCGCGTGGGCATTGGCGTGGATCGGCCGCCGCTCACTGGCGACGCTGACGCGCCAGACCGCGCCGCTCGCGCTCGTCGCGGTGCTCGCCGGCCTCATCGCCATCAAGGTCAACGACGCCGTCGCCGCACTCGACACCGGCGTAATACGCGGACACCTGTCCCTCTCGACCGACCCCGCCATGGGCATGGACCGTGGTGCAGCGGTGTCGATAGGCGAACTGGTGCGCATCGCCGGCCGGCGCGGCTCCTGGGTGCGCGTCGAAGCGTCGGATCGTCGCGAGGGCTGGGTGTCCTACGCGCAGTTGATCCACCTCGCTGACCGCAGAATCCCTCGCGACTAGCGAACACGAAGCACGAAGCACGAAGCACGAAGCACGAAGCACGAAGCACTAGGTTTCAGCCATGACTTCCACGCAGCCGCGTGTCGTCGGCTCGACACCATCGGGGCGGATCGCTGTGTTGCCTCCCGCCGTAGCCGACCAGATCGCCGCGGGCGAGGTCGTCGAACGCCCCGCGTCGGTGGTGAAGGAACTCATCGAGAACGCGCTCGATGCCGGCGCCACCGCCATCGACGTCCAGGCGGAAGACGGCGGCCGCCAGAAGATCCGCGTCAGCGACGACGGGTCCGGCATGTCGCGCGACGATGCGTTCCTCGCGCTTGAGCGCCACGCCACGTCCAAGATCCGCTCCGCCGCCGACCTTGTCGGTGTGCCGACGTTCGGCTTTCGCGGTGAAGCCATTCCGGCCATCTGCTCCGTCTCCCAGTTCGAAGTCGAGACCGCCGAGGTGGACGGCGAGGGCACGCACATCTCGGCGGCCGGGGGAACCGTGAAGGGCGTCGAAGGCGCGTCCCGCCGTCGCGGAACGACCATCACCGTCGGGCGACTGTTCTACAACGCTCCCGCGCGCCAGAAATTTCTTCGCAGCGCGCGCGGTGAGTGGCGCAGCATCCTGGACGTCGTGAGCACCATGTCGCTGATGCGTCGCGACGTGCGCATCACGCTCTCGCACGACAATCGCGAGGTCATGGCGCTTGCCGCCGCGCACTCACTGCGCGAGCGCATCGCCGCGCTCTGGAGCGCGGACTACGCCGCCAAGTTCGTCGCCGTGGACGACGTCAGCGGCGCGATTCACGTGAGCGGCCTCGCCGAGCGTCCGTCGGACGTCGGCACCTCGTCGCGTCGCGTGCACGTCGCTGTCAACGGCCGCGCGATTCGCGACAACGGCATGGTGCGCGCCGCCGAAGCCGCCTATCGCTCCACGATTCCATCGGGCGTGCGTCCCACACTGTTCCTCGAGATCGTCGTGCCACCGGATGCCGTCGACATCAACGTGCATCCGGCCAAGGCAGAAGTGCGCTTCCGCGACCGCTGGATCACCGAACGCGCGGTGGAAGCCGCCGTGCGGCGCGCGCTGGGCACGATGGACAGTTCCGCCGCACTCGGCGCGCCAATGGTGTGGACCCCTCGCGGCGAAACCACGTCGGGACCCGTTCAGTGGCCTCCTTCTCCTAGTACGTCGCTGCCATTCGCGCCGTCCTTGGAGGTCGTCCCGAGCGACGCGAGGGACCTGCAGGTAGAGTCGGACGCCGCACCGATCGGGGACGTTCCTCATCTTACGCAACTCAAGCGGACGTACCTGATGTTCGAGGTCGACATCGGCGTCGTCCTCATCGACCAGCACTCCGCTCATGAGCGAATCCTGTTCGAGCAGTTCATGACGGCGTTCGAGCGCGGCGCCAGCCCGTCGCAGAAACTTCTCTTTCCGTTGACCATCACGCTCTCCGGCGCTGAGGGCGACGCGCTCGAACACAACAGGGAAGCCCTCGAGCAGCTCGGCTACGAACTCGGTGCGTTTGGCGGACAGGCCGTCATCGTGCACGCGGTGCCCACGCCGCATCCGCGCTTCGACGCGGAGCGTTGCCTGCGCGACACGCTCGCAGCCCTCGCCGGCGACCGGCCCGCCGCGTCCGCCTCCAAGCACCAGCACCTCGCCGCAACGGTCGCGTGCAAAGCAGCGATCAAGGCCGGCGACGTGATGGCGCCGCCGGAGATGCGGGCGCTCTTCATCGCGCTGCGTCAGTGCGAGTTGCCGGCGCACGACGTCCACGGCCGACAGACCATCGTGCAACTCTCCTGGGATGAACTCGACCGCCGGTTCGGTCGCCGGTAGCGGACGTTGTCATCCCGAGCGAGGCGAGTTGTGTTGTCATCCCGAGCGAAGCGAGGGATCTGCAGTTGGTGATCCCGGTCGTCTGCGGCCCGACGGCCGCCGGAAAATCCGAGATCGCGCTGTGGCTCGCCGCTCGGCACGACGTGCTCATCATCAGCGCGGACTCGCGGCAGGTCTATCGGGGGTTCGACATCGGCACCGGCAAGCCGAGCAAGTCGGAGCAGGCGAAAGTGCCGCACCTCGGCATCGACGTCATGGATCCAACTCAGCGCTATTCGGCTGCGGCATGGACCATGATGGCAACCGCTGCGATCGCGGAAGCGCGGCACGCGGGCCGCGTGCCGCTCGTGGTTGGCGGCACTGGCTTCTACATCAAGTCGCTCTTTCAACCGCTGTGGGAGGAGCCCGAGCTTGCCACGGCGGCGCGCGCGGCGGTCGAGTCGGCGCTGGCTGATGTGTCCACGGAGGAACTGCGCCGCTGGTGTTCGTCGCTCGACCCAGCCCGGGCTCACCTGGGTCGTTCGCAGCTCATGAGGGCCGTGGAGATCGCGCTGCTTACCGGCCACCGGATTTCAGACCTCCACAAGTCCAGCGCCGCCAAGGCACATTACACGCCGCATTATCTTCTCCTCGATCCCGGACTCACGCTGCCGACGCGGATGGCCTCGCGAACCGCAGCAATGTTCGACGCCGGGTGGTGCGACGAGGTTCGTCGGCTCATGCAATCGGTGCCCGCCGACGCGCCCGCATGGAACGCCAGCGGCTACCGGACTGTCAGACAGCACGTCGAAGGTGCGTTGGACCGGGCCGCGGTGATCGAGAAGATCGTCATCGAAACCCGGCAGTACGCCAAACGCCAGCGCACCTGGTTCCGCAATCAGGTGGATAACGAACGAGTCACACGCCTGGCGCCTCAAGCGCCCGGCTGGGAGGATGCCGTGGAGCATTGGTTCGAGCAGGCGACTGACGAAGCACCAAGCACCAAGCACCAAGCACGATGAAGATCGGCATCACGTGCTATCCCACGTACGGCGGTTCAGGCGCCGTCGCCACTGAGCTCGGCATGGCGCTGGCGCAGCGCGGCCACGATGTCCATTTCGTCACGTACAAAATGCCGTTCCGGCTCCAGTCGTTCCTGCCGCGCGTGCATTTCCACGAAGTCGACGTTGGCCGCTATCCGCTCTTTGAGTATCCGCCGTATGACCTCGCGCTCGCCGTGCGCATGCACGAAGTCGTGAAGGAGCACAAACTCGACATTCTGCATTGTCATTACGCGATCCCGCACGCCACCAGCGCATGGATCACGAAGGAAATGCTCAGGGCAGAAGGTCGCGACATCGCCGTGGTGACAACACTCCACGGCACCGACATCACGATCGTCGGGCAGGATCCGTCGTTCCACACGATCACGAAGTTTTCGATCGAGAAGTCGGACGCGCTCACCGCGGTGTCTGACTTCCTCCTTGAAGAGACTCGCTCTGCGTTCGGATGCGCCAGCTGCAAGATCGACGTCATTCCGAACTTCATCGATCCCAACGTCTACAGCCGCTCGGCGCACGATCCAGCCCTCCGCAAATCCTTCGGCGGCGACCGGAAGATCATGATGCACGTCTCCAACTTCCGCCCGGTGAAGCGCGTGAAGGATGTCGTCAATGTGTTTGCCAGGGTGAGCAAGGAAGTGCCCAGCGTGCTCGTCATGGTGGGCGACGGTCCGGATAGGCACGAGGCCGAACTGGAGGCCCGCACTCTTGGCGTGGAGTCCTCCGTGTATTTCGCCGGCAAGATCGAGCGCGTCGCGTCACTGCTCGCGTCCGCCGACCTCTTCCTGCTCACCACCAACAAGGAGTCCTTTGGCCTCAGCGCGCTCGAGTCGCTCGCCTGCGGAACGCCGGTGATGGGCTACGGCGTCGGCGGTCTACCGGAAGTTGTCCGGAGCGGCGACACCGGCATGCTCGTCGATGTCGGCGATATCGCTGGCATGGCGAACGCGTCCATCGCCGTTCTCAAGGACGAGGCGCGATGGAGGAAGATGAGCGCGGCCGCCGCCGCTGACGCACGCGCGCGCTTCGCCATGGACGACATCGTCGGGCGCTACGAAGAGGTCTACAAGGCTGCTTCAACTCGAACGAGATGACGCGCTCTAAACGGCCTAGTACGTATTACGT
>JANNRQ010000129.1:0-4527 GCA_031401495.1 Gemmatimonadota bacterium
CATGCGACCGCCGGCCGCGGCAGAAACTGCGAGTGCGATCCCGAAGTCCATCACCATCGCCCGGCCGTCGTGCAGCAGGATGTTCTCGGGCTTGATGTCGCGGTGGATCACGCCGTGTCGGTGTGCATAGTCCAGCGCATCCGCCACTTCGCGCGCGATGCGCACGGCTTCGTCCACGCCGCACTGCGTCTCGCGGTTCAGCTTCTCGCGAATCGTCTCGCCCTGGATGTACGGCATGACGTAGAACAGGAATCCGTCCGCCGTGCCGCTATCGAACAGTGGCAAGATGTGCGGATGGCTCATCGCCGCCGTCGTCTTGATCTCCACCACGAACCGCTCAGCGCCGAGCACCGCGGCGAGCTCCGGTTTCAAGACCTTGATCGCGACTTTCCGCTCGTGCTTCAGGTCCTCGGCGAGATAGACCGTCGCCATGCCGCCCGCGCCGAGCTCACGTTCGATACGGTAACGGCCGGCGAGTGCCGAGTTGAGGCGAGCCGAGGCGTCGGTCACGGTTTACTTCTTCACCAAGCCAAGCTTTTCACGCAGTACTCGGCCCCAGTTGTGCACGAGCACGGCGCTCACGTCCGTTCCGGTCGATCTCAACATGAGCAGCTGCCCGTCGGGAGCGACGTCGTAACCCGCATGCGTCGGGTCGTCGAACGTCTCTCCGGAGGGGACCATGCGACGCTCGCCGAGGGTGAACCGGGCGCCGGTCGTGACCGGCACCGTCATCAGCCCGGACGGGCTGCGGTAGTACAGCATCTGGCCAGAGCGCGACCAGACCGGCTCTGATCCCCCGTCGCTGCTCACCACCGTTCGCGGCCCTGGTCCGGGAAAGGGACGTACGTAGACCTCGAACCGCTCACCCTCGTTCGACTGATAGGCCATCCAGCGGCCGTCTGGTGAGAGGCGCGGGTGCGATTCCTGGAAGGGACCGCCAACGAGCAGCACGGGCTTTCGGTCGCCGTTGAGAGGCACGGCGAAAATATCGCGGACGTGCACGGCATTCGGTCCAGTGCGATACACGAGCCACTGGCCGTCCGGAGACATGATGGCCTCGTTCACATTTTCATCGGCGCCATACAGCAACTCGGCCTTGGTGCTTCCGTCCACCGCTTGCCACCAGACATCGTTCGCTCCGCGTCGATAGAGAATCCTGGCCCCATCTGGCGACCACTCGGGAAGGAGGCTGGATCCGTCGAAGGTGATGCGGGTGAACGTGTGTCCGGCCCGGTCGATGACCCAGATGTCGGAACCGTCGGCGCCGTTGACCGTGACGGCGATCTTCTGGCCATCGGGCGAGAAGCGCGGATATCGGAAGGAGCGGGGCTCGCCGTGGGGAAGGTCCACGTCAGGCCGCCCGGGTGTGGCGAGCACGAGCCTCCGGGTCGACTCGCCGGCAACGTATGCGAGCGAACCGTTCGGCGACAGCGACGCAACTGGCACGCCGCTGTTCTGGGCCAGGAGAATTCCGGTCTCGATCTCCGCGGCGTCGCCGGTCACGCGCTGCCGGGCAACGTCGAAGGGCACGGCCATCAGCACTCCGCCGACCGTGACGTAAACAAGGTGTCCGTCACGCACACCGAGGGGTCCGGCCGCAAACACATCGAGCAGCGTTGCCTTTCCGGATTCGCGCGACCTCACGGTGATCCGCCGGGCGCTCGCGCCCGCACTCGTTGCGCAGGCCAACGACTTTCCATCGGGGAGGACGACGGGACTGAAGCAGCTCGAGTCGGCGGCAAATCCCGCCACCGGCCGGAGAACGCCCCCGGCGGCCGGGACGGTAAAGAGTCCGGTCAGGCTTCCGACGAGGATCGTGTCCTTTGACAGCCAGGCGAGGCCACGGTTCGTCACGGACGTGAGCGTCGCAACCGTGAACGGCGCCCCACCGTCCGCCGAGATCTTCTTGACCTGGTTGACATCGACGTAGGCGAGCCAGCGCCCGTCGGGTGAGAAGGCGAGATCGTTGGAGATCGTTGCCGTGGCCTCACGACTCACCGACTCACTTGTGCGACGAATCAGTGTGCGAACGCGAGCCGCATTCTGCGTGATATACGCGACGCGATCGCCCAGCGGCGTGATCGCAATGTTCTGCGAAGCCGACGGATAGAGCCTCTCGCCACGGGGGAGTTCGATGGTCATGCGCACGACAGGGTCGTCGGCCACCGGCGGAGTGCGATTGAGAGACCAGACGAGCGCCGCGAGCGAGAGCGCAAGCACGGTCGCCGAACCGATGGCAAGGCGGCGGTAGCGCGTTACATGCGGATTGCCCGCGCCGACTGCGCCGCTCACGCGGCCGCTTACCGCGAACGTCGAGTTTGCGAGCGCATCAGCGAAGGCCCTGGAGCTCTCGAACCGGTCGGCGGGCAGCTTCTCGAGCGCCTTCGCGAGCGCCGTATCGACGTTCGACGGCACATTCTTGCGGAGTTCGCGCACCGGCCGCGCCACGTCCGTGATGATCCGCATGATCACCTGCTGCGCGGCGCCACCGATGTGCGGAGGCTGACCCGCGAGCATCTCGTATAGCACGGACGCAAGGCTGTACACGTCTGAGCGTCCGGTGATCTCCTTCTCGGCCGTCGCCTGCTCCGGGCTCATGTAGTGCGGCGTGCCGAGACTCAATCCCGTTTCGGTCATGCGACCACCAGCAGCGGCGGACACGGCCAGCGCAATGCCGAAGTCCGCGACCATCGCGTGCCCACCGTGCAGCAGGATGTTCTCCGGCTTCACATCGCGGTGCACGATACCATGTTCGTGCGCGTAGTGCAGCGCGTCCAGCACTTCGCGCGCGATGCGCACCGCGTCATCCACACCAAGTTGCGTTTCGCGATCCAGTTTCGCGCGCAGCGTTTCGCCGTCGATGAACGGCATCACGTAAAACAGGAACCCGTCGGCCGCCCCGCTGTCGAACAACGGCAAAATGTGCGGATGCTGCAACGCCGCGGTGGTCTTGATCTCCTGCACAAACCGCTCGGCGCCCAACACCGCGGCGAGTTCCGGCTTCAAGAGTTTGAGCGCGACCTTGCGATCGTGCTTGAGGTCCTCGCACAGGTACACGCTCGCCATGCCGCCTTCGCCGAGATGGCGCACGATGCGGTAGCGGCCGGCGAGGGCTGTGTTGAGGCGGTCGGTCTGCTGGGTCACGCCAGTCGCGGAAACGGGAGGATGCGGGTTGTGGATCGCCAACAGTACGACCGATCAGCGGGTGCGGCCAGCACGCGACGTCTTCAGCGGCTGGTCTGACTGCGGCGCGATTGTCTTCTGGACGGCCGGCCAGAAAGAGGGTTCAATCAGCAAACAGTCTGGCGATGGTTTTCATGGGCAGAAATAGGCGGCGGGGCCGCTCGTGCAATGGCAGAAAGCTGAAGTGCCGATAGAAGGCTTCCGCCGCGTCGTCCTTGGCATCGACAACGACGGCCATGGCCGCAATGGTGGCGGCGGCTTCCACACTGCGGTGGAGGGCGTCCATCAAAAGAAACTGACCGACGCCCCTGCCTTTCATGCTTTGGTCAACCGCCAGCCGCCCGAGCAGCGTGACCGGCAGTTGCGGATAGCGCGGCAGTTTCCTGGCCAAGGTGTCGGGGAGTTCGTTGGCGTCGACGAGCGACGCTGACAGCGTGTAGTAGCCAAGCACCCTTCGGGCGGGCGGTACGGTCAGGACGAAGGGAACGGCAACGTTCTTCTCCGCATCCTGTCCGGCCTGCTGGCGCAGGTAGCGATCCAGCGCCACGCTTCCGCAGTCGAACGTGGTGCGATCGTGGATTTTGCCGAGTAGCTCTATCCGGTAGGGCGCGGCTCGCGCGGGCAATCACCGCCCCAGCTGTGCGCGATATGCCGCTGCCGCCTTGCGCAGACGCGCATTGGGCGCCGGCGGATTGACCAAGGCGCGAACGAACGCAATCTGTTCGGTGCGGCTCAAGCGGATGGTCTCGTGTTCCTGGATGACGCGGCTGGCTGCTTCCTGCGCGCTGGCAACCACGAATTCACTCAGCGTGCGCCCTGACAGGGCGGCGGCCTGTTGCAGCACGGTCTTTTGTTCGACCGAGATGCGGGCTTCCAGGCGAGCGCCTCGCGACTTGTTGCTCGCTTTCGGCGAGGTGCGGTGCATGGCGCGTCTCCTCTGGTCGTTGCGGGTTGATTCCCTTGTGGTTCAATGTACGCCAATTGTACGGACACGGCTAAGCTCACGTCGCCCTACTCGGCCAAGGCCGCGTTGAGGCGGTCGCTTTGGTTGCTCACGCGTCCCTACCTCTCTGGTTTGATCATCGCCTCGAACGGCGGATACCCACGCAAGGGACGCAGTGCGGTATGCACGTGCCAGGCGTCCATGCCTTGTCCAGCGCGCCGCGCCGCGCCGAGGAACTGCATGGCCCCGTCACGCCGGCCGAGGTGGGCGAGAATCGCGGCCCGCCAAAATGGACTGAGCCCGAAGTCCCACTTCCGCGTCTGTCGGCCGAGCGAGTCGGCGACGGCCAGCGCGCGGGCCGTGTCGCCCCGCTGCGCCGCGATGATGCCCAGGTAGCCGAC
>JANNRQ010000130.1:0-13392 GCA_031401495.1 Gemmatimonadota bacterium
GCAAGACGAGTAGCGCTCCGAACGCAGCGAGGACGATAGGCAACATTAGCAGGGTTCTGGGGGCGACAGAATCAGCGTTATCCGACCCTGCCATCTCGCGCAAGCCCTCGGCCGCGCCGTCATCCATCATAGTCGGCGGCGCCCCAGGCACATTCGAGGCAGGCCTGGTCGGCGCCGGGCAGGAACGCCTGAACGCGCACGAGCCCGGACGCATCGATGCCCGCGTTCGCCCACGGCACGCCCAGGCGCCACGCCGCCTGGTTGATCGCCATGCGGGCGAGGCGCGAGTCGACGCACGCCAGGATCACATCGGCTCGCAGGCGCCCAAGCGGCAGCGACTCCACCGGCAGGGCGTAGGCCGTGACGGCCAAGTCGTGGCGCACGCGCTTGGCCCTGCGCATCTGCGCCTGCGCCTTCGACCTGCCGATATCCGCGGTGGCCATGTTCTGGTTCGCCAGGTTCGCCGGTTCGTAGGACTGCGGGTCGACGATGGTGAGCTCGTCCACGAGCGCCATCCGGGCCGCGAGGGTCACGACGTGCGATCCAATAGCGCCGGCGCCGACGACGATGATGTGCGCCATGGCTACAGGTCCTCCGGTGTCCAGCGAAAGCCAGCGTCGAGCGCGGTGGGCTGAACGCACGCCGAACACGTCGGCGCATACGTCCAGCACGGCGATTGTCAGCGCTCGCATAGAAGCGCTTAAATCTGGACGCGTGTCGGTCTGAGCGCGGCCAGCGCGTCGTCGGGTCTGGTGTCATCGGTGTGGTCGTCGAAGGGCCGACAAGTGTTCGGCGGCGGTGGTGACGACTCCGGTGTCGACCGCAGCCGGCCGCTGAGCGCCCCGCCGAAGGCGGCCCATGCAGGAGGCTGTCGAGCGGCGATACAAGAGGTGAGGACCTGGAGCTGATCCTCCAGGCCCTCGTGACCGCCTCGATGCTGCGACAGACCGAGCCGATCGCCTCTTTGTGGCACGGTTTCGGGAGGCTGTCCAGTCGGGCGTCGTCGCCCCGACGACGTGGACGCTCCGCTGCGACTCAAGACGTGTCGGCGCTGCAGCCGGCCGTTCGCGATCTGCGCCTCCTGCGATCAAGGCCAGGCGTATTGCTCGGCCGGGTGTCGGACGCACGCCCGGCACGTCGGCCCGGGCCGCTCGCCGTCGGCACCGCGCCAGCCCCGAAGGCCGGCTCGATCATCGCGATCACCAGCGCGCCTATCGGGCCCGCGTGAGGGATCACACTTCCCAGCCCGCCACGCCGACCGCCACGCTGCCGGCCGACACGACGACGGGCGTGGAGCCGACCGCGCCTCTCGGAGGTGTGCCGCGATGCATGGTCTGTGGCCGGGAAAGCGCCTGGCTCCTTCCACCGCCCTGGCGCGTCCGTCGCGTGTCGCTGGAGTCGCGTCATGATCACGCCCGCGCAGCACGCCGAGATTCGCCGCCTCTATTACGCCGAGCACTGGCGGATCGGCACCATCGCCGCCCAGCTCGGCGTCCACAATGAGACGGTCGCCGCGACGCTCAATCGCGCCAGCCTGCTCACGCACGCGAGCCGGTGTCGGGCCACGGCGCTCGACCCGTATTTGCCGTTCGTCCGCGACACACTAGCGCCGTATCCGCGCCTGCGGGCGACGCGCCTACACGAGATGCTGCGCCAGCGCGGCTATCCGGGCTCGGCGGTACAAATCCGCCGGGCCGTCCGCACGCTGCGGCCGGCGCCCGCGAGCGAGGCGTATCTCCGCTTGACGACCCTGCCCGGGCCCAGAAGACGCGACGTGCGTCGTAGGTGCGCCCGCGCACGGGTGCGACCGCTCAGCCGCGTCGGTTTAGATTTGCGCGGTTCTCCGTGACCGCCAACAGCCACGCGACGACCGGCGCGCATCGTCCGCGCGGTCCGTCTCGCATGTGATCAAGTAGTACTAACGGCGGCGGCTACGGTGGCGGCTGCATCTGACGTGAACTGGGACACTTCCGCGAGAGGACCCGCGCCCACGACCTTCCTACTGCAACGTCACGGTGGCCTATGTGGGCAGCATCCCCACCACGCTGAAGGCGCTGAACGGCGTGGTGCCGGCAGGACGTACAACTTCACGATCGTCGCGACCAACGCGTGCGGCACCAGTGCGGCCACGGCGGTGCAAACGGTAACCCTTCCGTAGCGCACTCGCCAGGAGACGATCGTTTGCGCTTAGTCACGGGCAAACGAGTTCGACTCACGGGTTGCGGTGAACCCAAGGAGTAACATGAACCACTGGGAGCGGCAGTTCGAAAACCCGTCTTGGGCACCCCAGCTACGGGAACGATACCGTTTGCGCTGGGTGGGACCGCTCGTTCCGCACTGCGGTGATAACGAGACTGTAACAATGCCGACTGGGACGGCCAAACGCAACAACAGCGGTTTCGCAAGATTAACGGCGAAACGCGACATCGAACTTGGTCTTCGCGATCGGGAGTCGTTCTCGAATGAACGACAGGGCCGCCTCGTACTCCATCACCAACGGATCCGGGATACCGCTCGCCAAGGCGGCGACGAAGTCTCGTTCCGCAGCCGTCCATTCGTTGCACTTCCAATATACAAGCCCGCGACGATAGTAGGTCTCGAACGGGTGGGAATTGTCTTCCAAGGCGTGCTTGTAATCATCAATCGCTTCCGCGAAGAGCAGCATCCGGCATTGGATGTTGCCGCGCATCCAGTAAGCGCTACTGCGAAACGGGTGGGTAGGTTCCAGGCGGGCCACGGCTTGGCTGAGGAATTTGAGCGCGGGCGTTTGCAGCGCGGGCTGGGTCGCGGTGAAATTGCACAGCGTTTCCGCAATGTGGAAATGGAGCATGCCGTTCTCGGGCGCCAACTCGGCCGCCCTGGCGAAGTAGGCCAGGGCGCCGGCGGCGTCTTGCGGCAAGCTCTCGCGACCGAGTCGCACGTTCGCATAAGGGTCGCGGCCGAACTTCGCTTTGAGCCAGTCCATGAGCATGGTGATCGAAGCTCCGCGAGAACCGTGGGCTTGCGCCGACGCCTAGTTTATACGGTGCCACGGCCGACAGACCAAATCAGCCGCCGGGCGCTAGCCCCCGGTTGGCGTTGCACATCAACCTCGCATGCAAGGACACTGCGCTACAATCCGCCGTCGGCCTCGGCGGCCTTGAGTCGAACGCTGAGAATCGCGCGGGCCGCCGCGGAAGAATTACCCATGGCGATCAGCATGCCGAGATAGCTCCGCGTGAGATATTCCAACCGCGGATGAGGGCGGCCGTTGCGGCGCGAGAACCGGACGAGGATGCACGTCGCGCGCTGCATCGATTGCTCCGCGTCGGCCGGCCGCCCGGTCACAAAGTACAGGTTCGCGAGATTGAAGAGATCGCGGGCGATGTCTTCGTGATCGGCGTCGTACGCGGCCTCGTCGATGCGGAGCGCGCGCTCGTACAGCGTTTCGGCTTCAGGGGCGCGATTGGTTTCCAACAGCAACAGCGCCAGATTAGACAAATCGGTCGCACACGTCGGATGTTCCCGACCGAAATAGGCTTCGTCGATCTTCACCGCGCGGCGCATGAACCGCTCGGCCTCCGCCAAGTGCGGATTCGGTTTTCCCAGCGAGACAAGCGTGTGCAACAAACTTCCCAAGTTATTCAGCCCGTCGGCTACGCGCCAATGATTCGGCCCCAGCCGGTGTTCCAGCATGGCAATCGAGCGACGCAGCAGCGGCTCCGCTTCCGTCGGCTTGGTACTTCGCAGAAACTCCGCCAAGTTGTTCAAGCCGACGGCGATCTTCTCGGCATCCTTGCCCGTTTCCGCAATTCGCAGGAAGTCGCGGAACAGCGGTTCGGCCTCGGCGCGGCGGTTCACGGCCAACAGCAATTGGGCCAGATTGTTCAGGCGGTCGCCGACACGCGAGTGATCCGGGCCGTAACATTTCCGCTCGATCGCGAGCGCTTCGCGAAGCGGCGCCTCGGCTGCGCCGTGGCGATTGGTGCGTTTCAAGAACACGCCCAAGTTGCTCAAGCAGGCGGCCGCCTGGGGACTCTCGCGGCCGTACAATCCAGCGTTGCGTCGTAGCGCCTCGTTCAAGAATTGTTCTTCGCCGGCGAAGGCGGCGGCGTGATGCATGAAGTCCGCCACTTCCTTGGCAAGGATCGCCGGTCGAGCGGGATCTTGTCCGCGCCGCGACCAGTCCGCGAACGCGGCCGTGTAGCCCGCCTCGGGGTTGAACTCCGGCCGCAGTTGCCGCCAGTAGCCGAGCAACTCCTGTTCGTTGCGATGATAGAGACCGTGAAACACGTCCTGCCTCAAGAGCGCGGCATGCAATCGCGGACGATCCCCGGCGGCGGATAGTTGCCAAGGTAGTTCGTCGATCCGGCGGTCGACGTCGGTCGCACGTTCAAAGTAATCGGCCAACCTCGCGTGCGGTCGATGCTCGCCCGCTTGGGCGCCGAAGCGAGCTTTCGCCCAAGCCGCCATCCGACGGTGAAACAGCGTCAGCACCATTCCGCCGGGCGCCGCGCGTTCGCTGAGGTGGTCCGCCAAGTCGACGCGCAGCCGCGCCCACACGGCGACCGGGATCCGGCGCCGCGAATTTTCCCAGTGGTGCTGGTGCAGACAACTGTTCGCGCGCAACTGATCGCTCATTTGCGGATCGGCGAAGAGTACTTCCAAGATCTCCGTCTCGCCCAACCCGCGGCGGGCGGACGCCAAATATCCCAGCACGCGGTGGACCAGCAATTCGCCGTGGATCTCCGGCCGACTCAGCCGTTGAGACAACTGATCCCACAACGCTTCGTCGGTCTCGGCCAAGGCGGTTCGCTGCGGCGAATCAAATGACCGCCACAGGCGGGCCTCGGCAAACGCGGTCTTTAAGAACAAGGGCCGACGACAAGCGGTATTCGCCGCGGGCAGGATCAGATCGTCCACGATTCGCTGCTGATCCGCGGTCAGTTGTCGCCCGGCTGCGCGCAGCCACACGGGCCACAGCGAGCGGGCCTCGGCGGGCGATAAGCTGTCGAGAGTTACCGAGGTTCCTTCGTGAACGAGCTGCCGCGTTCTCAATGCCGCTTCGATCTCACTGACTTCGTCGCCTTCATTCGTCAGGCAAGATACAACCAACTTGACGTGCGAATTAGGCAGCGTCGGCCGCAACCACCACAACGCTCGCGCCTGATCCGATTCGTCCAATTGATCGAGCGCGTCGAGAAACAGAACAATCGGTTGCTCCGCAGTCGCGAATTGCAATTGCGCCTGGACTTCGTCCTCCAGTTGCCGCGGATCGACGGAGATTTCTTCCGACCGCGGAAACCGGCTTCGCAGCTCCAGGCACAGACTCAGCAGCAACGAGCGGAGATCTGACGAGTGATGCGTGACGCCCAGATACCGCTCGATCACGATCGCGCTCGGCGACGTTCGGGCCGCGCGAGCGGCATACGCCAAGAGGGCCGACTTCCCGGTGCCTGACGAGCCGGTGACGAGGAACGGTCGCTGCGAGCTCCCGGCTACATATTCGCGGATCGCCCGCAACTCCGGTTCGCGGCCGACGAACGTTTCCTGCGGCGCCCGTTCCGCAGCAAACCGCCGTTGTTCACTCCGTTCGCGTTCCAAATTGCGAAGCATGTCGGACGCCGGCGAGCGCTCGCCCGCGTTGCGTTCGTAATCGGCGATCTCGTCGTCGATGATCTCCGTTAAACGTTTCACGATCGCGGTACGCAGGAACGCCAAGTAATCCGCAGGCAACTGGAGGTCGATTTCGCCGCGCTGATTCCGTACCAAGTGCGCCGGGTCCGGCGAGGCTGGAAAGTTGTCCGGTCCGAGCCTCTGGGAAAGTTCGACCTTCAGGTCGCTCAGCGCTCCGCTGAGGATCACATCGGGGCCGCCGTCGGCAGCGACATCCACAAATTGCGCCAATCCGGCGACCCCGGAAAACTCCGCCAAATTGTCGATGTGCCGCGCAAAGGCAATCACGTGCCGCCGCGCGTCCGGCACTTGCAACGCGCCGTGCCAAATCTCCTGCTCAGTCGCCGACGTTTGAAAGCGAACGAGCGAGGACGGTTGCGGCGCTTGAAACCGCCCCGGCAACTGCTCCGCCGGGAACGCGCGACTCACCACCGCCCAGAGAGCTTGCTCCGTGGACCGCCACTCGTTCGCCCGTGTGTAATCCCTCTCGTCGGGCGAATCGAACCGCGAACGCAGCAGATAAACGGCCGGATTCGCGTTCTCGTCGCGCCGATACCAAGTTCGCACAACTCGCAGCCGCTCCGGATCGCCATTCGCCGCCTGCTCCAGCGTCGCAAATTCCTCGGGCGTGATTTCCTCCGGCAACGGCTGCCAGCCGTATCGATCGCCGAGCAGAATCAAGAAATTCGGCCGCGGCGAAAGATCCTGGCTGCGACGCAATTCTTCCAAGCAGATCCGCATCGTCCGATGATCGAGGCCGGCCTCCGTCGAAACGCCCCACCGCAAATCAATCGCTTGAAACTGAAAGCCGCGCTGTCGACAATGGGCTTCCAGAATCGGCCAAACCTCGGCCTGCAACACATTGCGTTCCGCGGTAAGATCGCTGAACGTGGAGCTGACGAAGATGCGAATCAGCGGCCGAGAACGCGGAACCAGTGGAGCCAATGGTTGACACGCGCCTACTGACACGATCGCAGGAACGCAAATCCAAGAAAGAGTGCCGCCAGGACTGAAAGCAGGCGAATTACCCACGGCAGCTGGGAATCCTCGGCGACCTGGGACGTGGTCGTAGTTTCGTTGGTCGCTGGAGGAGAGTACCCGGCGCCCGGAAGGCCGCGAGTCGGAGTCCTGACAACCCATGCGACGACATTGCGTCGCGCGGTTTCGATCTCGGCCGCTGTCAGCGGACTCTGGTCGTTCAACGCTCCTGGCACGTCTTCCCCAAATCGTGCGAGAGAGGGTCTTACGGTGTCCGGGAGTGCCTCACATCCGCCGCCAGGCAACGCCGCCGGGGCCAGGAAGCCCTGCCGGTAGTAGGCGCGAATCGCCGGCATGGTCGGAAACGCCACGATGAACCACGCGAGCAACCGCGACGCGTCACGTTTCTGCGGATCGTCGGCTCGAATCACGAGGTGAATGGCGCCAAGAATGAGCCCGTCGACGACATTGGTATCTTTCGTCGCCACACTCCGCATCACCTCGAACACGGTTTCAGGCGTAAAGTCTGCGAGCATTTGTGCAACAAAGGGGGCAAAATCCTCCAGCGCGGACAGGCCGAGCAACCGTCCGTGCTCCAGCGTGAGCGCGGTCAGGGATGTCACGCTGACACCTCGGGTAGAGGACATTGCCCGGTCGGAGACTCTGCGAGCACCGTCAACGCCTCGCATGATTCCGGCCACGATTTCGTGGTCCGGTCGCCTACGCGGCACCCGGCGCCATTCGGCGGCAAAGTTCGAGGCCTGTACGGCATCCGCCGACATGCCGGCTTCGCTGGCCACCCGTTCCGCTTCAGCAGCGGCGGCAATGGCTTCCTCGACGCGCCCAAGCGCTCTCAGGGCCACGGCACGATTCATGTGCGGACGGTGATAGTCGTGAGGGCGGAGGTCAAGGGCGCGCTGCGCCGCCTCAAGCGCTTCCATGTGTCGCTCGAGAAGGCAGCACCAGGCCGACCGAAAGTTCCATGCTTCAGCGTCGTACGGATCGTGAGCCAGGAAGATGTCGATCGAGGCGACCGCATCCCGCAACGCGAGACGATCCTCTGGAATGAACCTGAGGCCGCGAGCCTCGTGAGCATTCTCAGCCGCTTTGTCGAGTTCGCGGAGTAGACCGGCCCTGAGGCGAGACGAGCGGGCGTACTCCTCTGGTTCCGCTCCTTCCGCCTCGTCGGCGACCGCTAGAATGGCCGCAGCCGTACCCGGATGACCTGCCTCTGCGTATACCTGGGAACGTCCAAGAACGTGCGCGAGTGGTATTCGCTCGCCAAATGAAGCCGAAGCCCCGAGAATTTGTTGAAACGTCGCGCGATCCTTGTTGTCGGCCGGCGCATTTCGCGTCACCCAATCAGCGTACCGTCTAGTTGCCTCAGTGTCGGTTTGGAGAAGCGTCGCGTTGCAGGCGGCGAACCACGCCGTCGAGTCCTTCCCCAGACGCAGGCTGAGGTCGAAAGCCCGCTGAAACAAGTCTCGCGCCTCTCGACCTCGCCCGGAGTATCGAAGGGTCACATCGCCGGCCGCATACAGAACATGGGGGTCATCCGACAGCTGTGCCTGGAGTTCAGTCAGCCGTTCAATCGCGGCCTGCGAATCCCCCAAGTCCGCGTCGAGGTAACACCTGTCGATCGTCGGTCTTGCTTCATCGGGCATTCGGGTGGCGTACAACACAGGGATTACCTCCGAGATACGGATCGAGCGAGTCTGAGCTCAAACGTGTGGAGACTACCATCCGTGCAACCCACGACGAACCAATCTTCACGCACCGCGATGCAGGAAGGTTCGGCCGGAACGAATACCTCGGCGAAGCGACGGCCCCCGGCTGACACGTCCAGTATTTCAATCCAGGTCGTGTCGGCAGCCACGATCGCCAGGTAATCCGAACTCCGCATAAATGCCGTTCGCTTCACCGCTCTGGGCTGGTCGAACAGCGGTCGCCAGGACGAACCATCGCGTCGCAACACCTTCATCGCCTCCCCAGTGCCGGCGACACAGATTCGTTGGCCGTCTGGAGAGATGGAAAGACTCGAGAACACGCCGGGACTGCCAATCTCCAGAACTACCCGTTCGTCATTGAGCAAGTCAACGACCTTGGATCTGATTCCATCCGGAATCATGTCCTCTACGAGCGCCCACGCAGCGGGCGAGCCTGCCGAGCAGGCGACGTCCACTACGCGACGAAACGGGGAACCTGGCGCAGCGTGTCGCGGCTTCGAGTCTCCCGGGGCGACGGTCAAGAAAGAACCCGTACGGCCGACGACAGTCACGCCTCTGTTCGTAACACCAACGTGCGTCACTGATTCAGCCAGGGCACGGCCGGGCCACCTCTCATCGGTGGACTCGTCTCGCGACAACCATCCGAGACCGCCATTCTTCATGCCGACGACAACGCGGCCGTCCGGCAGCGCGCTGCCCACGGCTGCTACCTCCGGCACGTATCGCACGTCCGCCGTTCTCCCACCAGCTGATGCCTGCCACACGACCGCGTGCTCATGTGGAATGAAACCGATGATCTCGTTGCCTGTTCCGAAGGCGCACGCTGCCACTGGCGCCCGGCGTGCCTTCGGCACGTTCGATGAGCTCGCTGATATCGCTCGGATGCCTTCTCGAGTCAGCACCACGACTTCCTCTCGACCGGCGTCGAGCCCGACTTCGGCGAGAACGGCTGGGCCCTCGTGGTTGCCGAAATCGTCCAGGCGTCGCAACTCCCATGAACCGAGGTCGAGCAGCCCGACGTGCCCGCTGGATGTCGTGACGGCGACAACCCTCCGTGCGCCGATCAGGCCGGTGGCGATCCCCAGTGGTTCGCCTCGAAGGAGCATTCCCTTGACAGCCTCGAAGCGCAGGCTCCGCACTGCCGAGAAGTCGCTCAGAGACCGCGTCGAGATGCTGCGATCGCGTGCGGCAGTAATAAGAGTCCGGGTCTCCCAGTCCATCGCTGCGCACACAATGCCTGGACCCTCGACGGGTCCTTCAAAGACGATTGCGGATTGATCGAAGTCGATCACCAACACTCGCGGCGTGGTGCCGCGAACGATCACAAGGGCCTGGGAGGTGTCGGGGGCGATGAAGATGAAATCCGCTGGTGCCGGAATGCTGTCTGCCAGAACGCGTGTCTGTTCAATGTTTCGCGGGTCGACGGCGACTAGCCGCCCCGCGAGATCAACCGCAACGGCGCCGAGGCGGCTGTGGACCGCGAGCCCTTGTTCGCCGGACCGACCCGCAACCGTCGCCGTTGACCCGACGATTCCGACTCGACCATCCTTGCGGCGATACGCGAGCACCCGGGCATGTTCGTCGGTGGCCAGGCGAGTGGCCGACTCGCGCAGGGAACCCCGGCTGCGAGATTGCCCTCGGTCTGCAACATCCACAACGAATACGCGATCTTCGTCAGAGACCGCCGCCACTCGCTGTCCGTTTCGACACACCGCGCCAAGCCAAGCTGGTTCAGCCAGCGGAACCTCTCGAGTGGCAGTGGTGCTCTCAGAAGATCGCGAAACACGGCGGAGCCAGACGCGGGCATCGAGCTCAGTCCTGGCCCGTGCGAGGGCGACCTCGATAGCCGGATTGACGGGTACGCGGATCGACAAGCAATTGACGATGGTCTGCAGAGCAGACGCCGGTCTGCTGGTCAGCGCTGCTAGCGACTGTCCGACGGCCTGCCCAACCTCGGCAGCACCAACAATGCCCATCGCGGCATGTTCGTCGCATTCCTCTGGAATGTCCGCCGCCATGCCGGCTGCCACCTTGGCGGCAAGAAATGTCAGGTCGAGCAAACAGGAAGTGCCCAGGGTTCGTGTTCGTGCCTGGTGAAACGGAAGTTCTTCGAGCACTCGCAACGGAATATCGCGGCCGGCCCCAATCGCGTCGCGCCACATCCGCTCGAAGCATTCCGCGAGCCGCTGATGGCGATCGGCTCGGACTTCTGGCGGAAGGTAGTCCAGTTCGACGACCTCCAGCAATTGACGATGGTAGAACGCGAGAACTCCCGTGCCCCCCGACAACCGCTCCGTCAAGAATCCCTCCAGATCGAACGCCAGTCGCGACCAGATTACGTACGGCATCGTCGCGACTTCAGGGGACCAGCGCATCCGGCGCCGAAACTCCTTGAGCGCGTGCTCATCGCGCGACAGATCCAGCGAAAGGACGTTGACGATCTCTTCCTCGGTGAGTCCATAGCGAGCGGACGCGATGTAACCGAGGCTCCGCCGCACGAGAAGGTCTCCATGGTTTGTTTCGCTTGCAAGACCGCCTAGAAAGACGCGGATCATGGCTTTGAGATCTGACGGAACTAACGGTACGGCATCATCGGATCGCCATCGTCGTGCAATCAGCGATGCGATCCTCAAATGAAGAGGGAGACGCTCGGCCTGGAACGACGCATCGACGGCGGCCCACTGGACGGCCGTCACCGTGCGTCCGACTGCCGCTAGCCACGTTTTGAACAACGGCGCGGCTTCAGGAGCGTCCAAGCCATCAAGCCGGACAATGTTGTCACCCGCAGGGTGCTCAGCGAGACTGTCGAACGGTCGCCCATCTGCCACTGAGGCAAACAAATGCACATGCGAGGCGCCTTGCCAGGGCAACCACCACAGATCTGACGCGAGATCTGAGGGAGCCAATTGGTCCAGACCATCGAGGATGAGGACAAGGGGCCGGCTGGCGTCCGCGCGACTCCATAGGTTGCGGAACTCGCGCTCAAGAGAGCCAAAGTCGGCATCAGTCCCGCTGGGCCGGTCAACGCCGTAGCCCGCCGTGATTTCGGTGCAGATATCTTCCAGCAGCGATCGGCCGTCCGTGGACCGTGTCGTTGCACCGAGAAACCGTGTGACGACGACCGCCGTACGATGGCGATCACGAAGCATCTGATCTACACGAGCCATGACCGAGGACTTGCCACAGCCGGACTTTCCGTGGAGCAGCGTCGTGGAGCCTGGCCGGCCGGCCCGTTCGACCAGCGTGCGAAGCAAGTCCACGCGTCCCCGAAAGTCGGTCGATAACCGCGATCCGAAGCTGGCGTGTTCGGCGGCTTCAGAGACGAGGTTGGCATCAGAGTCCTGCGCGGCGAGCGAGCGGCTGAGGATAGCTTCGAGCCGCTCTGCGACCTCCTCGCATAACGCGTCAAGGTGTCGATACAGGGACGGTCCCCACTTTGCGGAAACAGGCGCTACATTTGCCTCGCCAATGGCATCCCTGATCTCATGCTTGAGATCGGCTAGGCGGTCCGCCGCCTCTGCATCGAAGGAACCATCTGGAAGCCGGTCGATGAAGTCCCCGGACCGCTCGTCATGGGGAAGACCGCTGATAGTGCGCTGAAAGGAGAGCACGTGTTCGGAAGCGTCTGAGGACATAAAAGCCCCGCGAGCGATCTCCTGCTCGGTCGCTGATGCGACGTATATCCGCCGGTCAGCAACCGTCACCGACGGGTGACTCAGGGCCCGGTCGAAGCGCCCATGCCAATCATCTTCAACGCGGCGCCATTCAGCATCGCTGAACGTCGCCGGCCGCGCAGAGAGCACGAACTCGTGGGGAATGGCGTTCTTATCCTTCGTGTACTTGAGCGACACGAAGTCGTCGCCAACTGCCGACGCAATCGATACAAATTCCGTTGCCGGGATTCTTGCCGGCAGCGGCCGCCAGCCATAGCGCTCGCCGAGCAGGATGAGGAAGTTCGGTCGGGGCGTTACGTTCCGACAGCGATCGATCTCGCCGAAGCAGATCTCCATCGTGCGGTGATCTCGACCAGCTTCCTCACTGACGCCCCAGCGAAGATCAATCGCATGAAACTCCGCCCCACGGGCGCGGCAGAAGTTTTGGAGCCGTGGCCAGACTTTACTCGCAAGCGCCTGCCGTTCCTCTTTCAAATCAGCAAACGTGGACGAGACAAAGACTCGAAACACTTTCCTGCGGGTCGGCACTGGAGGAGCCTAGCTTAAGTGGAGCGTCAAGGACGGGCAGATCGAAACTGTGGTTGACTCCACTCGCAGTCGGGCCGTCGCGATCACGACGTACGGCGAACGCGGCGGGTGTGGCATCTGCATGCGCGAGGGAGAGACCGGAGACACCGGGATCAAGCCACACAGCGTGGGGCTGAGACGATTGGTCGCGACCGGTCAGCGATGGGCGGTCACGCCGCCCGTCTGCAGCACCAGCACCACCGCAGACACAACGCGGCGTCGAGCGTGCGGTGGGTGGCGTGTCATGGGTGCGCGCGCTCGGGCCCGGTCGCCTCACGTTCCCATCGCGCGCCGGTCGCGGCGGTGACGAGCGCATCGGCGGCCGTGTCGTCGAGGCTCCACCCGTGCAGGGCGCGTAGCTCGAGCAGGCGCCAGCGCTTGTGAGTGAGGGGCAGAGTGCGAACGATGCCGCTCAGAGGCGCGTTCTGCTGCCGCAGGCGCGCGCACGTGAGTCGGGGTTCCATGATCGTCTGTGCGCGGGTCGCGGCGCCGCTCGCCGCCTGCGCGGGCGTGTGGCCGAGAAACCGCGTACCGACGAGCAGGATGCGGAGTGGCGCGCGAAGGCATTGCATGGTGCCGGCGATCCCTGTCACGTAGCTTGTGCGTGCGCTCAGGTGCGGCGACGCGGCGCCGCGCGCAGGCGTTGAAGCAGCGCGGGCGCGGCGCGGAAGTTCGTGCGCTGCAGCCGCGCGAGGGCGTCGTCGAGGTCCAGGTAACCCGCGTCGCCGGCCATGGCGAGGACGGCGAGGGTTCCGGCGATGACGAGCCCGCGACGACCAGCCGCCTGCCGC
>JANNRQ010000131.1:0-1605 GCA_031401495.1 Gemmatimonadota bacterium
CGTAGAAGCGCACCGACCGCCAAGGCATTCGACCCGCGGTTGCGTCCAGTGCTTCAGCCGTCTAGTCTCGCGACATGAGTCTGACTGAACTGAAAACCGCGGTGGATCAGCTGCCGCCCCGAGAGTTGACGGAACTCGCGGCCTTTGTCCGTCAGCGCGAGGAGGCAACGTGGGATCGACAGATCGACACCGACTTCGCCGAGCAGGGCAGGTTGCGGACAGTGCTCGAGGAAGTGCGCGGAGATTTGCGCGCGGGGCGAATGGAAGAGATGCCGTGACGGGCAAGGCGCACCGACGCTTCTGGCGCTGTCTCGACGCGCTTCCACACGCGGCACAGAAACTTGCGCGCGAAAAGTACGCGCTCTGGAAGATCGACCCGTTTCATCCTTCGCTGAAGTTTGAGGAGCGACGCAACGGTGTCTGCGTCGTCCGTGTCGGTGATCACTACCGCGCTCTGGGACTGCGCGAAGGCGATGTTGTGGGATGGTTTTGGATCGGCACGCACGAGGAATACAATCGGCTTCGCTTCTAACACCGAAGACCCAAGCTCGCTTGATCCGCCGCTACGTGTACTTCAGCACTTCCTCGATCGTCGTCTCGCCGTCGTAGATCGCCCGCAGGCCGTCCTCGCGGAGCGTGGTCATGCCGAGCTCGATGGCCTTCTGCTTGAGCACCACGGACGGCGCGCGCTGGTTGATCATTTCGCGGATCGGGTCGCTCATATCGAGCAGCTCGTAGATGCCCTTGCGGCCTTTGTAGCCGGTGTTGTTGCAGGTGTCGCAACCCTTGCCGTAGTAGAACTGCTTGTCGCCGATCTCGTGCGGGCTGAGGCCGAGCTGCGCGAGCGCGGCTTCGCTCGGCTCGTAGGGCGTGCGGCATTCCAGGCAGACCTTGCGGATGAGCCGCTGGCCGAGCACGCCTTCCAGCGAGGCGGAGATGAGGAAAGGTTCGACGCCCATGTCGATGAGTCGCGTGACGGCGCCGGGCGCGTCATTCGTGTGCAGGGTGGAAAGCACGAGATGCCCGGTGAGCGCGGCCTGGATGGCGATCTGCGCGGTCTCGATGTCGCGCGTTTCGCCGACCATGATGCGATCCGGGTCCTGGCGGAGAAAGGCGCGGAGCACGCGGGCAAAGTTGAGGCCGATGGCTTCGTTCACTGGCACCTGAATGATGCCCTCGATGTCGTATTCCACCGGATCTTCCGCCGTGAGCAGTTTCGTGTCGATGGTGTTCACCTTGCGCAGACACGAGTAGAGCGTGGTCGTTTTGCCGGAGCCGGTCGGGCCGGTGACGATGAAAATTCCGTTCGGCTGGAGAATCGCCTCGTTGACGTAATCAAGAAGGTACTTGGGAAATTTCAGCGCCTCGATGTCGAGGTTCACCGCCGAGCGATCCAGAATACGCAGCACCACCGACTCGCCAAACTGCGTCGGCAGACACGACACGCGCAAATCAATCTGCTTGCCCGCGATGGGGAAACTGATGCGCCCGTCCTGCGGGAGGCGGCGCTCCGAGATGTTCAGGTTCGCCATCACCTTGATGCGCGAAATCATCGGCAGCGCGAGATGTTTGGGCGGCGGCGTCATTTCGTAGAGGGCGCCGTCC
>JANNRQ010000132.1:0-59083 GCA_031401495.1 Gemmatimonadota bacterium
CATGCAGTGCGGTGACGACCGGAATCGCTTCTCGGGCTACGGCGAAACGTTCGAGGGCCTTGTCATCGTCGCGGACCTCACGAACGGAAAGATCCTGCGCGTGACGGACATGGGCGTGCGCCCGTCGACGGGTCCCATCGGCGATCACGACGCCGAGGCGGTCGGAGCGGTTCGTGCGACGCGCAGTCCTGTTGCGATGGTGCAGCCGCTCGGCCCGTCATTCGAGCTCAAGGGCAACGAGGTCAGCTGGCAGAACTGGAAGTTCCACTTTCGTGTGGACGCGCGCCGCGGCGTCGTGGTATCGCGCGTGCGGTATACCGACGGCGGACGCGACCGCTCGGTGATGTATCAGGGCTCGCTCTCGGAGCTGTTCGTCCCGTACATGGACCCGAGCGACCCGTGGAACTATCAGGGCTTCTTCGACCTCGGCACGTATCCGTCATCCTTTGGCGGCGTGGCCAGCACGCTCGAGCCCGGCATCGAGTGTCCGTCACACGGGACGTATTTCAATTCGGTGGTGGTGACGCCGAAGGGCCGGCCGCGCGAGGTGGTGCGCTCCGCGTGCCTGTTCGAGCGTTATGCCGGCGACGTGGCGTGGCGCCACGGTCGCGACGGCGACGCCACGATCGAGACGCGCCCCAAGCGCGACCTCGTGCTCCGGATGTTCATGGTGGCCGGCAACTACGACTATCTGTTCGACTGGGTGTTCCAGCAGGATGGCACGCTGCGGGTGGACCTTGGCGCTACGGGTATGGACCAGACCAAGGGCATCAGCGGCACCGGCAATGACGAGCAGTACGGACGGCTCATCGCGCCAAAGCTCGTGGGCATCAATCACAGCCACTTCTTTTCGTTCCGGCTCGACCTCGACGTGGACGGGACCGCCAACTCACTCGTGGTAGATCGTCTCAAGACGGAGCGCCTGCCGCAGGACAATCCGCGCCGCAGCTTATGGACGGTGCAGTCGCAGACGGCGCGCACCGAATCAGAAGCTCAGCGGCACTCCACGATGAGCGAGCCAGAGATCTGGCGCATCGTGAATCCGTCGCAGAATGGCGCGTACGGATCGCCCGTTGGATACCAGATCGATGGACACAGCGCGATGACGCTGCTGAGCGCGGACGATTACATGCAGCGTCGCGCGGGCTTCACCAATCACACGCTCTGGGTCACGCCGTTCAATGCGACGGAACTGTTCGCGGCCGGCGATTATCCCAGCGTCAGCACCGCAGGCGACGGCCTGCCGAAGTGGACTGCCGCCAACCGGTCGGTCGCGAACACCGACGTGGTCGCGTGGCTCACGCTCGGGTTCCACCATGTGCCGCGGCCAGAGGATTGGCCGATTATGCCGGTGGCCTGGCACCGCTTCGAGATCCGGCCGGTGGGCTTCTTCTCCCGTAATCCGGCGCTCGATTTGCCGAAGGTGCCTTGACCCCCGAGCTGCTGCTCTACGGCTCGGACACCATCGGGTCGATGGCTTCGACCCACGCGAAGCGCTGAAAGTCGGTGTCCCTGGTACAAATCCGCCGGATGCCATGTTCGCGCATCAGGGTGGCGGTATGGGCGTCGTGCCACAGGTTGCCCGCCATCCCCGGGACCGCCGACACCACGTCGCGCAGGACTTCGCTGTGCCGGTCCGTTGGCATCAGCACACTAAGGCTCGGCGCAGCCGCGAGGGCATCGACGAAGTCGTGTGCGGCTGAGGCCGACCACGGTCGCCGGAGGACGCGTGGGTGCGTCACGACACGCAGGAACTCGTAACAGATGCCCCACGTGACGAACCACGCTGCGGTGCCTTGTCGCCAACGGTCGATGAGGGCCCGGCAGCGCGGGTGTGCGGGCGCGGCGGAGTCCGCAGCGTAGATCAGAACGTTGGTGTCTACGACAAACACTCAGCGCCCTTCCATCGCGTCGTAGAGCGCGTCACGATCAGCGACGTCCACCAGCGCGCCGCCGCTATTGAAAAGCGGTAGCGGCGCCAGCGGCGCCTTGGCAGTGCGCTGCCGGAACAGGTTGCGCAGGGCTGTTTCCACGAGTTCGGACATGGTGCGCCCCGTGCGCGCCGCCTCGCGCCGGAGCCTTGCCATGACGCTGTCGTCTATGTTGAGTGTGGTCTTCATATGGATAACCATACAGCCGGTATGGATGTATGTAAAGCACGGGGACGGTCATGGCGTGGCTCCGGTGCGCGCGATGCGACGCGCCAGCTCGGGAACGTTCTGGAGCACCACAATGTGGTCCGCGCCAGCGCGCCGAGCGAAGACGAACCAGGATCCGTCCGGCGACACGTCGTAGTTGGCGTGCGGCCCAGCGGCGTCGAAGTTGGAGACATCGAACAAACTCTTTCGCGAAGTCACTCGCGGTTCACTTCCAAGGTCCAACGTCGCGGACGTCAGCTCTGCCCCGTTGCTGGTTGGCCTTCTATAGAAGAGCTCTCGGCCGTCGCGCGCCCACATGGGCTCGGACGCGCCATCCACCGACACCTGGAGTTGCACGTCGCTGCCGCTCATGGCTCGCACGTACAGTTCCGGCCGACCCGAGTGGTCCGACGTATACGCGAACCACCGGCCGTTTGGCGACGGCACCACATACGACTCGTCAGCCGTTGTCGCGAGCAGCGTGTCGGTTGCCGCCGAGTCAGGCCGGAGCCGAACGATGTCCGTGCCACGCCCGGCGCGGCCTGGAACCATGGTGATTATCGAGCGATCCGCGAGCGGCGTTCCGGTATACGACAATTCCGCGCGAGCCTGGAAAGCGGTGGGCGTCGCTGACGACCCCAGCTGGGTCCGGTAGATGTCCAGCTTGCCGCCTCGGCCCGCGAGGTAGTGGATGGCGCGGCCGTCCGCGGCCCATACGACATCGTGGCCGTCCCGTTGAAACGTGGCGCGGGACACGTCACGGGTGGCCATGTTGACGATCCACACGTCGCGACCGTCCGCCGTCACGTCATCGTAGGCTACGCGCTGCCCTTCCGGCGAAATGCGTGGGCTGTGGTAGCGGCGAAGATCGCTGAGCAGCACCCGTGTCTCTCCTGACCGACTGACACGCACGAGATCGTTGTTGAAGCCGGGCACGAACACGACAGTGCCGTTGTCGGAGACGCCGAACTGTGCGAAACCGGCGCCACTTACGGAGACATCACGGGCGATCTCCACATGCGCGCCGGTGATCGTGCCGGACCGGGCGTCAAAGGGAGCGGCCAGCATCACGCCGTCCGGCCGCACATACAACAGGTAGCCCATCGTATACCGCAACTCCACGACCGGGGCTTCGAAGATTCTTCGGGTAGCGCCGGTGCGCAGGTCCAGCCAGGTCGCCAGCCCGGAGTTCGTGCCGGTGGTGTTTTCCGTGCCGAGCCCGTACCGTCCACCCTGAATCACCTGAGTGACCGTGGAGCGCGGAAAGACGAGCGAATCGTGCCCGTCGAGGCCGCGGCGGAACGACCCCGTGGACAGCATGCCGCTCCACCACAACACTCCGTCCTCGGCGTAGTGCAGGAAGGACGTCGCCTCGAGATTCAGCGGCGTCCATGTAGTGCCACCCATCTGGATGCGGTGCATCGCGGCGCCTTGGCCCGCGTACAGCGCCTGGCCATCCGGCGACAGCCGCACGTGAAACGCATTGGCGGTAGCCGGTATCGCCACCGGCGCCGAGGCGTCCAGCTTTCGGACCAGCAGCCGCGTCCCGAGCGGGTGGCGAGCCGAGTACGCGATGGTCCGGCCGTCCGCGCTGATGTCGACCGAGCGCGCAACACCGCTGAAGGCGGGACCCTGACCGGGCTCAACGAGCGCGAGGTACGATGCGGGTGCCTCTGCATTCGCGCCGGCACTGCCAATCAGCCAGCCTCCCGCTACCGCGAAGGCCGCGACCGTTGCGGCAACGACGATCAACTGCCGGCGTGAGGTTGTCGTTGCCGCGCGCGCGCCGGTGCGGGCGCGCGTGCTCGCCGACGTCGCCCCGCTCGCGCCGCTGATGGCGACGACGAACTCAGCCGCGGTCGCAAAACGATCGGCCGGGAGTTTCTCCAGCGCGGTGAGCACCGCGTCTTCGACGTACGCGGGTACACGATCGCGCCGCGGCAGGATCGGCGCGGGCTTTTCCGTAAGCACCTTGGCCATGATGCCCTGCGCCGTCGAACCCGTGAACGGCGCGTCGCCCGTGAGCATTTCGTACAGCACGCAGCCCAGCGCGTACACGTCTGTACGCGCATCAATGGTGCGCTCGCCCATCGCCTGCTCGGGCGACATGTACTTGGGCGTGCCGAGCGACATGCCGGTCTCGGTCATGCGCGTGCCGCCGGTTTTCGATGCTGCGAGGGCAATTCCGAAGTCCGCCACCTGGGCGTGTCCGCCTTGGAGCAGGATGTTTTCGGGTTTGACATCGCGGTGGATGACGCCGAGCCCGTGCGCGTAGTGCAGTGCGTCACCGACCTCGCGCGCGATGCGGAGCGCGTCGTCGATTGGCAGCTGCTTCTCGCGCTCGATACGATCGCGCAGCGACTCGCCGTCCACGAACGGCATCACGTAGAACACGGTGCCGCCCACCTGGCCCGAATCGAACAGGGCCAGCACATGCGGGTGCTGGAGGTTGGCAGTGGTCTTGATCTCGGTGAGGAACCGCTCAGCGCCGACCACGGCCGCGAGTTCGGGCCGAAGGACTTTCAACGCGACCTTGCGGTCGTGCTTGATGTCGTGGGCGAGGTAGACGGTCGCCATGCCACCGGCGCCGAGTTGGCGGTCGATGCGGTACCGGCCCGACAGGGCGACGTTCAGCTCTTCGGTATTGCCGCCGGTCATGGTCGCGCGCTCACTTGCGCGGCCGGCGCGCGTTGTCGAACCAATTGAGCAGCACGACGACGTTCTGGTCGTCCACGTTCTTGGGTTGCACCATGATGAACGTTTGTCCGTCCCGCGTCACGTCATAGTTCGTCCCGTTGGGGACGCTCGCCGCCGTCGATCGGAAGAGTTCACGCACTTCACCCCGCGAGAACGTTCCTTCGGTCCGTACAGCGGCGCTCATCATCCGGTCACCGATACGGAAGAAGATCTCACGCCCCGTGGGGGACCAACGTGGTTCGGTGCCGCCGTCCGTGGACACTTGCCAGGTTCCGCCAGACCCCGGAAACGGCCGCACGTACACCTCGCTTCGGGCCGACACCAGCGAGACGTACGCCACCCACCTACCGTCGGGCGACAAGGTTGGGGAGTGGGCGTCGAAATCGGACGTGGTCAGCACGCGGAGCACCCGCGCCGAATCCATGCTCACCGACGCAACGGAGCGCCGACCGCCCACCAGCTGCCTGATCGCCAGCGTTCGACCGTCAGGAGTAGACGCCGCCGCCACCTGGTCGCCGGGCACCGACAACAGTGACTCCGCCGGCGCACTGCCGTCGGCCGGGATCCAGGCCAAGTCTCGTCCACCGCTTGCGGCGCGGTCAAAAACGACGCGCCGCCCGTCGTGCGTCCAGACCGGACGCTGCGCATCGCGATCGACGGTGAGTCGTGTCAGCGTCCGGCTTGCCACGTCCTGAATCCAGATATCGCTTCCACCCCCCGCGAACACACCAGTCGCGATCCGACGCCCGTCCGGGGAGAGGCGCGGATTAGCGAAGAACCGCAACTCCGAGCTCACCTCCCTGCTAGCACCGTTCCGATTTACGGCCACGAGGCTCGCCCTCCCCACTATACCGGCCGCAAAGGCGAGCGCCCCATCGCGCGAAACGCCGAGCTTTGCCGCTCGCGAGACGAGGCCGACCTGGACGCTGTCGGTGACGGGAATCGCCTGGCCCAGCACGCGCAGGCGCTCCGCGTCGAATGGAACAGCGACAAGCGTTCCCATGGAAAGCCCACCAGTGCCCTCATCCAGCATCGCGAGCGTCATGAATCCCTGGCGCACGTAATGCGGGTTGCCGCCGACGATGTCGAACCTCGTGACGGCTTTGTTCGCGATCGTCACCGCCGCAGGCCGGTCGAAGGCGCCGTTGTGGATCCCGACCAGCAGTGTCTTGCCGCCGGGAAGAAATTCGGGCCACCGGAGGGTTGAACTACTGTCGGCTGCCAACAAGAGCGCCGGCTTCCCACCGGCCGATGGCACGACCATCAGGCCACGATCGTCGGCGTACACGATCGTGTCCTGCTCGTTCCACGTGCCGCCGCGAAACTCCTGAGACACGTCCGCAATTGGCAGCGACGGCCCGCCTGCCAAGGCGACTTTGAGCAGTCTCGAACCGGCGACGAATGCGACATGCCGCCCGTCTGGTGAGAAGAAGGGACTGCCCGCCCCTTGCGTTCCCGGCACGGGAGACGGGGCGACGTTGTCGAGTGTTCGCGTGTAGAGCTGCGTTGTGCCACCCGCCAGGCCCACGAAGACGATCCTTGAGCCGTCCGGTGAAACCGCGATCACCTGGATCGGATTGCCGGTAGCAACGTCGGGCGTGAAGCGAATCGCAAACCGCGCGACCGGCGCTGGTGGGGCGTCAGTCTCTCGCGTCGCGAACCACGTACTCGTTGCAATGCCAGCGGCCGCGAGTACCCATGGCGCGACGCGCAGTGCTCGTTGCGCCAACGACGCCTCCAATAGCGCGCGCGAAACAGCAGGACGGGCGCGCGTTGCGGGCGACGTGAACTCGGCTGCCCCCAATGCTTCCGCGAATTGCGCCGCAGTCGCGAAGCGATCTGCGGGCAGCTTCTGCAGCGCCATGTTCACCGCAGCGCTCACGTTCGGCGGCACTGTGCGCCGCTGCATCGTGATTGACCGCGGTTCGTCCGTGAGCACGCGCGCGAAGATCGCCTGCGCGCTGGCCCCAGTGAACGGCGGCTCGGCCGTGAGCATCTCGTACAGCACGCAGCCCAGCGCGTAGATGTCCGCTTTGGGCGTGATCTCCCGCTCGCCCATCGCCTGTTCCGGCGACATGTAGTGCGGCGTGCCCAGCGACATCCCCGTCTCGGTCATGCGAGAGTTGCCGTCGGTCTTGGAGGCCGCGAGCGCGATGCCGAAGTCCGCCACCATCGCGTGCCCGCCGTGCAGCAGGATGTTCTCAGGCTTGATGTCGCGATGGACGATGCCCTGCTTGTGCGCGTATTCCAGCGCGTCCAGCACTTCACGCGCGATACGCACCGCCTCCTCCACCGGCAATTGGTGCTCGCGCTTGATGCGGTCGCGGAGCGTCTCGCCCTCGACGTACGGCATCACATAGAACACCGTGCCGTCGGCTTCGCCGGAATCGAACAGCGAGAGGATGTGCGGATGCTGGAGGTTGGCCGTCGTCTTGATCTCGGTCAGAAACCGCTGCGCGCCGAGGATCGCCGACAGTTCCGGGCGCAGGACCTTGAGCGCGACCCTCCGATCGTGGCGCACATCGTGCGCCAGGTACACGGTGGCCATGCCGCCGGCGCCGAGCTCACGCTCGATGCGGTACCGGCCGGACAGGGCGACGTTCAGCTCTTCCGTATTGCCGCTCATGCCGGCGAGAGGCTGAGGAGCGACCCGGCGTCGGGGCGTCTCAGGAACAGTGGGGTCAGGTGCACGGCAGCGAAGTTATGGCGGGGACATGCTCGCCGCGAACTGCCTATGGACTCGGCCGCCGAGCCGAGGGTATGATGCGGGTATGGTGGAGCAGCGTCGGTATGGTCAGCAACGCAATAGTATGGTGACGGATGATTGCGTCGCGCGCGCTACTCTTGTCGCATGTCCATTTCCCCGCGCCTTGCAGTCAGACTCAACGACGCGCTCGGTACCGACGCCTCGGGGGATCTCGTGGACTGGCTAGACGAGATGCGCGCGGAGCATCGTGACCTGCGTGAGTCGATCAGGGCCGACTTCGCCGAGCAACGGCATGCCATCATCGCCGACTTGCACGCCGTCGAGCTGCGGCTCGCCGAGAAGATTCACGCGGTGGACACAAACGCGGATCAGCGCCACGCCGAACTAATGCGGTGGTCGTTTGTGTTTTGGGTTGGAGCCGTGGCCGCGATTGCAATGCTCGCGGGCGCTCTGCCCTAGCGAGCGCGGGCGTTGCCGAGACTACCGAGCGCGAATCTGCAGCACGCGGCGGCCGTCCACGCCGACATTTGACCGCCGAGTGATGCGACGCTGGCCGGCTGACGGCCATGCGACCTCGATGTCCACGGGTACAGCCGTCGGCAGCCCGATGTGGACCGGAATATCCGACTGCGCGTCGTACCCGGAGCCGGCGTCAACCAACGCTGTCGCGAGCAGGCGACGAGTACCTGCGGCGTAGACGCGCACTTCGGTGCCAGCGCGCGTGGCTCGGCCGCGGCCGTCGAGTATGCGAATGCTCAATGAGCGATGCGCGACGGAGTCGGGCAGCACATTCGCGAGCACGGCATGTGGGCCCTGCCCTGTGAGCGCCAGGTCCACGGTGCCGTCGCCGTTCAGGTCGGCCCACACAGCGCCGTGATCCGCCGGAATCGCCGCGAGAATCTCCGGCATCGCTGACTCGAACCCGCGGCCGGTGTTGCGATAGAGATAGTCCGGCCAGTTGCGACCCTGCGTCACGGTGCCGTTGATGTAGAGGTCAAGCCGGCCGTCGTTGTCGATATCTGCCGGCGCGCACGAATCGTATCGTCCGTCCACCGCGATGCCGGATGATGCGCTCGCATCCGTCCATCCAGTGTCGGTCTTGAGGAACAGTCCGGGCGTTCCGTAGTTCGCGGTGATGATGTCGAGGCGACCGTCGCCGTTCATGTCCGCGACACACGGACGCACAGTGCCGCTGGTGCGTTCGCCGAGCGCGCGTCCGCCGGCAGCGAGTCCCCACTCGACCGCGACGTCGGTAAACTTGCCGCGATCGTTGCGAAACACTCCATTGGCGTCGCCGTCCATGTTACCAACGATGACGTCCAGGTCGCCGTCGGAATCCAGGTCTGCCCACACGGCGCCGACGCTGCGCCGAGTGTCCGCGAGTCCAACCTCGGCGGCGACGTCTGCGAGTTCGCCGTTCGTGTTGCGGTACAGCGCGTTGGGCCGATCGCGAAACGCGACGAAGAGGTCCAGGTCACCGTCGGCGTCGTAGTCCACCCACACGGGCTGGCGAACGGCGCCGCTGTCCACGCGCAATTCTGCGGCCGCGGTGGCGTCCGTGAATTGACCGCGGTCGTTTCGGTACAGCTTGAGCACCGGGGCGGCACCGGGCGCAAAGCCCACGAGCAAATCGGGGTCCCCGTCGGCGTCCCAGTCACCAAACGCAGCGGCGCGGGTTGCGCGCGCGTCCGCTACACCCGCGGCAACGGCGATCTCGGCGAACGTGTCGCCGTCGTTCCGGTAGAGCTTGTTCGGCGTGCCGTTGAAGCCGACAAAAATGTCGGCGTCGCCGTCGCCGTCGATGTCGGCCAGCGCGTTCACCAGCGAGCCGGTGACGGCAAATAGCTCGGGCTGGATGTGGCGGAAGGTCGGGATTTGCATCGGCGCGACAAAGACCGCGATGACGAGGGCGAGAACGACGCGGGCGGCTGGCATGCTCAACGTTGCTGCAGAGCAACTGCCGACTGCAACTACTGACAGCAACGGCTGTTCTTGCGCCATGTGACGCCCAGCCATCATTTACAGCCGGCGACGATGCCTACCGACATGACCCAAGAGTGAACACAACCCTCGCGACGCTGACGGCTGCACTCGCCGGCCGCTACACCATCGATAGGGAGATCGGCGCCGGCGGCATGGCGACGGTGTACCTGGCGCATGACGTGCGGCACAAGCGCAACGTCGCGGTGAAGGTGCTGAACGCCGAACTCGGCGCAGTACTGGGCGCCGGGCGGTTCTTGGCCGAGATTCAGGTGACGGCCAACCTGCAGCATCCCAACCTGCTTCCGTTGTTCGATTCAGGTGAGGCAGGCGGCCTGCTCTTCTATGTAATGCCGTATGTGGAGGGCGAGTCGCTGCGCGCCCGGCTCAAGCGCGAGAAGCAGTTGCCGATAGACGAGGCGCTTCGCATTGCGACGGCGATCGCGGGCGCACTGGACTACGCGCACCGGCACAAGGTGATCCATCGGGACCTCAAGCCCGAGAACGTGCTGATGCACGAGGGCCAGCCGTTGATCGCGGACTTCGGCATCGCGCTGGCGGTGAGCAACGCTGGCGGCGAGCGCGTGACACAGACCGGCATCTCGCTGGGCACGCCGCACTACATGAGTCCCGAGCAGGCGACGGGCGACCGCGTGGTGGACGGCCGCACCGACATCTACTCGCTGGGCGCGATGACGTACGAGATGCTCGTTGGCGATCCGCCTCACAACGCCAGCACCGCGCAGAGCATCATCGCGAAAGTGCTCACGGAGAAGCCGTCGAGCATTCGCATCAGCCGGCCGAACGTGCCCGTGCAGGTGGACGCAGCGGTGATGCGCGCGCTGGAGAAACTCGCGGCCGATCGATTTGGCACGGCAGCGGAGTTCGGCGACGCGCTGCGTGGCAAGGGCGCGACGACTATCTCCGCAGCGTTTCCCGCGGCGTATGCGCTGCCGCGGTTCCGTCTGCGCGCCCGTGAAGCAGCGGCGTGGACGCTGGTTGTCGCGCTGGCATCGGCCGCTGGTTGGCAAATGACGCGCCCGCAGATCGAGCCGCAGGTCATTCGCGCCAACTTCGACTTGCCACGCGGCGCAAAGGTGCAAGACGTGCTCGTGGGAACAACGATCGCGATTTCACCGGATGGCAAGATGATTGCGTTCACGTCTTTCGGCTTGGGCAACTGGCGCATGTACGTCAGGCGCGTGAACGAACTTGCCGCGCGCGAAATCTCCAGTGCGACCGGACGCAACCTCACGTTTTCGCACGACAGCCGCTGGCTGGCCTATTCCGAGGGCAACGAGATCAAGAAGATCTCGGTGGACGGCGGCCAGACCAGCACGATCACCACCACAAGCGGGCGCGTGCCATACGGTTTGGCATGGAGCGCGGCAGACTCCATCTACATCGGCGGCTTCAGCGGACTGACGGCTGTGCCTTCCAACGGCGGCGCCAATCGCCAAGTGTGGCCGGATTCGGCCGGCTTTGCCCGGGTGGGCCAGCGCTGGCCCGTGGTGCTACCGGGCGATCGCGGGATTCTGTTTACCGGCGCCAACAGCAGCTCCCAAACCGGCATACTCACCGTGCTCGACAAACGAACGGGCAAGCTGACGGAGCTTGGTCTTCCGGTCGCGGCGCCACTTGGCGTAGTGGACGACCACCTCGTGTACGTGGCGCCGACGGGCGAGCTCATGGCGGTCCGGTTCGACATGAAACGCCTTCGGCCCGTTGGTGAAGCAGTCCAGCTGGACGACGGTGTATTGGTGGACCCGACTCAAGGAGTGAAAGCCTCGCTGTCGCGGTCGGGTTCGCTCGTTTTCCTGCGCGGCCGCGCGCAACTGCAAGCGGTCTTGTTCAACCCGCGCAATGGCTCGCAGTTGCCGGTCATGCCCGACGTGGGGTCATTCCTCAACCCGCGCCTGTCGCCCGACGGCCGCCGCATGGCCATCACGGTCGTTGGGACCGCTTCAACCGATATCTGGATCTACGACCTACGCGACAACACGTTCGCGCGCCTTACGACGGAGGGCTCAAACGTTCGCGCCGAGTGGAGCCCGGATGGGAAATACGTGATCTTTGTCTCGACGCGAGAAGGCAAGCCGCCCGGCATCTGGCGCCAACCCGCCGACGGCAGCGGGCCCGCCGAACTTTTCTATCAGCCTGACTTCGAGCCGTTTGAGGCGCTGATGTCGCCCGACAGCAAATGGCTCCTGTATCGCACAGCTCCCGGCGCCAAGTTTTCTCGGGACATTTTTGCCGTATCCCTCACCGGCGAGCGCAAGGTGGAGCCAGTGGTGACGAGTGCTTTCACCGAGACCATGCCGCGCCTGTCGCCGGATGGAAAATGGCTGGCGTATCAGGCGAATGAGTCCGGGCCGTTTCAGGTCTACGTGCGGCCGTTCCCGGCTCGCGGTGGGCGCGTTCAGGTGAGCGACAAAATGGGCACCGAGCCCGTGTGGGGGCGATCCGGCAACGTGCTGTACTATCGCGGCGAGAATGGCGAGGTCATCGAGGTAAGCGTCACCACGGGTGAGCGATTCTCCATTGGCAAACGGCGCACGGTCGTGATCGGAGATTTCCTCACCGACGCCTCGCACGTGAACTACGACGTCACCTCGGACGGTCGCTTCGTGATGCTCAAACGCGCCGGCGCCGAGTCGCAGACGATTGTGGTGCACAATTGGGCCCGCGAATTGCGCGAAACAACCGCGCGTCGGCCGTAGTCCGTAGCCCCGCGCGAGCGCACGGCGGTGGAGGACGGTAACACGCCGCGTCGCCCAGCTTCGCCGCCCGGCAACATCTTGCGGCGGCGCTTCATCCGTTCGCGGTACACTAGGCCGGCATCGGCGGGCTTTCGCGGCATCATGAATACACACAACTTTGCGTCAATGAGCGCCGTCGGCACGAACGTCAAACGCAAGGACGGAATCGGCAAAGCCACGGGCCGCACGAAGTACGCGGACGACGTGACGTTCCCCGGGATGATCTACGGTCGGACGGTTCGCTCGACGATCGCTGCGGGGCGGATCACGTCGGTGACGCACGCGTACGACGCCGCGGGATTTACGGTCGTGGATCATCGCGACGTTCCCAAGGGCGGGCGCAACCTGGTGGCGCTGATCGTGGACGATCAGCCGTGCCTGGTGGAGCGCGAGGTACGGCATGTCGCGGAGCCGATCGTGCTGCTGGCGCACGCGGACCGCGAGGCGCTCGAGGCGGCGGTTGTCGGGATCGAGTACGAAGGAGGTCCTTCGCTGCGCTCAGGACGACAGGCGGTCTTCAACCCGCTCGAGTCACCGACGGTGCTGAAGGAATTCACGATCGAAAAGGGGGACCTGAAGCGCGGCTTCGACTCGGCTGACATGGTCGTTGAAGGCACGTACAGAACCGGACATCAAGAGCATGTCTACATAGAGACGAATGGCGTCATCGCTGTGCCGGACAACTACGGACCCCTCGCTTCGCTCGGGGTGACAGGCGGGCTCGGGATGGCAAACGCGAACGGGGTCACGGTCTACGGTTCGATTCAGTGTCCGTTCTACGTGGAGAAAGCATTGAAGGTCATGCTCGGCCCGAACTACACGGTCCGCGTCGTGCAGACGGAGACTGGCGGAGGGTTCGGCGGCAAGGAGGAGTACCCGTCGATGCTGGCGTGTCACGCGACATTGCTGGCGCTCAAGAGCGGACGGCCGGTCAAGATGATCTACGACCGCGTCGAAGACATGCTGGCGACCACTAAGCGCCATCCGTCGTACATCACGCATCGCACCGGACTGAAGAAGGACGGCACCATCGTCGCGATGGATGTGGACGTCGTCATCGACGGCGGCGCGTATGTGACGCTCTCCCCTGTCGTGCTCTCACGCGGCGGCATTCATGCGGCTGGCCCGTACCGCTGCGACAACACGCGCATCCGCGCGCGCGCGATGTTCACCAACACGCCGCCCAACGGCGCGTTCCGCGGATTCGGCGCGCCGCAGACGCAGTTCGCGATGGAGGTGCACATGGACCGCATTTCATCTGCCCTCGGCATAGATCCAGTGACCCTCCGCGAACGAAACGCGCTGCGCGAGGGCGACTCGACCGCGACGGGTCAGGTGCTCAAGAGCGATTGCAGCGCGCTGCGTGTTTTGCAGGAAGCCGTCAGGCGTTCGGGCTTCGAGGACAAGCGAGAGCGTTACAAGGGAACGAAGCGCGGCATCGGGCTGGCGCTCTTCTATCACGGCTCAGGATTCACCGGCTCTGGCGAGCTGAAGCTGGGCTCCAAGGCGGCTGTCGAGCTGACGAAGACCGGCGTCCGCCTGCTGGTGTCGTCCACGGAAATCGGCCAGGGCACGCGCACGATGCACGCGCAGATCGTTGCGGACGCGATGGGGATTCCCTACGAGGACGTTGAGGTCGCGCCGATTGACACATCCATCGTCCCGGACAGCGGCCCGACTGTCGCGTCACGCACGTGCATGGTGGTCGGCAAGATCCTCGAGCGCGCGTGTATCGAACTGCGCGAGAAGATCGGCAGCATGACACCGGCGTCCTACTTCAAGAAGCACGGCCCGCTGCGCGTCGAGAAGACGCACGTGCCGCCGGCGTGGCTCACGTGGGACGAGACTCTCTATCGTGGCGACGCGTACGCGACGTACGCGTGGGGGTGCAACGTGGCCGAGGTCGAGGTGGACCAGGACACCTATGAAGTGCGCCCGATCAAGATCACGGCCGTGAGCGACATCGGTCGCGCGATTCACCCGGCGATGGCGAAGGGGCAGATCGAGGGCGGCACCGGCCAGGGCGTCGGCTTCGGGCTCATCGAGCAAGTGGTGATGAAGAACGGCGCGATGGCCAACAGCCAGCTCACGAACTACACGATCCCGACGACGCTGGACACTCCGGAGATGGACATCGCCATTCTGGAGAATCCGTTTTCTGAGGGGCCGTTCGGCGCCAAGGGACTCGGCGAGCTGCCGATCGATGGGCCAGCGCCGGCGCTCGTCAACGCGATCCGGTCCATTGGACTCGATGTGCGTGAAGTACCGGCCACACCGGAGTTGCTGCTGGCGTCCAAGCGCTCGCGTCAGCACGCTGAGCGTCACTCGGACACGCTGACGTACGGGGCGTCCGTTGGGGCCTGATAGCGCGCAAGGTTTCGCACTGACGCGCACTCGATTGATGCTGAGCCGAGAGGATTCTATAATAGAGTAGGCGGACCACCTGACTGGAGTCCGCGATGTCGGTTTCTGCACAACTCACCCGCGCGTTGAAGCAGGCATTGGGGGAGGAACCATCCGAGGAACTTCTTGCGATGTTTGAATCCAATCGATCGCAATTCGGGGAGGTGCGGTCGGACATTTCCGCACTCAAGGCCGACGTGGCTGAACTGCGCCATGAAATGCGTGTTGGATTTGAGCGCGCCCGCGCCGACATGAGCGACGTCAAAGCGGAGCTCATGAAGTGGTCGTTCGTCTATTGGGTTGGCGCAGTGACTGCGATCGCGGTTCTGTTCCGCACCCTGCGCTAGACATCGCGAGGCAGCCCTTTACGCCGGTAGATTTTGCGGCGTGAAGAAGCGTGACGGATGCGGAGTGGGGCGTGGAGGCGTACTATCTCGCCCCATGAAGTTCACGCTCAACGGCGCTGCGGTAGACGTTCAAGCGCACCCGATGAAACGGCTCCTCGACGTGCTGCGCGAGGAGCTGAACCTCACCGGGACGAAGGAAGGCTGCGGCGAGGGTGAGTGCGGTGCATGCACCGTGCTGGTGGACGGCGCGCCGGTGTGCGCTTGTCTCATCCCGTTTGCGCAGACCGAAGGCACGAGCGTCACGACGATTGAAGGACTGGGTGAGGACCACCCGCTCCAGCACGCCTTCATGGACGAAGTAGGCGCGCAGTGCGGCATTTGCACCCCGGGCATGATCCTCGCGACCATAGCACTCGGCGACAACCCGTCACTGGCCCAGATCAAGGAAGGGCTCGCGGGCAACCTGTGCCGCTGCACCGGCTACGAAGCCATCTATCGCGCCATCGCGAAGGCGAACACGGGCAAGAAGAGCGGCACGCGCTTGGGCACGCTGGGAGTAAAGAACCGGCGCGCCACGGACAAGCGGAAGCCTGCCCGGCCCAGCGGCTCAAAGAAGCGTCCATGAAAGGCGCCATCTCCCCCCTTTCGCTCGTGCGTCCGAAGACGATCCACGAAGCGCTCGACAAGCTGCGCGACGACCCGACGCTTGTTCCGCTGGCCGGCTGCACAGACCTGTATGTGTCGCTCAACTTCGGGACGCTAGCGGGCACGAAGTTCCTCGACCTGTGGCCGCTGACGCGCCTGCGGAAGATCGAAGTGGACGGCGACGTACTGCGCATCGGCGCGCTGGCCACGTTCACCAACATCATTTTCTCGCGACGCGTGAGGACGTGGGTGCCGATGCTGGTGGATGGGGCCAAGCAGATCGGCGGACCGCAGATCCAGAATCGCGGCACCATTGGCGGGAATATTGCGAACGGCAGCCCGGCAGGCGATTCGCTGCCCGTGCTGGCGGCGGCCACCGCCACCGTGCTACTGCGCAACTCCACGACCGAGCGGCGTGTGATGTTCACTGATTTCTTCACGGGCTATCGCACGAGCGTGCGTCGGCCCGACGAGCTGATTCTCGCCATCGAGATCCCGAAGCAGAACGGGCGGCAGTGGTTCCGCAAAGTGGGCACGCGCGCCGCGCAGGCGATTTCCAAGATCGTGATGGCCGCAGTTCGCGATCCCAAGGGCCCGCGCATCGCGCTTGGCTCGGTGGCCGCGACGACGGTGAGGTTGCCGAAGACCGAAGCGGCGCTGACGAAGGGCCTCTCTATAGAAGAGGCCGTGAAAGTCCTGGAGAGCGAGATCACGCCGATCGACGATGTGCGTTCGACGGCTGACTACCGTCTGACGGTCGCGGGCAATCTCCTGCGAAGGTTCTGGGTCGACACGGCATGAGGTGGTCCGCGGCGCCCCACGTCCTTCGCTCGAAGAACGTCTGTCTTCCTGACGGCGTAGCTCCGGCCAGCATTCACGTCCACGACGGCCGCATCCAGCGCGTGAGCGAGTGGGACGACACGGGCAACCCTGTCTCCGATGTGCAGGACGTTGGCGAGTGGTTCGTCATGCCCGGCCTGGTGGACACGCACGTGCACATCAACGATCCGGGCCGCACAGAGTGGGAAGGATTCTCAACGGCTACAGCAGCCGCCGCTGCCGGCGGCGTGACGACACTGATGGACATGCCGCTCAATTCAGTTCCCGCAACCAACAATCCCAATTCGCTGGACAAGAAGCGACGCGCGGCAGAAGGAAAGTGTCATGTGGACGTCGGCTTCCTGGGCGGCGTTGTGCCGAGCAATCACAGCCAGTTGCAGGCGCTGTGGGACGCGGGCGTGTTCGGCTTCAAGTGTTTCCTGGTTCCGAGCGGCGTCAGCGAGTTTGCGCACGTGACAGCGGCTGACCTCGACAAAGCGATGCCGTTGCTCGCCAAGTGGGATGCGACGCTCATGGCGCACTGTGAACTGCCTGAACTGCTTGGAACTTGGAACTCGGGACTTGGAACTCGCCAATACTCGGAGTATCAGGCGTCGAGACCGCCGGAAGCGGAAACGAAGGCCGTCGAGATGCTGATGCAGCTCACCAAGAAGCACGCGTCGCGCTCGCACGTGGTGCACGTGTCCGCGGCCGAGACGGTTGAACTGCTGCGGCGCGACCGGGAACGGATGGAGATCGCGTTCACCGCCGAGACATGTCCGCACTACCTGGCGCTGAGTGCGGAGGAGATCCCCGAAGGCGCGACGGAGTTCAAGTGCGCGCCGCCGATTCGTGGCAAGCAGAACCAGGACGCGCTGTGGAAGGGGGTCATGGACGGCACGCTGGAAATGATCGTCTCGGATCACTCGCCGTGCCCGCCCAGCGCGAAGCGGGCGGACACGGGAGACTTCGTCGCTGCGTGGGGCGGTATCGCGTCACTCGAGCTCGGCCTCGCGGTGATCGTCACTGAGCTACGACACCGGAGTATCGCGCCGGATCGGCTCGCGAACTGGATGTCCTCTGTTCCGGCGTGGCTCACGAGCATCGACTACCGCAAAGGCAAGATCCAGGCGGAGAAGGATGCGGACTTCGCGATCTTCGATCCGTACACGCGGTTCACGGTGGACCAGGCGACGCTGCTTCAGCGGCACAAGCTGACGCCGTATCATGGGCGCGAGTTGGTGGGGCGGGTGCAGGCTACTTACCTGCGCGGGAGGCTCATCTACGCAGATGGGAAGCTGGTTGGTTCGCCGGTGGGCAAGCTTTTGTCGCGCGTTTGAGGCTCTGGACTATGTACTAAGTGCTAAGCGGCGCCTCCGGCGCCGACTGGCGGATTGCCCCGGTTGTTCCAGCCGGTACTCAGGCCCGGCGGTAACCGGCTCGGGAATCTGCCAGTCGGCGCTCCGCAGGAGCGCCGCCTCGTACTTAAGACGTAGTTTTGTGTAACCAGCATGCCAACTTTCACCGACCTCCCCGACCTTGCCGCCGAGCGCTTAGGTGGCGCCGTACTCATCGCCAACGACGAGTTCTTCGCGCCGAAGGAGTCGCTCTTGCACGCCGGCCCCGCGATCTGGAAAGAGGGCGAGTACACCGACCGCGGCAAATGGATGGACGGATGGGAGACGCGTCGGCGTCGCGAACCGGGTCACGACTGGTGCATTGTCCGGCTCGGATTGCCCGGGCGCATTCACGGCGTCGTCGTCGACACATCGTTCTTCCGCGGCAATTTTCCCGAGTCATGCGCCGTTGAGGCGGCGACGGTCACGGGTCCGCACACGCCGGAGGCACTTGCCGACGAACGACGCACCAAGTGGGTGACGGTCCTCGATCGTTCCCCGCTCCGCGGAGATGCGAAGAACGAGTTCGCGATCGATAGCGCACCCGGAGCAACGCATCTGCGTCTCTCGATCTTTCCGGACGGCGGTGTCGCGCGGCTGCGCGTGCATGGTGAAGCGGCGTATCCCGACGGTAGGTTCCGCCCCGGCAGCGAAGTGGACTTGGCCGCGCTGGAGAACGGCGGGCTGGCCATCACGTGCAGCGACATGTTCTTCGGCAACCGGCACAACCTGATCCAGCCGGGCCGCAGCACGCACATGGGTGACGGCTGGGAAACCAAGCGTCGCCGCGGACCCGGACACGATTGGATCGTCGTGCGACTGGCGCACCGCGGGACTATCCACCGTGTTGAGGTCGACACGGACTACTTCAAGGGCAACGCGCCGGCCACCTGTGCGGTGGAGACGATCGACGACGAAGCGGCGTGGCGCACGACGGACGCACCCGAGTCGGACAAATGGCAGGGCTTGCTCCCGCAGTCTTCGTTGTTACCGCACGCGCGTCTCCAATGGGACAAACTGTCGCACACCAAACCAGCCACGCATGCCCGGCTCGCGATCTACCCGGACGGCGGAATCGCAAGGCTGCGGCTGTTCGGGATGCCGGTGTGACGCTGGACGAACTGAACGCCATGGCGCCGACGGACGCCGCGTCGGAGTTGTGGCGCTGCTGTGGTTCCACGCAGTGGGCGGCGCGCATGGCGGTGCTGCGGCCGTTTCGAAATCAGGCCGAGCTGTTTCAGGCGGCCGAGTCGGTGTGGTGGGAGTTGTCGAGTCCGGATTGGCTGGAGGCGTTCGCGCACCATCCGAAGATCGGCGAGCGCAGCAAGGATGCGTGGGCGATCCAGGAGCAGTCCGGCGCAAAGGACGCGTCGCAGCGGATCAAGGACGAGCTGGCGAAGTGGAACGCGGAGTACGAGCGCCGCTTCGGTTTCGTCTTCCTGATATGTGCGACCGGCAAGCAGGCCGGTGAGATGCTGGCGCAGATGGAGAAGCGGATGAACAATGAGCCGGCCGCGGAACTGAAGGTGGCGGCGGGCGAGCAGGCAAAGATCACGAGGTTGAGGCTGGCACGGCTGGTGACTAGTCACTAGCAACGGAGACTCATCGAATGATTTCGACTCACGTTTTGGACCTGATGTCGGGCAAGCCAGCGGCTGGCGTCCTCGTCGTCCTCGCGCGCCTCGACGATTACGCGTGGACGATCGTGGGCAAGGCCAGGACCAATCGCGACGGACGCGTGAAGGCCGTGAACGCGAAGAAGCTCAAGGCCGGCATCTACGAACTGAGTTTCGAGACCGGCGCTTACTTCAAGAAGAAGAAGACGAAGGCGTTTCACCCGTGGGTGACAATCACCGTGCACATCGCGAAGGCCGGCGATCACTACCACGTGCCGCTGCTGCTCAGCCCGTTCGGCTACACGACCTACCGCGGCAGCTGAGCGCTACTTCACGGCCGCGCCGGACTCGATCCAGCGCGCGAGGATCGCGCGTTCGCGATCGGTCATGAGCGTCTTGTTCCCCGGCGGCATGCTGCGCTGAACGACCGCGCGTTCCTTGATGCGAACGGCGAGCGTCGCGATCTGCTGCGGGGTGTCGAACGCGATGCCGACAGGCGTTCGTCCCAATGAGATGTCCGACGGCGTCACTGAGTGGCAGGGCACGCAGCGCCGGTCGATGATTGTGCGCGCGTCCGCAAATGAGCCGGTGGGCAAGACGCCGGTGTTGAGTGAGGCGAGAAACCCGCCGGTGCCGCCATATGATCGCATCGGCGCCGTGGGCCCGATGTTCATGGTGAACGCGAGCATCACCGCCGACGCGCCCACGGTCACCGGCAGCCACACCTTCCACGAAGGAGTGGTGAACCGGACGTTCATCCAGTGTCGAACCAGTGCCCCGCCTGCGATGAGCACGAGCGCGGCCGTCACCGCATTCCGACCGGAGTACAACGCCGGGAAGTGCGCGCCCACCATGAAGGCGATGACGGGAAACGTGATGTAGTTGTTGTGGATCGAGCGCGTCTTGGCGCGGTCGGCGATTGCTTGCGACGGCTCACGCCCTTCCCTGAGAGCGGCGACGAGCTCGCGCTGCGATGGCATGATCGTGAAGGCGACGTTGCCGGCCATGATCGTGCCCAGCAGCGCTCCGATGTGTACGAACGCCGCGCGTCCGGACAGGAATGTCATGAGCAGGACGACAGCGTCCACCAGCACGATGGCCGCGATGCCGGCGGCGACGCGCGGCCAACGCTCGCCGATTGTACGGAAGACAACCTCGTAGATCGCCCATGCTCCGACGATGATGCCGACCGCAAGCGCAATCGCCGACCCGTGCGGCATGGCACGGATGGTGGCGTCCTCGAGCATCGCGCGTCCCCCGACGTAGTACACGATGACCAGCAGCAGCGCGCCAGTGATCCATGTCGTGTACGCCTGCCACTTGAACCAGTGCAGCGGCTCGGGAAGACGCAGCCCGCCCGCCGCACGCTCGCCGTGGTTCTTCTCCATCAGGTAGAAGGCACCGGAGTGGAGCAACCAGATGTCGCCGTAGCTGTCTGTCTCGGGCCGTTTATGGAGATTGCGGTCGAGAAAATTGAAGAGCATCGAGTTGCCGACCCACATGATGCCGGCGATCACGTGGACCCAGCGAACGATCAAGTCGAGGAGTTCGCTCATGCGTTGTAGATCTTGCCGCCGGTCGCACGGTACTGCTCCAGCACGACGCGAGCGTCATCGCGCAGCACATTGCGGATGAACGTGACGCCACGCTCTTCGAGGTACTTGTACGACTCCGGAAACACCGGCCCTTCCTCGAAGTTGAGGCGGGTTGCATCCTCGCGCGCTGCGCCGCACACGATGCGCTTGACACCGCTCCACAGGGCCGCGCCCAGGCACATCGCGCACGGCTCGCACGACGTCACGAGATCGTGCGCCGGCATGCCCTGCGCGGAGAGCGTGAACGACTCCACGCGCGCCTGCGCCATCATGATCGCCACCATCTCGCCGTGCAGCGTGCAGTTGTGCAGCCGGACGACACTGTTCATGCCGACGCTGATGAGCTTCCCCGTCGCCTGCTCGACGATCACCGCGCCGAACGGGCCACCGGTTCCCCGCTCAACGTTCTCGCGCGACAGCCTGATAGCGAGGCGCATGCGATCCACATCGGACGTGAGCGGGGTGTTCCAGTCAACGACGTCTCCAACCCACTTGGGCAGGTCGACGGAAACGCTCGATCGCATGGGGAGAAGTTACGGAAGAACCGAGGCCCGTGACACGCGACTCGCACTGGTTGATGGATTCCCCTTGACCCCGTACCATCCTGCACAATGGCCGCCGATCAGGTCGACGAGATACGCACCGCACTCGAGAAGGCGATCGGCTTTCAGTACGACATCCATCGATTGTTGGGTCGCGGCGGCATGGGGGCTGTGTACCAGGCGCACGAGCGAGCGCTTGACCGGCCCGTGGCGATCAAGGTGTTGCCGCCGGAGGTTGCCGGCACCGCCACCGCCCGCGACCGGTTCCTGCGTGAGGCCCGTACGGCCGCCCGGCTGACGCACCCGAACATCGTTCCGCTCTTCACGTTCGGCGAGACCGCGGGACTGATCTACTACGTAATGGGTTATGTCGAGGGTGAGTCCCTCCAGCAACGGATCGATCGTGTCGGAAGGATCGAGCCGGAACGCACTGGCCGAATCCTCGAACAGCTGGCGCGCGCGCTGGACTATGCGCACGCGCTGGGCGTCGTGCACCGCGATGTCAAACCGGACAACGTGCTGATCGAGCGCGGCTCCGGCGAAGCCAAGCTCACCGATTTTGGAATCGCCAAGCGTGCGACCGATGGCGCCACCCTCACCGGTACGGGCCTGCTCATGGGCACGCCGCGCTACATGTCACCTGAGCAGGCCAGCGGCGACCGCGACCTGGATGGGCGCAGCGACATCTACGCGTTGGGACTCGTGGGCTATGCGATGCTCACCGGCCAGCCGCCCTTCGAAGGCGCGACCGTGCAGGACACACTGCGACAACAGGTGATGCGCGACGCGCCGAGCTTGAGGAAGCTTCTCCCGGACGCGCCGTCGTCGATCGTTGTCACCGTGGACCGCGCGTTGCAGAAGGACCCGAAGGGCCGCTGGCAGTCCGCGAAAGCGATGGCGGACGCGATCAACGACGAGGACGCGGGGGACACCGGCACCAACCGTCCGGGTCAGCGCCCGGGCCTGTACGCGCCGATGATGTTGATCATGACCGCCGTGACGTGGAATGCAGCATGGTTCTTCGGCTGGCGAGAGAGTTGGACGCTCGCGGTTGTATTGGGCCTCGCGCCGTTCGGCATGGTGTTCGACTATCTCGCCGCCCGATACAAAGACAAGAAGTCGCCGGCCGAAATCAGGCGCATCTTCACCGAGGCGCCACGCTGGTGGCCGTATTGGTGGCCCGAGCGCGCTCGCAGAAAGGACGATGTCTGGCGGCGTCTCCCGCTGGAGTTGCGAGAGAATCGCAACATCGCGTCCCTCGGCATCGGCGTGGGCCTCCTGACCTTGGAAGGGATCTTCCTCGTGCTGAGTGCGATTCCGGCCGGTTCGCGAATGCAACTGGAGTGGCGCGGATCGTTCCTCTGGGCGATGGTCGTCGGCCTGGCCAGTTCCATCGGACTCATCGTCCTTGCCGCTGTCCGCGCGTGGCTCTGGGGACGCAAGCGTGGCCTGACGTTTGAGGAAGCGTCGCATGTCGCGAGTCAGCCCACCGCGCGGTTCAAGTACTGGGCGCGCCCCGAGATCGCCAGACTCCTGGCGCCCCTAACCGACGACAGCGGCGCCGCTGAACCGCGGACGCACGCTGAGTTGGTGGCCGCGGTCGCCGCTGCCGTTCAGGAACTGCCCGAGCACCGCAGCGCTGCCGATGCGGCGCGCAGCCTCGCCGCCGCCATCGATCAGCTGGATGAAGAAATCGCACGACTCGTGCATGATACGGACCCCGCCGAAATCGCGCGCTTGGAAAAACGATTGGAAGCGCCCGGCAACGACGACATACGCAAGCTGTACGCGTCGCAACTGGAGCTCCTGCGCCAGCTGGCACAGCGACGCCTCGACGCGGAGTCGCGTCGCGCTCGCTATGCGGAACTGTTGCGCACGCTGTGGCTCCAGGTGGCCTCGCTTCGCGCGCAGGTGGCCGCCGACAACGCGCAGGCGGTGGACCTGAGTGGCCGCATTCGCGCGATCTGCGCTAGCGTGGAATACGAGGTACACGGGCTGCGCGAGGCTACAGCGGTCATCAAGCTGGGCTGAACCGCCGCTCCCACGCGGCGCCAAAGGCGTATGTACCGAGCGACGCTGCCAGTGCGAACAGAAACGGGGTTTCCGCGCCACCGTACGTCCCGCCCACATAAACGACGAGCCCGGCCAGCAGCGTCACCATCGCCGTGCGCGGTCCGCCGAGGTTGGTGAACAACGCGAACACTGCGGTCACCAATACGCCTGCGCTTCCTGTGGCCGACGCCTGTTCCACCAGATCGAGAATTCCCTCGGCGCGCCGAGCCAGCAAGTATGCGATGACGCCGAATGTCATCACGCCGGCGCGCGCGATGCGCACCTTGGCACGCTCATCGGAGACGCCGAAGATCGGAACGATCAGGTTGTGCGAGAGAATGCTGGACGACACCAGAAGCGTTGTGTCCACCGTGGAGAGAATCGCGGAGATGAGCGCGCCGGCGAAAAGCACGTAGAGCGGCATGGGCAGGAGGGTCTTGGCCAGCTCGGGCAGCAACTGCTCAGGGTTGCTCAGGTTCGGCATTGCGGCCGGCCCGAGCAGGCCAATGAGCAGCGGAATGCAGCCGAGCACGAGGTACAGGCCTGCGGCTGCGAAGGAGGAGCGCCGCGCCACGGTTGGCGATTTCGCCGCGATGACGCGCCCGACGATTTCCGTCGCGATCACCGAGCCTGCAACTGGAATCGACCAGCGCTCGACCACAGTCCAAACACTCTCGCCGCTGGGCATGAAGTGGACGCGCGCCGGGTCCGACAGGATGCGCCCGACCTCGGCCACTCCGCCCAGGTGCGGCAGCAGCGCAACGAACACCGCGATGAGGCCGAAGGCCACCAGCGTACCGTGCACCACGTCGTTGAGCGCGTCCGCGAGAATGCCGCCGTACGCCGCATACAGGATCGTGAAGCCGGCCGCGATCGCGATGGACGCCTCAGCGCTCAGTGCACTGGACGACGTGGTGTTGAGTACGTGCCCGAAGGCGCGCACCTGCGCCGCGGCCCAGAACACCGAGCTGGGAATGAGGATCACTGCGGCCAACCGCTCGGTGCCAACGCTGAAACGCTGGCGGTACAGATCCGCGAGTGTGGTGAGCTGTCGCTTCCACAGTGGCACGGCGAAGACAAAGCCCATCAGGAGCAGGCACAGCCCGTAGCCGAACGGCTCCGCGGAGCCAATCGACACACCCTCGCTGTACGCGCTCCCCGACGCGCCCACCACGGTTTCCGCGCCAAACCATGACGCGAAGATGGAGAACGTGAGCAGCACGTAGCCCATCTTGCGCCCGGCGAGCATGTAGTCGGATTCCGAATGAACCTTCTTCGACGCCCAGACACCGATGGCGAACTGGAAGATCATGAAGATCGTGACCGCGATCAGGGCGCTCATCTACGGCGGGGAACCGGGAAGAAGGGACCGGGAACGAAACACAAAGAATGCGGGAACGGGAACGGGAATGGGAATAGTTCGGGTTTTCCCGATCCCCCTCCCTGTTCCCTAGTTTTGGGCATGGGACATCAGTCCGGCCTTCTGCTCACACTGGCCTTCGCCTTCGGCCTGGCCTTCGTGATGGGCATGCTGGCCACGCGCGTGAAGCTGCCGCCGCTGGTGGGCTACCTGGTGGCCGGTGTGATCATCGGGCCCTTCACGCCTGGCTTCGTGGCCGACGCCGGACTCGCCTCGCAGCTGGCCGAAGTGGGCGTGATCCTGCTGATGTTCGGCGTGGGCCTGCACTTCTCGATCAAAGACCTGCTCGCGGTTCGTCGCATTGCCGTACCCGGCGCACTGATCCGCATCGTCGTGGTGACACTCGTGACCGCGGCGTCCACACTGCTCTGGGGCTGGACGTTCGGCACCGGCCTCGTGTTCGGCATCGCACTCTCGATTGCCTCCACGGTGGTCGTGTTGAAAGCGCTGGATGAGCTTGGGCTGACTGACTCGGCGGACGGGCGCATCGCGGTGGGTTGGCTCGTGGTCGAAGACGTGGCGATGGTCCTCGCGCTCGTGTTACTGCCGCCGTTGGCGCCGGCACTCGGCGGCATCGCCGCGCCGACTGCGTCCGGCTTGGGCCTCGGCGCGGAGATCGGGATCACGCTCCTCAAGGTGGCCGCATTTGTCGTGCTCATGCTGTACGTGGGGACGCGAGCGGTGCCGTGGCTCCTGGGCAAGGTTGCGCGCACGGGCTCGCGCGAACTCTTCACGCTTGCGGTGCTCGCGGTGGCGCTCGGAATCGGCGTCGGCGCTGCCGAGCTGTTCGGAGTGTCGTTCGCGCTGGGCGCGTTCTTCGCGGGCGTCGTGATTGCCGAAAGCGACTTGAGCCATCAAGCCGCGGCCGACGCGCTTCCGCTTCAAGACGCGTTCGCGGTGCTGTTCTTCGTGTCGGTGGGCATGTTGTTCGACTACCACGTGCTCGTGCGCGAGCCGCTGCGCGTGTTGCAGGTGCTCTTCATCATCATCGTCGTGAAGGCAGCGGTGACGTTCGCAATCGTGCGGTCGTTTGGTCGGCCGGTGCGCAGCGCCATGTTGCTTTCGACGAGCCTGGCGCAGATCGGCGAGTTCTCGTTCATCCTTGCCGGGTTGGGCGTTTCACTGGGCATCGTCCAGTCGGACGCCCGCAGCCTGATCCTCGCGGGTGCCATCCTGTCCATCACGCTCAACCCGTTGGTGATGCGCCTCGGCAATCGCATCGAGGCGTGGCTTCAGGCGCGGCCGCACGTGCTGGAGCGTCTTGAGCCAAAGTCGCCCGCGGTGGACGAGGATCACGCCCAGTCCGGAGCGGGTCTGCACCTGCACGTCGTGCTCATCGGCTACGGACGGGTTGGCCGGCGGATTGGGGACGCACTCACGCGCACAGGTATCCCGTTCATCGTGGTGGACCGCGATCGCGCGGCGATCGACCGACTGCGCGCACTTGGTGTGCCCGCGATCTACGGCGACGCGGCGCGCCCCGGAATCCTGGACCACGTGCGGCTCGCGGCCGCACGCTTGCTGATCGTCGCCTCGCCCGACCTGTACCAGTCACGGCGCGTGGTGGAACTCGCGCGCAAGATCAAGCCGCACGTGCACATCGTGGTGCGGGTGCATAGCGAATCGAGCCAGTCGTACTTCGAAGACGTCGGCGTGGATCGCGCGTTCATGGGCGAGCGCGAACTGGCGTTGTCGATGGCGCACTATGCTCTGGTGTACATGGGGCAGAGCGACGCCGAGGCCGAGGCCACGGTGGACGAGATGCGCCACCACACCAGCATGGGGTTCCGCGTCGTAAAGTTCCCGGGCGCCTAGCAACGCCTGCTACTTGGCGCCGAGGCTCAGCGAATAGACGTACGCCGCGACAGCCTTCACCTGCTCCGGATTGAGCGACGCTCCGCCCCTGGGCGGCATGACCGCGCCGCTTTGCTTGGCCTTGGGTACGCCCGACTTGATGATCTGCTCGATGAACGCAAGTGACCCGTCGCCGTGCAGCCACGTTGCGTCGGTGAGGTTGGGGCCCAGCCCGGTGACGCCCTTGGCGTTCATCGCGTGACACGTGAAGCAGATGGCGCCACCGGCTTTGCCCTCAAAAATCTTCTTGCCCAAAGCGACGACGGCGGGCGGCGGAACGGAATCTTTTTCCTGAGGGCTCGCGAGCGACGGAGCAACAATCGCGCACGCAAAGAACAACTCAGTACGCAAGCGTGAACCCCGCAACGACGCGGGCCTGCTCGCGCTGCGCGTCCCAGTGCGCCTCGCTCATCATCCGGACATTGCGTCGCATGAGGTAGTGGGCGCCGACGCCCACCGTCATGTAGCGGTCCAGATAGCCTGGCGTACCGGCCTGCTCGCCGAGACGGAGGGAGACGAACGGTCCCTGAGCATCGATGTAGTTGGCGAGGAACGTGAAGTAGTGGCGCGCGGTTGGTCCGCCGGGAAAGAAGAGCGCTTCGAAAAGCGCGGCGTCAACGGCCGTCGAGAACTTCGACGTCGCGCCACCGGGGCACGGCGCCAGCACGGTGCACGTGCTGAAGAATGGATCGTCGTCCCAGCGCCGGAACGCCTGCATGTTGATCTCGGCTTTGGAACCCAGCGTCAACGACGCATCCGGCCCGAAGACGCGGACCGTGTTGCGCGCCGTGCCCGTCTGTTCCTTGCCGTAGTAGCCGAACGCGCCGACGCGCAGCGGCCCCGCGTCCTGTGACACACGCAGCGCGAGATTCTTGTAGCCATCGCTGTCGTACTGCCGGTCCGCGTTCGCCATCGAGAGGCCGCGGCCGCTGACCAACTCGAAGGCGAAGTCCGTGCCGTCGCGCGGCGACCACAGCGCCATGATGCCGCGGTCGTACGTCAGGTCCGCCGGCGAGAGACCCACGCGCATGCGATACGGCTGATAGTCCTCGTACTCAAGCCGCGTCTCGCGCTTGAACAGCGGATCGGACACCTGGAACTGCCCGACCATCAGGTTGACGCCGCTGCCTTTCACATCGGTAAACTGGATGTACGCGTCCTCGAGGCCGGCCACCTCGCCCCGCTCGCTGAGCAGGAAATACGTGTAGTAGCTGATCTTGTCGGCCACCTGGCCGCCGCTGAGGAGCTTCACCACCCAGGGCACTTGCTGATCCGCAATCACCTGTGTGCCGGTGCGCTTGGACCAGGCGGAAACGTATGCGTCGTAGCGGATGGCCAATGGCAGCGAATTCTGGAGCCGCAGCAGCGGATCGCCCGTGTTGATCGTGTCACGCGGCTCTTCGCCCACCGCAAACTCGAACCCGTTGCCCGCGAACGCTTCACCAACCGCGTTGAGCCGCGGAATGGGCGAGTGGCAGGTGGCGCAGCTGACTTTGTACTTGCGTGCGAACGCCGGAATTTCGTTCGCCGCCAGTTCAGCGGAACACAACGCAATCGATGCCGCAGCCAGTGCGAAACGGTTCACGCGGATCTCCAGAAGGGAAAGCGTCAGCGGGTCAGCTTCTTGTATGCTATGCGATGCGGTTGGTCAGCGTCCACGCCCTTTCGTCGCTTCAGGTCCTCGTGGTACGACTGGAAGTTTCCCTCGTGCCACACGACCTCTGAGTTGCCCTCGAACGCCAGCACGTGCGTGGCGACGCGATCCAGGAACCAGCGATCGTGGGAGATGATGACAGCGCAGCCCGCGAAGTCCACGATGGCTTCCTCCAGCGCGCGCAGCGTGTCGACGTCGAGATCGTTGGTGGGTTCGTCGAGCAGCAGCACGTTGCCGCCGGACATCACGGTCTTGGCCAGGTGCAACCGGTTGCGCTCGCCGCCCGACAGATTGGCCACGAGCTTTTGCTGGTCCTGTCCCTTGAAGTTGAAGCTCGAGAGATACGCACGTGAGTTGAGGACCTTCTTGCCGACAGTCACGGTCTCGTTGCCGCCCGATATCTCCTCCCACACAGTTCTCTTGCCTTCCAGCGTGCGCGTCTGGTCGGCGTAGGAGAACTGCACCGTCTCGCCGATCTTGAGCTCGCCGCCGTCCGGCTTCTCGGTGCCACTGATCATGCGGAACAGCGTCGTCTTGCCGGCGCCGTTTGGCCCGATGATGCCGACGATGCCGCCGCGTGGAAGCGCGAAATCCAGCCCGTCGATGAGGATCTTGTCGCCGTAGGCCTTCTTGAGGCCCTTGGCGATGACGACGTCGTTGCCCAGGCGCGGCGCGGGCGGAATGACGATCTCATGCTGCGCGATTTTCTCGTTCGCAGCTTCGTTCGCCATCTCCTCGTACTTCTGGATGCGCGCCTTGTTCTTGGCCTGACGCGCCTTGGGCGCCATGCGAACCCAGTCGAGCTCCTTCTGCAGCTCCTTCTGCTTCGCCGATTCCGTCTTCTCCTCGACGGCGAGTCGCGTCTTCTTCTGCTCCAGCCACTTGGAGTAGTTGCCTTCATATGGTATGCCGCGACCGCGGTCGAGCTCCAGAATCCAGCCGGCGACATTGTCCAGGAAGTAGCGATCGTGCGTCACGGCCACGACGCAGCCCTTGAACTCGGCGAGAAAACGCTCGAGCCAGTTCACCGACTCGGCGTCCAGATGGTTGGTAGGCTCATCGAGCAGCAGCATGTCGGGCTCTTCGAGCAGCACGCGGCACAGCGCGACGCGACGCTTCTCTCCACCCGAGAGCTTGGCGATGTCAGCGTCGGCGGGCGGGAGCCGAAGCGCGTCCATCGCGATGTCGACCTTCGTGTCGAGGTTCCACAGGTCGTGCTTGTCGATCTCCTCCTGCACACGGCCCTGCTCGGCGAGCAGTTTCTCCATCGCGTCGTCATCCATCGGCTCGGAAAACTTCGTCGCGATTTCATTGAAGCGATCGAGGATCTTCTTTTGCGGGGCGACGGCCAGGTCCACGTTGCCGCGGACGTCGAGCGACTCGTCCAGCTGGGGCTCCTGTGCGAGGTAGCCGATCTTGGTGCCCTTGTGCGCCCACGCTTCGCCCTGAAAGTCCTGGTCGACACCGGCCATGATCTTGAGCACTGAGGACTTGCCAGCTCCGTTGGCGCCGAGGACGCCGATTTTTGCATCGGGGTAGAACGAGAGCCAGATGTCCTCAAGAATGATCCGAGAAGGTGGGACCACCTTCTTCAGGTTCTTCATCACATAGATAAATGGAACAGCCATCTCAGGTCTCGGATCGTGTGGTGACAGGAAGCGGGATTCCTACTGCCGTAAGCCGGGAGGGCCGTAGGTCATGGGCGGGTACCTCGGCAACAAATGTAAGGGCCCCGTTCCGACCGACCGCAAACCGACTTGCGGCATATCACGTACTCGTCCGTAGCCGAGGTACCCGCCCATGACCTACGGACTCTCCCAGCCTATCGCTGTTGTTGTTCCATGCCCTTTCTTCGTCGTTGGGAGGCCAGAACCTAAGAGCTTCCTTAGATTCGACGAGTGCGGTATCCCCTGAGAAGGTTCGCGTCGGTTGCCCTGAGTGCGTTGGCCCTCGGTTCGTGCACCGACGGCACCGGTCCCAGCGCCAACGCCGCGTTGTCCGCGGTGCTCGCCCAGTTCGTCGGCGCTGAACCATTCTTCGCCATTGGGTTGGAGCGGGCGAATGCCCCGGAAGTCGGCCCGACCGGGAACCTCCCTGGTTGCCTGCTCAACTCCTCAAGCACGACGTTCGTGTGTCCCGAGATCACCACGAATGGCATCAGTGTGACGCGCACGTACCAATTGCTCGACGCCAGTGCCCTGCCGGTAGCGGCGTTCGCCGTCTCCACGGTTGCGGCGATTCGCATCACGTCCAACGCATCCGGCACCATAAACACGCCGGCATCGTTCTCGAGCCTAGCCGTGGTGACCGCCTTCACCACCGTGGGCGAACACATCTACAGCGGCTTTTTGAGCGGCCCGCGCGAGATCAACGGTGAGGTCACGACGGTCGCAGCCGTCCGGAAGAATGGCAAGACCACGTACACGACCACCGAGCTCGCAGTTTCGCACATCGTGCCTCCCGTGAGCCAAGTGGACTTTTTAGCGTCCGACGGCTTCGGGTTTCCGATGTCCGGCAAGATCACCAGCGCGGTGGCCGGCACCGACACGCTCGGCGTCGCATTCACCGCCCAGGTAGAAACCACGTTCAACGGAACTCCAGTCGTGGTCACCGTGGTCGCTCGCAGCGGTACAACCGTGACCTACACCTGCACGTACGCCAGAGGATCGGGGAACGCCGTGTTCGTTACGTGTACGACGTCATGAGGTAGACGGGCGTACGGTTTCCTACAGCCGTATGCTGGGAGAGCTACAAGTAATCGGCGGGTACCTCGGCAACTGACCGGCAACCGCGATGTACCTGAGTCGGTACTGAGGTACCCGCTCACGACCTACCGCTCTCCCCGCTTACCGCTGGTCTTGTTCAATACCTTTCAGTCGTGAATCCGGACTTCGGTCAGCCCCTGCTCGCGATCCCGTTGATGTTCGCCGGTGGGGTGCTCACGTCCCTCAACCCATGCATCTACCCCATGATCCCGGTCACAGCGGCGATCGTCGGCGGTAGTACTCTTGGCACCGCGCAGTCGAAGGCGCGGACGGTCGCGCTGACGATGACTTACGTCGCCGGGCTCGCCCTCCTCTACTCGGTACTCGGCCTTATCGCCGGAATGACCGGCACGCTATTCGGCAGCATCAGCACCAATCCGTGGCTGTACTTCGCCATGGCGAACCTGCTGGTGCTGAGCGCGTTGATGATGTTCGACGTCGTCCCGGTTCCGGTTCCGCAGGCACTTCTCGCGCGCGCAGCAAACGCCGGAACGGCCGGTCGATTCTCAGGCGCGTTCGTCATGGGCGCGGTGAGCGGACTCGTCGCAGCACCGTGCGGCGCGCCAATCATGGCGTCCGTCCTCACTTGGGTGTCGCAGACGAAGAGTGGAATGCTCGGCTTCCTCTACCTGTTCAGCTTCTCGCTCGGCATGTGCGCCCTGCTGGTCGCGGTTGGTCTATCGAGCGGCGCGTTGGCTCGCCTGCCACGCAGCGGGGTATGGATGAACTGGATCAAGAAGGGCTTCGGCCTCCTTATGCTCGGCGTCGCGGAGTACTATTTGGTGAAAATGGGACAGCTCATCATATGAAGCCTCTGGTGCTTGGTGCTTGGTGCCTGGTGCTTGCCGCGCAACTGCCTGCGCAGGACCTCGGCATCGAAGTGGGCAGCACCGGTCCGGCAGCCGCGGTCGAGACACTCGACGGCAAGCCCGCGGACCTGTCCGCCTGGGTCGGCAAGCAGCCGGTCGTCATGGAGTTTTGGGCCACGTGGTGTCCGAATTGCGCCCAGCTCGAGCCAACCTTGAAAACGATGTACGCGAAATACGGCGACAAGGTCGCGTTCGTCGGCGTTGCCGTGTCGATCAACCAATCAGCCGAGCGCGTGAAACTGTACGTCGAAAAGCACGCACTGCCGTGGCACCAGGTGTTCGACCGTCGCGGCCACGCGACCGGCGCGTACGACGTGCCGGCAACCTCCTACGTCGTTGTGCTCAACAAGGCCGGCAAGGTTGTCTACACCGGGCTTGGCGGAAAGCAGGACCTCGATTCGGCGATCAAGAAAGCCCTGTCGTCCTGACACAGCACAGCATTTGCGCGCGCGGGCTGGACCGCGCGCGTTAGTGCGCCAGCCGAACTGTCAGGATTCCGCCCGCGGTTCCGACGGCGGCACCCAGGATGACGTCGCTGAGCCAGTGCATGTCGAGCGCCATGCGCGAGAGCCCGGTGAGGGTCGCCGTTCCATAGGCCAAGGCGTCGAAGCCGCCCGATCTTCCGCGCATCCGGGCGCGTTCCTCAGACATGGCCGCCGCGAATGCGAACGCCGCCGTCGTGTGGCCGGACGGGAACGCCCGGTACGCATCATCACCGCGGCCGCGGCCGAACTTGAAGTCGCGCGAATTGCTGTCGCCTGACACGAACGGCCGAGCGCGACCGAACGCGACCTTGAGCGTTCCCGTGATTACGCTGGACGCGAGAAACGCCTGCGTCGCCGAGCGACCCATCGTGATGTTGCTCGCGTTGTTCTGCAGTTCGCCGGCCGCCCAGAGCACGGCGCCACCGGCCATTGAACCGTTGCCTCCAACGAAGCTGACGACGCTCGCCGCGTCGTGACCGAATCCCGTGCGAACCGACGCCGGACGCCGCACTGCCTGCGCCATCCACTCGTCCACCGTGCGCGCACGCTGGACTTTGAGGGTGTCCGTCTGCGCGACGGCCTCAGTGGCGAGCAGGCACGAAGCACCAAGCACGAAGCACGTTTGTCTCACTTGCCTCCCTGCAACGGAAAGTCCAGCAACCGTTCCGAGTCGGTAATGCTCACGGTGCGATGCACGGAGAAGTGGTCGATGACGACGGGCTCGCTGATGCGAACGGCCAACAGGTGCTCGATGGCGACGTTGTTCAGTTCGCGAAAGAAACTCAGCGTCACGTGTGGCGTGAACGTGAAGCGAGCCTGATCGAACCGCAGCCCGCTCTTCAGGATGCGTTCGTGCAGGGCGCGGATCGGCCCGTTGGGATCCAGCGGAAGTACGACGACGTCTTTCTGCATGAACTTCATCGGCTTGAGAAACGTCAGCGTCATCGGCGCCGTCTCGCGCGCGATTGGCTCCAGCGCCGCGCGCAGTTCCGCGACGGGCGTGCCGGTCGCGATCGGCCCCATACCCGACGAGCCGGTGATCGTGAGGTGCGGTTTCGCCGCACGCGCGAGTTTGGGATCCCACTTGCGCTGAATCTCCAGCACGTGCTCCCGCAATGGACTGCGCAATTCGGACAGGATGATGATGCCGGACTTCACAGCTTGCCCTGAGCCTGTCGAAGGGTCGCCCTCACAATCTTGCTTCGCTTGGTGACTTCCTTCGACCGCTCGAGATCCTCGAGGAACATCTGTTCAGCTGCGCCGCCGATGTCCGCGTCTTCCAAAACGGCGTCGAGTTCATAGTTCACGGCGACGCCCATCGCGTTGAAGTCGGTGGAGCCGACGCGAACCCAGCGCCCGTCGATGACGCTGGTCTTGGCGTGCATCATTTCGCCGTTCCACTCCCAGATCCGGACGCCGTTGCGCAGCAGACGGTGATAGTACCGACGCGTCACGCGCGTGAACCACGGATGGTCGTTGCGGCCCGGCACCAGGATGCGGACGTCGACGCCGTCGCGCGCGGCGCCGGTGAGCGCCTCGTACTCCGACCATGACGGCGCGAAGTAGGCGCTGGAAATCCAGATGGACCGCTCGGCCGCGATGGCCTGCATTTGCATCGCGCGCGCGACCCGCAGCCTCAGCGGCTCACCCTCGATGATCCCGACCAGGGCGCGCTGGTGTATTTCGGAATCGAGGTGCGCGTTGAAAGGTCGCTTCTGCACCAGACGCCATCGCTGGCTGCTCTTGCCGGACGCCCGCCGCCACATCTTCTCGAACGCGATCAGCATGTCCTTTGCCGCAGGCCCGGCGATGCTGATCGCGGTGTCGCGCCATTTCTGTCGCCCTGTGTGCGCCACGCCACGAGTCCACTCCACGCCGATGCCGACGCCGCCGGTGACGCCGATCTTTTCGTCCACGACGAGCACTTTGCGGTGATCGCGGGGCATGATGCCGAGCCAGCGTCGGAATCCCAGTGGATTGAAGATGCGGACGTTCACCTTCTCGCTGCGCAGATGGTCGACGAACGGCTGGCCGCGGCCGAACCCACCCACCCAATCCATCAACACGCGGACGCGTACTCGGCGCTTTGCGGCCTCGATGAGCGCGGCTCCGAACCGCTGACCTACTTCGTCCGAACGGAAGATGTAGGACTCCAGCGCGATCGACTCCCTTGCGCCATGGATCAACGATTCCATCTCATCGAAGGCGTCGGGGCCGCTGGTGAGGAGCTTGGCCTTGTTACCGGCGGAAACATTGGCCGCGGCGATGCGCCACAGCGCCCGGGCGAAGGACGGACCGCCCTTGGCCTGGGCAGGGACGGAGGGGCGGTGCCGATTCGGGGTCACGTCACGAAGTTACAGAAGCCCTTGTCATCCTGAGCGAAGCGAAGGATCTCCAGAGCGGCGCAGAGGTCCTTCGCTTCGCTCAGGACGACACGAGTTCGTCGCGCTCCCCGCAGCTTCTCCCCCATATTTAGCCCATGCTTTCCATCGATCTCAAGGGAAAACGCGCGCTGGTCGCAGGCGTCGCCGACGATGCGGGATTCGGGTTCGCAATCGCCAAGGCCTTGGCCGAAGCCGGCGCCACAGTCTGTGCCGGCACCTGGCCCCCGGCACTCAACATTTTCAAGAACCTGCTCGAGCGCGGAAAGATGGACGAGTCGCGCAAGCTCTCGAACGGTACGATGCTCGAGTTCGAAAAGATCTACCCCATGGACGCGGGCTTCGACACGCTGGCGGACATACCGCAGGAGCTGCGCGAGAACAAACGCTACAAGGATGTGGGCGACCCTTCTATAGAAGGGGTCGTGAACTCCTTGAAGGCTGATTTCGGCGACCAGCCGCTGGACATCATCGTGCACTCCTTGGCCAACGGGCCAGACGTCAAGAAGCCGCTGCTCGACACCAGTCGCCGCGGGTACCTCGAAGCTGTGAGTGTCAGCGCCTACTCACTGGTCTCGATGCTGGCGCGGATGGGCCCGCTGATGCGAAAGGGCGGGTCTGTCGTATCGCTGACGTACTTGGCCAGCGAGCGCGTGATCCCGGGGTATGGGGGCGGGATGTCGTCCGCCAAAGCCGCCCTCGAGAGCGACACGCGCACTCTGGCGTTCGAGGCGGGCCGCAAGTTTGGCATTCGCGTCAATACGATCAGTGCGGGACCATTGGCATCACGCGCGGCGAGCGCCATCGGCATCATCGAACGGATGATCGGGTACGTCTCCGACAACGCGCCGCTTCAGGAGCACCTCACCGCCGAGGAAGTCGGCAACACCGCGGCGTTCCTCTGTTCACCGCTGGCCAGCGGCGTCACCGGCGTCACGATGTACGTGGACAAAGGCTACCACGCGATGGGCATGGCGGTGCCGCCGGCCACCTGAAGCTGGCCAGGTGCAATGTCCGTAGTGATAGCATGACGCTGACTACGGAAAGCCAACGGCTTGCGGAGCTGCGCAGGCAGGTCACGTCCGAAAACCTCTCGCGTGATAAGCACCGGTTGTCGTCGCCCGGCGTTGGAAAACCATTCACGTGGCGGTCCGTGGCAATCGGGGCTGCCAAGATCCTCGCTGTGGTCGCGTTTCCGTTCGTCTTGTACGTGCGGACGTCCGTGTTCCTCTACGCACAGGCCGGCACGCCTTGGCTCGCGGTCTCAGGCGGGATCGCACTGACGCTGGTCGTCGTGACGGCGTATGCGACATGGCTCGTGCATGGCATCTTCGGCAAGAAGGACCTGGCGAGCCTCGCGCGCCGGGTCGTGGCACCGATCGTTGCCGGGTGGCTCGTGTTCTCCCTGGTCTTTCTTGCGCGCGTGAATGCCAAGACCGACGACGTGCGCGCGTGGTACTCAGCGCTGCATCCGGTGCTCCGCGTTGCCGTTTCCACGGCGATCATCATCGATAGGGACATGGTGATCACCGACATGCAGCGCGTCGCGGTGGATTACCCGCGTATGGGGCTACCAGTGAATCAACGCACCCGGCACTACATCCAAAGTGATGGCTGGGTGCACGCGGTGGACCTGAGAACGAATGGGCGGTCGGTCCTTCGCAATCGCGCGCTGCAGCTCTACTTCTGGTCGATGGGGTTCTCGACCACCCGCCACGTCGGGACGGCCGACCACTTGCACGTGCAACTGCGTAGCGCGACGCCGTAGCCCTCCGGCGCTCGCGCGCGACGAGTCAGGGTGTAGGGTACAGGGCTAGGGTGTAGGGTACAGGGCAAGCCCTACACCCTGTACCCTAACCCTAGACCCTAGACCCTATACCCTGTTCTGTGCGATCTTCGCCGTCGGAACACTCACGGAGACCAACATGAAATTCGTCGCGATCGCAGTACTCACTCTCGCCGCAAACGCGGGGGCGCAAGTAGGCGGCGCGCCCGTCGCTGCACCACCGCAGGCACCAACTATGCCAATGGGCTTCTTCATCACGAGCGTCGGCAAGGGTGATGGCGCCAACCTCGGCGGACTCGCCGGCGCGGACGGGCACTGTCAGGCATTGGCGCAGGCCGCGGGTTCGGCCGCGACGCGTGTGTGGCGCGCGTACTTGAGCGCGATGAGCGCACAGGGGCCGGTGAATGCGCGCGACCGCATCGGCAACGGACCGTGGGCAAACGCCAAGGGCAATGTGATCGCGTGGAACGTGGCGGACCTGCACGGCGACATTCAGCGCGACCGCAACAGCATCAACAAGGAATTCGCGTTCAACGAAAAGGGCATGCCGGTGAACGGCCGCGGCGACACGCCGAACCAGCACGACATCCTTACCGGTTCGGATTCATTCGGCCGCTTGCCGGTCGGCAGCCCCGCGAACACGACGTGCACCAACTGGACCAGCAACTCCACGGGAAGCGCGCTCGTGGGACATCACGACCGGTCAGGCGGCGGCAACTCATCCTGGAATGCCGCTCACGGATCTCGCTCCTGTAGCCAGCAGGATTTGGTGGCGACTGGAGGCGCTGGGCTCTTTTACTGCTTCGCCCTGTAGCTCATCGCCCACAAAACAGGGTACAGGGTGCAGGGTGAGGGTATGGGGTATAGGAAACCCTACACCCTATACCCTCACCCTATACCCTACACCCTGTTTTGTGAGCGCGAAGGTTCAGGGAACGAACCTCTGTCGTGACGCAATAATCTCCGGCAGCCCGGCGTTCTTCAGAATGCCGTTCATGGCCGGCAGGTGCGCAGTCATCGCAACGCGCATCTTCACCAACTCGCGCTCCAGCTGCGTGCTGAGCATGTCGAACACCAGGTACGTCTGCGCGGTCGGGCGTCCATCGGAACTTCCAGCGACTCCCATCAGCGCGCCGATCTTGTTGTTCAACCGGATCGGATAGTTGAGCGGGTCCTGCCCAGACCGGCTCTTCGTCTGGTAGACTGAGTCCTCGACTGTCGAAATCACCGGCACCAGCGCATCCGCGTGCTGGTCAAAGCTCGCCTTCGCCTCGCTGCTGAGCTTGCCCTTGCGATCATCGACCTCGCCGCGCACGTAGCGGATCGTCGCAACGGCCTCGTTCGCCTGTGTGAAGCGGTTCGACACGCGCTGCGAGAACCGGAATTGCTCCATGTACTGTGCCATCGTCACACCCTTGATGCGCGGATCCGCCAGCAGTCTAAAGCGCTGGGTCCCGGCGATCTTGCCGTTGACGGACAGGCGCACCTGATACGTCCCTGGTGGCGCGAGAACTCCCTGCGCACCCGCGGCCCACAGAATCATCCCGCGGAACGCGAATGGCGCCGGGTAACGCATGTCCCAGTTGAACGTGTTGACGCCCTTCCCGTTCGGAACGCGCGGCGGCGATGTCGGCCGGAACCCCGGTTCGAACTGCGGTGGCGGCTCGGGAATCCGCAGCAGACGTGTCACACTGTCCGCAGAGAGCCCGAGCGCGGTCAGCGAGTCCTGGCGGAACTTCCGGCGCCCGATCGCGGCGATGGAATCCGCGACCTGCATCGAGTCCTGCTTGCTGTAGAAGACGCGGATGACGTTGCCGACGGAGTCCGTCACCGTGAGCGTCACGTCGGCATTGGCGGTCTTGAGCCAGTACTGAAGCGCGGGTCCGTTGGGCGGATTGCCCGCAGTGGGATTCACCGGCGGTCCGCCGGCGCCTCCACCACCCCCTCCACCGCCCTCGCCTCCTCCGAATCCGCCGCCGCCGAAGTTGGCGCGGTACGTATCGCGTGGCTTGAAGACGTGCGCGTCCGCATTCACAACGGCGTCCGCCATCTGACGCAACGCCGCGATGTTGTCCATCACGTAGAAGCTGCGGCCGTGCGTGCCAAGAATGATGTCGCCCTGCTTGATGGCCAGATCATGTACCGGGACATACGGAAGGTTGAGGCGTAATGACTGCCACGACTTGCCGTCATCCGGCGAGAACCACGCGCCGCGCTCGGTGCCTGCGATCAACAGTCCGCGCCGGTCCGGGTCTTCGCGCACCACGCGCGTGAACTCCTTGGCGTCGATACCGGCGTCGATGCGCTCCCACGACTCGCCACAGGTCTGCGTCTTCCAGAGATACGGGCGATCGTCGTCGAGTTGGAAACGATTGCCGGCGACGTACGCGATGCACTCGCCGAACGCGGACGCATCCACGCTCGAGACGCGCGTGAACTTCTGCATGTCCTTCGGCGTGACCTCGGTCCACGTCGTACCCGCGTTCTTCGTGAGCCACACCCGCCCATCGTCCGTGCCGGCCCAGAGGTACCCCGCTCGACGCGGCGATTCCGCCAGCGCGAAGACGACGCCGTAGTACTCCACGGACGTCTGGTCCAGCGTGATCGGTCCGCCCGAATTGCCTTGCGTCTCCGGATCGTTGTACGACAGGTCCTTCGACAGGAGCGTCCAGGTCTCGCCGCCGGTCGTTGTCCGGTGCACGTGCTGCGACCCGATGTACACGACGTTCGAGTTGTGCGGGCTCACGATGATTGGGAACGTCCATTGGAAGCGGTACTTCAGGTCGCGCGCTGGATGGCCCATCGGGTTGTCCGGCCACGCGTTGATGTTGCGCTCCAGCTCCGTTCGCATGTCCTTGCGCGTGAGCAAGCCGCCGTAGCTGCCGGCGTACGTGATATCCGGATCGTCGTGACGAGCCGCGATGTACCCGCTCTCGCCACCGCCAGCGTCCTTCCAGTCGCTGATGCCGATGCTGCCCTGCTTGCGGCTGGGTCCGCACAGCGTCGAGTTGTCCTGTTGCGCGCCGCAAATCTTGTACGGGAAGTGGTTCGTCGTGATGACGTGATAGAACTGCGCAGTGGCGAAGTCCTGTTCGGTCCACGTGCGGCCACCATTGGTCGTAACCGCAGCGCCGCCGTCATCCGCCTGCACAATGCGGTCGGGATTGTCCGGCGCGATCCACATGTCGTGCGAATCGGAGTGTGGGATCGCGACATTGCGGAACGTCTTGCCGCCGTCCGTCGACTTGCTCAACTGGACGTTGTTCACGTACACGACGTCCTGATTCTTCGGGTCCGCGTGGATCTTCATGTAGTACCATGCGCGCTGCGTCAGCGAACTGGAGCTATTGGTGCGCGCCCAAGTGGCGCCGGCGTCGTCTGATCTATATACGCCACCTTCGGTGGCTTCTATGATCGCATAGACGCGATTCGAGTTGGCGCCCGACACCGTGATGCCGATGTCGCCCCACACGCCGGCAGGAAGACCGGTATTCCGCGTGATCTCGGTCCACGTGTCACCGCCATCGGTCGTCTTGAACAAACCGGAGCCATTGCCGCCGGACCACAGCTTCCACGGCTTGCGATACACCTGCCAAAACCCGGCGTACAGGACGTTCGGGTTGTTCGGGTCCATCACCAGGTCCACGACGCCGGTGGAATCGTTGCGGTAGAGGATCTTGCTCCACGTCGCACCGCCGTCTTTCGAGCGAAACACGCCTCGTTCACTATTCGGACCGAACGTGTGACCCAGCGCGCCCACGTAGACGAGGTCCGGATTCGTCGGATGCACAACCACGTCGCCGATGTGCTTCGAGTCGGCCAGTCCCATCAGCTTCCACGTGCGACCAGCGTCCGTCGTTTTCCACACACCGTCGCCGTGTGAAACGTTGCCGCGCAACGGAAACTCTCCGCCGCCCACGTAGACGATGTCCGGGTTCGAAGGCGCCACTCGTACGGCCCCAATGGTCCCGCCGAAGTAGCGGTCCGACATCGGTGCCCATGACTGCCCGGCATCGGTGGTCTTGAACACGCCACCGCCAACGGTGCCCATCCAATACTCGTTCGGTCGCGCGACACTGCCGGACACCGCCACCGAGCGTCCCCCGCGGTACGGGCCGATCTCGCGCCAGCGGAATCCCGACAGCGCCGAGGAGTCGAGCGGGAGCGTCAGAGGTGCCGCACTGGTGATGGCGGAGCCTGGTCGGGCCGCGGACTGTTGCGCGCTCGCGGAGGTCGCGAACAGGACGACTGTGACGACAGAACGGAGGTATCTCATCGAGCGATACTCGGAGGAAGGATCGTACCCATCCAAAATATTCTCTTCGGCGAAGAACTGCTTATCGCGGATTGCGCGGAGGGCCGCGGATTGGATCGAACCAGCCTCAACCCTCAGACCAGAACCAAGACGTTCGGTTGTTGTTTTGGCTGTCTCGTGGCGCGCTAACGCTTGCGAAGCTCGGTTCAATCCGCGTGCATCCGCGCAATCCGCGATAAGTTGTTGTAGTTCGCTCGAACCCCTTCCAGTGACCCCGATGCGCCTCACAACTCTGCCCCTGCTCGTAATCACGGCCCTCGCCTGCGCCAAGGACAAGCCCACCGCTGAACCCGTCATCGCTGCCGGAACCAAACTCGGCGAGACCGCCGGCATGAATGTCCCGGAATCCGTGCGCTATGACGCCGAGTTGGACGTCTACTACGTCTCGAACATCAACGGCAATCCGTCGGTGAAGGACAACAACGGATTCATCGCGCGCGTCCGCGCGGACAGCACCGGCGTGATGTCCATGCTTGTCGAGGGCGGCAAGAACGGCGTCACACTCAACGCGCCGAAAGGCATGGCGCTCGTCGGCGATACGCTGTGGGTCGCGGACATCAGCGCGCTGCGCGGATTCAACCGGCGCACTGGCGCACTCGTCCGCGAGTACGAACTCGGCGCCAGGGCGATGTTCCTGAACGACGTCGCCGCGACACCGGATGGGGACGTCTACATCACCGACACGGGCATCAGGTTCGACGCCAAGGGCAACGCCACGCATCCCGGCACGGACCAGATCTTCAGGATGCTGCGCGGGAGCACAGCGGCGCCTGAGGCGTTCTTCGCCAGCGATTCGTTGGCGCGCCCCAACGGCATCGCGTGGGTTGGCGCGTCAAACGGCATGCCCGGCCGCTTCCTCCTCGCCCCTTTCGGCGGTCCCAACATCCAGATGTGGACGCCGGGCGATAAGCAGCCGGCGACGCTTACCAGCGGACCGGGGGGCTTCGACGGCATCGAAGCGCTTCCGAACGGCAACCTGCTCATTTCGAGCTGGGCCGACTCAACAGTGTGGATCGCGCATGGCGGCACGCACATGATGCCGCTCATCAAAAACGTGAGCGCGCCGGCGGACATCGGCGTCGACACCAAGCGCAATGTGCTCGCCGTCCCTCGATTCAACGACGGCAAGGTGGAGTATTACCAGTTGCCTTAGGGATCCTCTGGTCAATCGTGGTGTCATCCCGAGCGAAGCGAGGGATCTGCACGTCATCGTCGGTAATTGCAGATTCCTCGTCGCTTCACGACTCGGAATGACATTGTTCGGAGCTTCGTCGTGAAGCGCTGGCTATTCACGGCGGTGTCCTTCGCCGCTGTCATCGCCGTGTCCGTGTACACCGTGGTGAGCGGCTCGCCAGACGGCGTGAGTCTCGCGCTGCCGCCGCTGGCGCATGCACTTGCGATCGTCGCGTTCGTGGTCGACATCAGTTGCCGTTCGCTCAAGTTCACGTTCACCGCCCGCGCCGTCGGCGCCCACCTCAACTTCTTCACCGCGATGAAGGCGGGACTCGGCGGTGATTTCGGCGCCGCGATCACACCGTCGCGCGCGGGCGCGGAGCCGGCGCGCTACCTGATCTTGCGTCAGGGCGGTTTGATGGGCGCGACGCTGCTGGTCGTGCTCTACGCCGAGTTGTTCTTCGAGATGATTTCGCTCCTCGTCGTCTCGGCAGCGATGCTGCTCATCTTCGACGCGTCGCGCGCGGCCGTTCTGTCGCTTGGCGGAGTGCTCATCGGTTACTGCGCGACGATCATCGGCATCGGCGCGGTGGGCTGGTACCTCGGGCGCCGCAAGGCCGGCGACGTCCCGCCACCGTGGGCGGAGCGCTTGCGGCTGACCGGCGCGCGCTGGCACCGCGTGCAGCGTTGGGTCGAGCGGTTCCGCCACACAGTGGACGCATTCAAGACAATGCACCGCGGTTGGGGCACTGCCTCGTGTGGCGTTTCGATCGTGCACGTGATCGCGCGCTTCACCACCCTGCCCATTCTCGTGCTCGTTGCTTCGAGCGATCCCGTCCCGGTCGGACCGCTCGTGCTGTGGCCATTCACGCTGCTGTACGGCGGCCAAATGGTGCCGGCGCCGGGAGGCGGGGGCGCGGTGGAACTGGGTTTCCGTGCGATGCTGGGATCTACAATCCCGCAGGACACCTTCGCCGCCGCCCTCGTGTGGTGGAGGTTCTACTCGTTCTACCTCTACATCGGACTGGGCGCGCTCGTAGCCGGCAACCTCGTGCTCCGGGCGATTCGCGAACGCAGGACTGCTGCGTAAAACAAGGCCGCCGGCTTTCGCGGACGGCCCAATAGAAGAAGGCGGTTCTACGGAACCAGCTTGCGAATCTCGCTCGGCACTTTCATTCCGCCGATGGTGCCCGCATCCGTCCCGAACCAGATCTGTTTTGTAATCTTGTCGAACGTCATGTGCCGGATGGTGCTCTGGGTGCTGCCGTTCGCCGGAATCGGGATGTTCGCAACCCACTGCCGCGACTTTGAATCGAACGCGACCAGCCGGTTGGGCTGGACGGGCCCGGTTTCGGCTAGCCAAAGGCGATCCTGGTCGTCCACCGTCATCGCGTAGGGCATCGACGCGGCGCCAGAGGGGAGCAGCCACTCTTCCACTGCCCCTGTCTTGGGATCGAGACGGCCAAGGTAGCCGCGGCTGAAGTCGCCGTACCAAACGACGTCGTCGCTCGTCACCGCGATGCGACGCGGACGCGCGCGTTCGTTGGGCACCGTGAACTCCTTGAACTCCATCGTCTTGGTGTCGATGGTGCCGATCTTGTTGGTCCCGAAGAGGTCGAACCACGGTTGGTTCTTGCTGTCCATCACGATGCCATAGGGACGCGAGCGTTCGCCGGTGTTCCAGATCTTGAACTGCCCGGTCGCGCGGTCGAACCGGCCCACTTTGCTGGCATTCTGCGCGGTGAACCACGCGATGCCGTCCCTGCCCCAGATCATCGTGTGCGGGTCGCGCACGCTGTCCGGGATCATGTGGGTCTTGAGCTCGCCCGTCTCCGGAACGAGCTGAACGATGCGGCCGTTTCTGTTGCCGGTGAACCACACACCACCGCGTTCGTCGAGGTTGATGTTGTGCGGGTTGGTGCCGGCGTCAATCGAGTAGCGCTTGAATTCGCCGTTGGTGGGGTTCAGGTAGGCGACGTAGTTGGTGGTTTGGCCTACAAACCACACCTTGCCGTCGCGCGCCAGGATCGGGTCGCGCGTCCGCCCTTTGTCCGCCCAGGGAGCGTTCCATTCCTTTGGCTCGAGCGGGTTGTCCTGGGCAAACAAGGGCGCGGCAGCAACGAGGGCGAGCGAGGCAACGCGAAGGGCTCTCATGATGTCTAACCTGGGTTGTTGGTCCTGCTTGGGAATACGCGCGGACTGTCAAGAACGCTAGGTCGCTTGTCGTCCTGAGCGCCGACTGTCGTCCTGAGGAAGCGAAGCGACCGAAGGACCTCCTGAGTCCTGAGAAGATCCTTCGCTTCGCTCAGGATGACAAATCGCGCTATTCTCTACCCTGCAACTCCAACCCACGCAGCCATGCGCTTGTTCCGACCCGCAGTTGCCCTGACCATCACGCTCGCCGGCACCGCAGTCGCTCAGCGCCCGGCCACCACAGCGCGCCCCGCCAACGCCTCCAACGACGCGATCCGGATTCCGTTCGAGACGTACAAGCTCGCCAACGGGCTCACTGTCATCCTGTCGCAGGACCGCTCGACGCCCACCGTCGTTGTCGACGTCTGGTACCATGTCGGGTCCAAGAACGAGGTCGCCGGCCGCACCGGGTTCGCGCACATGTTCGAGCACGTGATGTTCACGGGCTCGCTCAACGTGCCGTACGGCCTGCACGATCGTATGACCGAGGGCGTCGGCGGCAGCAACAACGGCTCCACCAGCACCGACCGCACCAACTACTACGAGACGGTCCCCGCCAACTACCTGGAGACGGCGCTCTGGATGGAAGCCGATCGCATGGGCTTCCTGCTCGAGAAGCTCGACTCGGCCAAGTTCGTCGCGCAGCGCGACATCGTCCAGAACGAACGCCGTCAGGGCATCGACAACCAGCCGTACGGGCGCGCCGGCGAGATCATGACCGCCGCGATGTACCCCACGACCAATCCGTACTCGTGGCCGATTGTCGGCTACATGACGGACCTGCAGCAGGCGAACCTGGACGACGTCAAGAGCTTCTTCCGCCTCTACTACGCGCCCACCAACGCGACGCTCGCGGTGGTCGGCGACTTCGACGTCGCGCAGACCAAGGCGTGGATCGCGAAATATTTCGCCGGCCTGCCCAAGGGTGCCGCAATCACGCGTCCCGTCGTGTCACCCCCGACCATGACCACCGAACGGCGCCTCGTGTACGAGGACCGTGTGCAGGTGCCGCGCCTCTATATCCGTTGGCCCAGCATCGGCACGAAACACGGCGACACGCACGCGCTTGGCGTGCTCGGCCAGATCCTCTCGGGTGGACGAACCTCGCGCCTCACCAAGACGCTCGTCTACGATCGGCAGGCCGCCGCCAGCGTTTTCGCCGGCCAGTCGAGCCAGGAGTTGCTGGGCGCCTTCAGCCTCCAGATCACTCCGCGCCCGGGCAACTCACTCACGTCGCTCGAGATCGCGACCGATTCGGTGATCGAGCGCGTCAAGCGTGAAGGTCCCACCGTCGAGGAAATTCAGCGCGCCACTGCCGGGCTCGAGTTTGGCTTCGTGTCCAACCTTGAGAGCAACCTCGGTAAAGCCGAGACCCTGCTCAATGGCTCGGTATACCTCGGCGACGCCGGCTATTACCGCACGCAGTACCAGCGCCTGCGCAGCGTAACCCCGAACGACGTGAAGCGCGTCGCCAACACATACCTCGGTGCGGGCCGAGTGGTGCTGAGCGTTGTGCCGACCGGAAAACTTGATCAGGCGTCCCGCCCGGATCAGTCCACAAAAGTCACCGTCACAGCTGACGGTGGCCGCTACATCATGGAGGGAAAGTGATGCGCACAACGAGCCAGGGTACAGGGTACAGGGTGAGCGTACAGGGTGCAGGGTACTGCACGGCACTCGCTCTCATCCCCGCTATCCTCGTCGCGCAAGCGACCAAGGACGCGCCAGCACTCGATCGCACGGTGCAGCCAGCCGCAGCCAAGGCGCCGGAAACGAAGATCCCTTCGTGGACCAAGGCCAGACTCGCCAACGGCGCTGAGCTCATTGTCTCCGTGAAGCGCGGATTGCCCCTCGTCTCGGTGAGCCTGTCCTTCATCGGCGGCGCGGCGCAATTCGAAGACCCCGCAAAACTCGGCACAGCCACGCTCACGGGTCAGATGATGACCGAGGGTACTGCGACGCGCACCGGCGACCAGCTCGCTGACGCGCAGCAGATGCTCGGCACGTCGATTTCCGTGAACATCGGCCGTGAGAGCGGGTCGATCGGATTTACGGCGCTGAGCAACAAGCTCGACCCGGCGTTGGAACTCATGGCCGACATCCTGCTCAACCCAAGCTTCCCCGCCGACGCGCTGGTGCGCCGCCGTGGCCAGATGATCGTCCAGCTGACGCAGGCGAAGGACCAACCGAACACAATTGCGAGCAACGTGTTCTCGAAGGTGCTCTACGGCGATGCGCATCCATATGGTCGCGTCACCACGGAGGTGACCGTGAACGCCGTCACGCGGGACGATATCGTCGCGCTGCACCGCGGATACTTCCAGCCGGGCCGAGCGATTGTGACCGTGGTCGGCGACGTGGATGCGACCAATGTGCGCGCGTCGTTCGAGAAGGCGTTTTCCAACTGGCAGTCCGGCGGCGACCGTCCGTCGTTCGCGTACCCGGCGACGCCAACACAGAAGACCACGGCCATCTATCTGGTCGACAAGCCGAAGTCGGCACAATCCGTGTTTTCGATCGGCGCACCCGGCCCCGCGCGCGACACGCCGGACTACTACGCAATCACGGTGATGAACCACGTGCTCGGCGGACTCTTCCAGTCGCGTCTCAATCACCTGATCCGCGAAGTGAAAGGCTACAGCTACGGCGTGGGATCTGGGTTCGCGTTTGGTCGCGGTCCGGGCGCGTTCCGCGCCGGTGGCGACATTGTCACCGCCAAGACGGACAGCGCGCTCATCGATTTTATGAATGAGTTGAAGGGCGTGCAGGGCGGCAAGCCGTTCAGCGCAGACGAAGTGATCCAGGGCAAGGAGTCGCTGATCCAGAGCTTGCCCTCACGCTTTGACTACGTGAATGGTGTGTCCAGCGCGATTTCATCCGTGTACGTGCAAGGCCTGCCCGAGAACTATTGGCAGGAGTACGCGAGGAACATCGCGGCGGTCACGAGCGAGGATCTCGTTCGCGTGGCGAAGAAGTACCTGGACCTCGATCGCATCAATATCCTGATCGTGGGGGATCGTGCCACGATCGAAGAACCGCTGCGAAAGACCGGCATCGCCCCGATCGTGTTGCTCGACATCGAAGGCAAGCCGGTAAACGCTATCGTGCCCTGACGGCTGTTCTCGGCGGCGCCTGCGGCGCCGATTGACGTGCTCGGCCGGCGCTTCGCGCCGGATTTGTCGTCAGCCGCATTGATGAAAGCCGGTTCTGAGACCTCAGTTCTCAGGACCGGCTTTCACGTTCTCGATTGACTGTGATCGGCGCCGAAGGCGCCGCCGAGTACGTGAATCCGGTTCGCGAAGCGAACCGGCCGAGAACACTCAAAGACCTTCCAGCTCTTCAATCCGTTTCGGCCAATCGGATTTCAACAACCGCGACAACCCCCGGTCAGCAAGCAGCTTGCCTTCAGTCTGACAGCGCGGGCAGTAGTTCGTCTCGTTGGACGCGTAGCGGATACGCTGCACTTTGGTTGCGCACACCGGGCACGGCTGGTTGTACTTGCCGTGCACCGCCATCTCCGGCCGGAACGCCGTCACCTTCTCGGGAAAGTCTTCGCCGGCCTCGTCGCGCAACCGCGCGACCCACTCGCGCAGGACAATGCGCGTCGCCGCGTGCAACCGTTCGTATTCCTCGTCCGTGAGTCGTGACGTGAGCTTCACCGGCGACACCCGTGCGCGATGCAGTATCTCGTCCGAGTACGCGTTGCCGATGCCGCTGAACATCCGTTGGTCGGTGAGGGTGCGCTTGATCGTATGATTCTCGGAGCGTGCGCGATCGGCGAACTCGTCGCGGCTGCACGTCAGCGGATCGAGTCCACCTCGCTCGAACGGCGCCAACGCCGCCTCGCCGCGCACAAGGTGCAGCGACGCGCGCTTCTGCGTCCCCGCCTCCGTCCACGTGAGCGTGCCATTGGGGAACGTGAACGCCGCGATGATGTTCTTGGGCACGCGCTTCTTGGGCGACAACCAGTGCAGCCGGCCCGCGATCATCAGATGGATCACGGCGCGCAAGTCGCCGTCGAACACGATGATGATCCGCTTGGCCATCCGGCTCACACCGGAAACGCGCCGCCCTGCGAACTCGGAGAGCGCAGGATCAACCGTGCGCAGCAGAAATGGTGTCGTCAGCCGGACTTCGCCCAGCGGCTGGCCGACAATTCGCGCCTGAAGCGCTTCGACATAGACCGTCACGTCCGGGAGTTCTGGCACCCTCCAAAACTGCACTCGGCGGGTTGCCTGCGTCGACTGTGCCGTGCATATCACAGCATCACCGACCCACAGGCCTCCATGTTCATGCCCACCTTCCGCTCCGCCCGTGTCATTGCCGCTGCCCTCTCGATCGCGGCCGTCTCGCAACTTTCGGCGCAAGCGCCGTCACCGACGAAGCGTGCGATGCAGTTCCTGGACGTCCAGCTGATGCGCAACGTCGGCGCGGCGACGGCGAGTCCCGACGGGCGGTGGGTGCTTTACACGATGTCCTTTCCGGATTGGAAAGAGGCGCGTCGCCAGACCGACATCTTCATCGTGTCCACAACCACGGGCGTGTCGTCCAACCGGCAGCTCACCTACACGAAAGAGAAGAACGAGACGCAGCCGCGCTGGTCGCCGAGCGGATTGTTCTTCGTGTTCGCGTCCAACCGTGACGCGCCGGCAAGCGCGTCCGGGCAGAATCAGCTCTACATGATGCAGCCTGACGGCGGCGAGGCGCGGCGAATCACGGACGCGGCCAATGGCGTTTCAACGTTCGCGTTCGACTTCGACGGTAAGTGGCTCGTGTACCGCAGCGGCAAGAGCGACGAAGAGCAGCTCTACGCCTTGCCCACGACCGGACTCGACACCGCGAAAGCCGTTCAGCTGACGCGTCATGCTACGGGCGTGACGAACTGGCGCTGGGCGCCAGACGGCAAGCGCATCTACTTCACCGCCCCGGACACGCTCGACAAGGACGAACGCCTCCGCATGGAAAAGCGGTTCAACGTCGCCGTTCGCAACATGGAGACGCCGCGGTCCAGCCTCTGGGCGTACGAAGTCGACGCGAAGCAGACCAAGCGCCTCACGCGAGACACGTCAGTCACCGTCGGCAACTTCTCTATCTCTGACGACAGCAAGTGGGTCGGATTCACCGGCACGTCCGCGAATCGATACCAGCGGAATATCACCGAGCAAGGAATCAACGCAGATCAGTTCCTCCTTTCGGCCGCGACGGACCAAGTCGAGCGCCTCACAAACAACAAGGAACAAGGCGAGAGCCTGTTGAGTTTCTCACCGGACAGCCGCTGGATGGCGTTCGCTGCGTCCGACGATCTCACGCGCTACAACATGAAGAACGGCCGCGTCTACCTGCGGCGCGTCGACGATCGCGGCGGCCAGTGGCGAAAGCTCGGTCAGACCTTCGACGGCGATGTGTTCGTCAACTTCTGGTCGGCCGACGGGAAGACGATCTTTTTCGGCGCGGGCGTCAAGGCGACGAGCCAGCTCATGGCACTCGACATCGAGAAGAACACCGTGCGCGCCATTACGAACGAGCGCGGCACCGTGAGCGTGGACCAGGATCCTCTGACGAAGCGCATCCTCATCACGTCCGCCGATCCCCGCACGCCGTCGACGCTGTTCAGCGTCGGATCTCTCGATCAAGTGCCGACACGCAGCGCCTGGAAGCAACTCACAGACGCGAATCCGCAAGTGCGCTCGTTCACGCTCGGCGAAGGCGAGGAAATCACGTGGAAGTCCGCCGACGGCAAGATGGTGGGCGGTGTGCTCACAAGGCCTGCGGGTTATTCGGCAGGGCAGCGCTATCCCCTCGTCGTCAGCATCCATGGCGGCCCGGCGGCCGCGGACGTCCTCGGCTTCAGCAACACGGCGCAGGTCTACGCGGGTGCCGGGTACGTCGTGTTGCAGCCCAACTATCGCGGCTCCACCAACTACGGCGAGGCCCACAGGACGGCAATCGTCGGCGACTACTTCAAGAAGGGCTACGAAGACATCATGACCGGCGTCGATCACCTCATCGCGCAGGGCATCGTCGATAGCACGCAGATGGGCGCATTCGGCTGGAGCGCCGGCGGACACTGGTCCAACTGGATTCTCACGCACACCACGCGCTTCAAGGCAATTAGCTCGGGCGCCGGTACGTCGAACTGGATTTCGATGTACGCGCAGAGCGACGTACAGCGGAACCGCCAGTTCTACCTCGGCGACAAGCTGCCGTACGACGACTTCGATGCGTACTGGAACCAGTCACCCATCAAGTACATCAAGAACGCGAAGACACCCACGATGATCCACGTGGTGAAGGGCGATCCACGCGTGCCCAGCCCGCAGTCGGAGGAGCTGCACATGGCACTCAAGCGCATGGGCGTGCCGACTGAACTCTTTGTCTATCCGGGCGAGTCGCACGGTATTCCCGACGCGCGCAACCAGCTCGTGAAGGCGGTGGCCGAGATGGCGTGGATGGACTACTACGTGCGCGGCAGCGGAAAGAAGTTCGTCTGGCGCGACGTGCTCAAGACGCTGGAAGACAAGCCAGACAGCACCAGGGCTATCAACGTATTGCCGTAATCGCACTCCCTAGGGCGCCACGCGGCACGCGACTCGACTCGAGAGCGGCACCGACTGCAACACACCGCCGATGAGGAGCCGCGCCGTATCACCATCCACGCGCCATGTACCGATCTGCGCACCGGACGCTGAGTAGACCCGGCGAGCCCCCGCGACAAGCGCCGAATCGAGGCGGACGAGCCGAGTCCCAGCTCCTTCAGCCGCGCTACCGGCCTCGGCCGATGAGGGTGCCATCGCCGCCGTTGGCGCACTCCGCGCCATCCGTCGCGACGCATCCTGCGCGCGCATTGACGCTACCTGCGTTGCGGCTTCCGTGCTCGGGCCTGAAACGGCGGTGCGGTAGCAACCGGCCGACTGGCGCAGTTCAAAGGCGTCCTTCGGGGATTCGGACATCATTCGCTGCGAGACCGCCGCGGCCTCGGGCGCGACCGGCGTTGGAGGCGCCGCGACCGTCGGTGCCTCGGCGACCCCGGTCTTCTTGAGGCCAGCACTCGACTTCGAAGCCATTTCGCCGCCGATGTCGGCCGATTGCACACCTGCGGCGCCCGAGCCTGCGGCGCCCGAGCCCCCGGCACCCAACGTGGCCTTTGCCGCTGGCGTCGCCACCGGTGGTGGCGCACTCACCGGCTGCAACGCGCGCGGACGTTGATCGCGAAGCGCCGAATCCACGATTCGCTGGTCCAGCCGGACAGTCTCCCCCGCGCGAAGCGAGTCGGCGGTAGTCGCCGGCACGGGCAAGAACGCCGCACGAGCGGACGGACGATCGCGCCACTCCTTCACGCCTATCGCGAGAATCAGCGCGGCAGCAATCCCGGTGACCCACGGCGCCGCCTGCCAGGACCGGCGCGGAGGCTTCGCAGACGCAACAGCCGGCGCAAGCCTGGGCAGAACACCGGAGGGAACGTCGTCCAACGACGTGAGGACGCGCGACGCGCCGGCAATCAAGCCGCGCGCCTCGGCAACTGCCGCGCCGCACTGCGCGCACGACGCTGCGTGTTTGCTCACCTCGGCTGCCTGCGCCTCGTCCAGCGCGCCGTCAAGCCAGGCGTGGATGGTTCCTTCGTCGAGATGATTCATCCAGTTCTCCTCCCTCCTCGCTCCTCGCTCCTCGCTTGCTCGTATGCGTCCACCAACCGCCGTCGCGCTCGCGAAAGCGTCGTCCCCACCGATGCTATGGACAGCCCAAGCGCCTCGGCGATTTCGTGATAGTCCAGCCCTTCCTCCTTCATCAAGAGCGCCTCGCGGTCTTTCTCGCTCAGCACCTCCAGCGCCCGCCGCGCAAACGCGCGCTCCTCGGATCGCACCAGCTCGTCCGGCGGCTCGTCTCCGCTCTCGGCTTTCGCTTCCGCCGAGAGCAGTTCGAGATGCCGCCGCCGCCGCGCATCCTTTCGCGCATCGTCACGCACAAGATTCGTCGCCACGGCAAACACCCAGGCTCGTTCGTTTGAAAGGTTCGACTGCCGCAGTGCGCGCACGAATGTCTCCTGTGCCACGTCCTCTGCCCAATCCCGGTCGCCCAGCCGGCGCGTCAAATACCGCACCAGGGGGGCGTGGTACTGCCGGAAGAGGGTTTCGACGTCTGTCATAGGGTCATTGGTGCTTCGTGCTTCGTGCTTCGTACTCGCTCCTGATTGCTACGAAGCACCAAGCACCAAGCACGCAGTTACCAGCCCTTCACAACAGTTGCCAGTTCTGTGTCGGTCAGTTCCTTCGTGTCATCCACCACCACCTCAATCGCGACCGCCTTGCCGTTCACCAGCATGCGCTCGCCAACCACGAACATCTCACGCAGTTCCGGCAGCTTCTCCAGCAGCGCGAAGTATGAGCGCGAATATGCCTTCACCTTGTACACCTGCAATCCGGGCCGCGTCGTCGCGTCGATCCAGCGCTCGCCGTCCTTGGCGAACATCTTGGCGCCGGCGCGTTTCACTTCCGGCCCGCCCCCGCTCATCGAGTCCATTCTCGTGCTCATGTCTGCGGCCGCGATCGACTTCGCCGCGCGCTGAGCGGCTGCGCCCCGAGCCGATTCGAATGCGGCTGCCGCAGGTGCCGGCGACGCCTGCGTCGAAACAGCGCCACCGCCACTCGTGCCGCGGGACCGCACATCCTGCCGCTGCCCCGCGAGCATGCCCGGCTCCTTCACCAGGTACGACGTGAACTCGGTCGGGATTCCGAAGCGCTCACCCAATGTTCGGATTTCGGCGTCGATCTCGGAGTTGCCTCCGCTGCGACGCTTTTCCGATGACAGCCAGCCGATTCGCTGCGTCGCCCACAGCCGCGGCACAAACGCGTTTGCGGACTCTTCGCGCGGGAAGCGACGCTCGGTGGTCCAGCGTACGTCGCGGTTCCCGGAGCGTCCGGTGACCACAACGTTGGCGTCGCCGCTGCCTTCGTAGCGCGCCAGCAGCACGAGATCCTCGCCGGCAAACACGTCGATTGGCGCCTGCGGATACATCCGCGAAAGGCGCACCGGTCCGTCAATCGTGATTCGCACATCGGTGAGCAGCGGCTGCCGCAGCTGCGTCGCGACCAGCCCCACCGCGCGCTCGACGCTCTCGTCGGGACGGACGAAGTGCGGCGTGCCGCGGCCTTCGAGCGCCAGCTGCTCGATCAGCCCGATGTTCACATCTTGGCCGATACCGAACGAAAAGACGCGGGTGGTGCCGCGTAGCCGCGACGCCATCGTCGCGATCGCAGCGGGATCACGTACGCCGACTGTGGCCGCTCCGTCCGTCATGAACAGGACCAGTGGCAAACGGTCGAGTTCATGTCTTGGGTCTTGGGTCTTGGGTCTCGGGTCTTGGGTCTCGGGTCTTGACTCTTGGGTCTCTGGTCTTGGATGTGTGGTTCGCAGGGCTGCTTCGAGAGCGCCAGAAATGTTCGTTGATCCATTTGCTTCGAGCGCTTCGAGGTACCGCTCCGCAGCGCGAATATTCTCCGCCGTGGCGAACACGAACTCATCGCGGAACGCGCGTACGTCGGTCGAGAAATCGATCAGGCGGAACCGGTCCTGTCGGCCGAGCGACTGGAGCAATAGACGCCCCGCCGCCTTCGCCTGATCCATCTTCCGGCCACTCATCGATCCGGACACGTCCAGGACCAGGGTGACATCACGCGGGAGTCGCGCGGAAGCGAAGTCCGCGGGCGGCGTCACTGTGAGGAGCGCGTAGCCCGCTTCGTTGTGACGCGCGTTGGCCAACAGCGCGACCGACGCTGCGCTGGAACGCCGCAGTGCGACAAGCACCGTAACGTCCGACCCGCCGCCGCGAATCGCCACGCGGCGACGCGCGTCATCGCGCTGGATGTCCAGCTCGTGCGTCGGCGAATACGCCTCCCCCAGCTCGCCACCGGCGCGGTACGTCAACTCGAAATTCGTCCGCCCGCCGAGATCTCCGCCAATCCTCGATCCGCGATCATCGGTCCTGGGTCCCGTCGCTGTTCCACGGAAATAGTCGACGCGAACCGCGTCACCCTCCCGGCCCGCGACGCTCTCAAAGCGCACCGCAATGCGCCGCTCTTCGCCGGCATTGAACGGGAAGATGCGGACGCGCAGCATACCATGTCCCATCCATTCGACGAGCGCCGGGTCGCGCTGGCGCCGAACGATGTCCTCGTAGATCTGGCGCGCTTCGGTGGCGTTGAGCGTCTCGCCCGCCACCATTTGGCCGTCGATGCTGAGCTTCAGGTCGCGGAACGCTGCGCCCTTTGGCAGCGGGAACACGTAGTCCACTTCGCCCAATCCGCCGCCGCGATTCACGAACCGCTCTTCCACCTCGTAGCGGAGGACGCGGTCGCGCAGCTCGACCGAAACATTGCTCGCGGTTCGAACTACAGCCGGTTGTGCGGGCAAGCAATGCTCGATCGGCGCATCAATGCGCGGATTCGGGCAACGCGGAACGATGAACCCCTGCCCGAAAGCGAATGTCGGGGCAAGGAGGGCGAGAAGAGCAAGTTGAGTTCGCATGGGTCTCTGGGTTGCTGACACCAATGAGACGCTGCCGGCCGAAATACTTGCACAACACCGAACTACGACAAAAGCCGTGGGCTGGGAGGGCTGTACGTGGTCGGCGAGTACCCCAGTACCGACCCAGGAACGCATCAGTCGCGGGTCAGTTGCCGGGGTACCCGCTGGGAACCTATGGCTCTCCCAGCCTACGGCTTGTGTTAGGAGGCCGCCGGTGCGGGAACAGCTGGCTGTGTTGGGGGCGCCGCCGGCGCCGCCGGCGCTGCCGCGGCGGCCGTGGCGGCGGCCTCTGCCTCGGGGTACTGCACTTGAGCAACGCGCCCCTCCATTGATCGCATGAGTGCCACGAACTTCGTCGCGATCTCGGGTTCGAACTCAGCGCCCGACTTCTCCTCGATGTACGACAGCACCCGCTCTGACTCCCACGCGCCGCGGTAGGGACGGTTCGTGCGCAGCGCGTCGTACACGTCGCACACGTGCACCAGGTTGCTGGCCTTGTGGCAGTCGCGCTGATAATGACGCTTGGGGTACCCGCCGCCGTTCAGCATGATGTGGTGCTCGTACGCCACCGCCGCCGCCATGTCCAACTCGCGGTCGCTGGTGATGATGAGCTTGGCGCCTTCTACCGTGTGACCCTGCATCACCGCGCGCTCTTCATCCGAGAGTTTGCCCGGCTTGTTCAGGATTTCCATCGGGATCTTCACCTTGCCCAGATCGTGCAACAAGCCGGCGACGCCGAACGTGCGCACGTCCTTCGCGTGCAGCCCCAGATGCTCGGCCAGCCCCATCACCAGCACCGACACGTTGAGGCAGTGCGTGGTCGTGTACTGGTCAAACTCCTTGAGCATCAGCAGCGGCAGCATCATTTCGCTTTCGCCGTGCATCGCTACGGACAGCGAGCGCACCACCGCCTCCGCTTCCAGCAGCGGCAGGCCGCCATTCTTCATCACCTCATCGTGCATGTACTTGATGGCGTCGACCTCTTCGCCCATCGCATACGTGATTGTCGCCGTCGCGATCTCCTTCTCGACGAACTTCTTCCCGGCCTCCGTGTCGGTCCGAATGCCGAGTGATCCGTGCCGGATTGTCTGACGCGGCCCCGTCTGGCGCGTCTCCGCTGTGTCGATCGGCGCCGTCGGATTCGCCACCCGCACGCCAACCTCGTCCAGAAACGCGATGTAGTCCTCGCGCGTGACGTCTGGATCAATTTCGAGACGCTGAATGCCGATGGCGACGAACCGCTTGCTCCAGTCCCAGTCGCGCATGTCGCGCAGACTCACCTTCCCGTATACCACCTCGTCGCCGAGGAACGAGAAGTCGGGATGCTGGTCCTCGATCAGCAATTCCTGAAGCGCCGTGAATGAGCGGTCGATAACCCGCTCGCGCGCGGGATGTCCCGGCTTGTACAGCGCCATCGTCGACAGCGTCTGCGCCAGCCCCGTGAGAAACTTTCTCGGTTCCGCCATTAGTCCGTCATCGCCTTGAAGCGGCCCGTGACGCGTTGCGCGCCCAGGGCCTTCTTGAGTTCCGGATCGTTGCTCTTGAGAACCAACTGCACCACTTCCTGCACGTCGGGATCTTGGCCCCAGTACGAGGCCAGCGCGCTCAACGCCGCCAGCATCTCCGGCGATTTGTCCTCGAGCTGCAACTTGCGCAAGAATCGTGAACGGCTCGTCACTTTGCCCATGAGCCAGTCGAATGTCTTTTTACCCGCAGCGGCCGTCGCGGCGGGATTGGTGTCCACCGTGACGGCGCGCAGCATCTGCGACGTGCGTCCCTTCCCCTGCAACATCGGGCCGGCACCGCTGTCCGCCACGGCGAGGATGCGAATAGCCAGCGTCATGAGCGACGAATCCAAGTCGCCTTTGCTGATGCGCTGCCGCACGAGCGCCAGCGCCTTGGGCGGGCAACCGCCTTCGTGCGCGGCGGTGAGCGCCATGAACACGGCGCGCTCGTCCGTGTCGCCCATGCCAGCGACAATCGCCTGCTCGCGTGATTCCACGAACTTGAGCAGGAGCCGAACAGCCTCTCGGCGCACCAGCGCGTCCGGGTGATTCAGGAATTTCGCCGCGTCGAAATCCTGAGGCAGGTTCGGCAACTTGCCGAGGACGAGAAACAGATCGCGCCGCAGGTCCGACCGAATCGCGTCGATGCGCTGCACGATGGGCCCGCCCGCCATGTCGCCCAACTTGAGCAATAGCTCCAGGAACTTCTCGCGTTGACGCGCATCTTTCGTCTTCTCCGCCACGTCGAGAATCGGGTCCACCGCCGACAAGCCCTTCCGCATCACGATGCGTTCCAGGACGGCGAAGTCGATCTTGGCCTCCGTAAGCGCAGCCCACAGGATGTCGTGGCTGTCGAGGTATTCCCAGATGACGCCGGCGAAATCCTGATCCGGCGCGGCGTCCAGCATGTTCATGAGTTGTTCGAGTCGCGCCGAATTGAGCAGCGCGTCCAGTGCCACGTCCACGCGCGGCCCCGCGGAACTCAGTTCCAGCGCCATCTGGAGAATCCGCTCCGGCTCGCAATCCAGGAACGCGTTGTTGGTGATCGTGCGGCCGGAGCGCGACAGTTTCTGCAGCACCTTGCCGTACGCTGTCGGATTCGGATCGTCGAGATTCCAGTCCGCGATCAACTCCTTCATCTGCTCGCGCACGTTAGCGTCCGCATTGGCGCGGCGGGTGGCGTCGCTGTCGGTGTCGGCGAAGCGCGAGAGCTTGGAGAACAGGCGCATCATCGAGTGCGAGATCGTCTGCTGGCCCTGCGCCGTCGCCGCATTCACGAGATCCAACACCGCCTCTACTGTCATGCCTTCGGACGCGTTGAGCAGGAACTGGCGCCGTTGGCTCAGGTCGCCGCCCATCGAGAGCAGCTGCTTGAGCTTTGCCGGGCTCAGCTCCTTCACCATCTCTGAAATGCGCTTCTGCAGCTCGATGGCTTCCGGCGTGCCGCCGCCCTTCTTGATCTCTTCAGCGATCTGGAGCAGGTAGCCGACGATGACTTGGTCGTACGCTTGTTCTTCTTTGCGCTTGTCGATCGCTTCCGCGACGACCAACGGGTTCATCGACTCGTCGTCCAGATCGGCGTCATTGTCCAACATCATCGCCGCGCGGGCCATGCCAACCCACAGCTGCGCCGCCTTGGTGGCGCGCGACTTCTGGATGCGTTCTTCGCCTTCCTCGGCGTTGCCTTCGTACAGCAGCTCCAGGCGCTCGTAGTTGAGCGGGAACAGCTTGACGTTGGCCCACTGCTCCGAGAGCTGCTCGGCCCTTTCGCCGATCGGTTCTCCTTGCCGGCCCGAGTCCACCGCGATTGTCCCCAGGGCGTCCGCCAGCTCCTCGCGCGTGATGTCCTGCGAGAACTTGATCGCGCCGAGGTGGTGCTTGTGGAGTCGGCCGGCGAGCTCTTTGAGCAGTGGATGGTTGGGGTCCGTGCCCACGCCTTCGATGATCAGCTGGCGCCGCGCGATTCCGATGGACAAGGATTGACGGTCCGCCAGCAGCAGCGCGATGCGCCGCAGCACGCCGTCCACGGCCTCCACCAGGAGCGGATGAGACTTCGGGTAGATCGCGTGCTTCTGCATCGCGATCGAGAACTCGATCAGGAAGTCCGAGAGGTCACGCGACAGCGTGGCCGTGCCACCGCGGAGTTCGTCGGGGTCGTCAGCCTCGGACGCGCGGAGCGCACCGCTGGCCCGGGCTGACAGGGAGCCCGAAGCTCGCGGCGCGCCGCCGGCGGGTGTCTGGCCCGGTGGGCCTGAGGGTGGTCCTGAGCGCACGATGAGAGTCTGGGGGACGGACGGCGTCCGTGCCGACCGTTCTCCCGCTATAAGGTAGGTGGGAGGGGGGTGGTGGGTGGAGGCCTCCGGCATCGGTGTTGTCGTCCCGAGCGTAGCGAGGGACCTGCAGTTCCCTCCTGCCCCATCCCTCGAATAGCTTTCACCCCATGACAAACCCTGCGCCGTCGACGG